>NZ_JANFYJ010000299.1:0-304 GCF_024460495.1 Hungatella sp. SL.1.14 | reverse complement strand
CTGCCGCATGATTGGAGCGGGAGATATCAAGCTGGCTGCATTAATCTGCGGCTACTCAGGCTTTGCCGGCGGAGCTTCGGCGAATGGTCTGGGATTTCTGATCGGGGCCTTCTGGTCCTTTCTGAAGATGATGGTAAAAGGGAGCTTTCATGAGCGTTTTTGCCATCTCGCAGCCTATATCAGGCGCATTTACCATACGAAAACAATAACAGCATATTATGATAAGGCCCGGGACGGGACGGAGGCGGTGATGCCGCTGGGAGTCTGTCTGTTCTTTGGGACCATGGCTTTTATCATGATGCCG
>NZ_JANFYJ010000298.1:0-304 GCF_024460495.1 Hungatella sp. SL.1.14 | reverse complement strand
CAGGGATTCCGTGCAGGATGCCATACATTCCATGGATTTTAAACAATTAAACAGAACGATTTCAGATACGGTGAATTTTGCGCTCGATGAGGCCAGGAACCAGATGAGGAAAGGGATGGATGCGGCCAGAAGAATGGACTCCGGGAACGCCGGATGGAAAGGCCCCGGTACCGGCGCCGGTGATAAAACCGACGATGCGCGAAACACATTCCAGACAGCGGCAGGCGCAGGAAGACGGCCAGGGGCAGCGAATGACAGCGGCAGTACCGGAGAGAGAGGGCGGACAGGCTGTGAGAACCGCCGG
>NZ_JANFYJ010000297.1:0-304 GCF_024460495.1 Hungatella sp. SL.1.14 | reverse complement strand
TGGAAGAAAACTTCTGGACTGCCAGGAGAAGGACTCATCAGAGACAGGGCTGCGCGGGTTCTTCTACAGGGATGAGACCCATCGCGATATCGTCCTCTATAATCACCAGGCCAGGGAGCATGTTCCGGTCACGGCCCTTGTGCTGCTGTGCCGGCTGTTGGATTCCCATCCCGATAAAATGCTGTGGAAGAGGGGATCCGCCTGTACGGCGAGTATGTGAGAGACTTAATGGCCTGTGCCTCTCCCTATGAAATGCTGCCGGCCGGCCTCTATTCCGAGACGGCGGAGGATCAGGAGCTTTTCC
>NZ_JANFYJ010000296.1:0-304 GCF_024460495.1 Hungatella sp. SL.1.14 | reverse complement strand
ATATGATCACAGCGACTCTGGTATCCATGAACTTCTTATTTGATGTGTTTATCTTTGACTATTGGGAAAAGACACAGAGACAGGACATTATGGTCTCATTTGAACAGCCGGTTTCAGTGAACGGCGCGCTGGAGGCGGTAAAGCATCCTCATGTGGAGAACGCGGAGGCAATGATGGAATTTGCAGTGACCCTTGCCGGGCCGCAGGGAAAAACAGACTGTACGATTCAGGCGGTATCACGGGAAGCATCACTGACCAGACTGTTCCGCAAGGATGGAAGCAGGGCATATCCGGAGGAGGAGGG
>NZ_JANFYJ010000295.1:0-304 GCF_024460495.1 Hungatella sp. SL.1.14 | reverse complement strand
TGTGATTCCTGTGATTAATACGTTTTTCATGATTGCTGGTTCTCCTTGTGGTTGGTTATGATTGACTATAGTTAGCTGTGATTAGTTATAATTAGATATATTCATTTCTGTTGCATATTTTTAAGTTTTCCGTCACCTTTTTAATGTCTCCAGCGCTGTCTTTCGCGCAGATTAAAGTGGCGTCTTTTGTATCTACGACAATGGTATCTTCCATCCCAACGATGGCAATTAGCTTTTTGTCACCCTGGATAATGCCGTTGCCGGTAATATCATTACGGTAAACACGCACAACTGCATTATCCAG
>NZ_JANFYJ010000294.1:0-304 GCF_024460495.1 Hungatella sp. SL.1.14 | reverse complement strand
GCCTCCGGTACAATCTCCACAGTCAGATTGATTCCCAGCTTTTCATTGATGGCTGCCACTATTCTGTTATCGGCTTTGATCGCCTTTGCCGCCGCGTCGCCCGTCGTCAGCCAGCGAAGCGGTACGCTCTCCCCGGATTTGGAAGAAGCCTCGGCTTTTCCTGCCTCCGTCTGTCCGGATTCTGCCTTATCAGCTGTTCCCCCGGTTCCTCCGCCGCAGGCAGTTAAAGAGACCGCCATAACCCCTGCCAGTACCAAACTCATTACCTGTCTTTTTTTCATTTTTTTCCCTCTCTTTCCTTTCT
>NZ_JANFYJ010000293.1:0-305 GCF_024460495.1 Hungatella sp. SL.1.14 | reverse complement strand
CAGCCCTGTAGGGAAACAGCAGGACAAGCAAAACGAGAGCCGGGAAATGATGTATAACTGGGCGATGTCAATAGGAGGAGAGGAATGAACACAAAGGAATTTGCCGTATTTGCAGATCGGATAAAAACATCATATCCAAAATACAACCTGCTGGCAACGGGAGATCAGATGGACTGGTGGTATGAACTACTGGGAGATATTCCTTTTCAGGTTGCTATAATCGCTCTCAAGAAATACGCACTGTCTAACAAATTTCCACCTGCAATATCACACTTAAGACTGTATGCGGCAGATTTGATGGAAAC
>NZ_JANFYJ010000292.1:0-305 GCF_024460495.1 Hungatella sp. SL.1.14 | reverse complement strand
CCGCGTTCTCCCCAAACGTTTTCCCGTTCTCAACGATCACCGGATCCGCTCCGGCTTCCTTCATGGATAAAATCTCCGTTCCCAGATCGGCCAGAATCAGCCGGATCTCCTTCATCTTTCCCGCATTGCCTGTGGCAAATACGATCCTGTTCTCACTCATCTGTATACTCTCCTTCATAAAACGGATTCATCGTTACTGTTTTCGGCCAGTCCGGCACCCGCCGCCTGCTCTGGCTCTGGCGCTTCCCCCGGTCCTTCCTGTGACTTTGCAGGGCATTAGCAATTCTTAACGCGCATAATTTTCC
>NZ_JANFYJ010000291.1:0-305 GCF_024460495.1 Hungatella sp. SL.1.14 | reverse complement strand
ATGATGAGATGGCTGGCCCGCGTTTATGTCAACACCTTAAACATCATTCACTATATGCATGACAAATACTCCTACGAGCGTGTCCAGATGGCACTTCACGACAAAAAGGTCACCAGCTGGGTTGCGACCGGTATCGCCGGTTTATCCGTAGTGGCCGACTCCTTATCCGCAATCAAATACGCTAAGGTAAAGACCGTGCGTGATGAAAACGGCATCGTCGTGGATTATATCGTAGAAGGGGATTTCCCGAAGTTCGGCAACAATGACGACCGCGTCGACCAGCTGGCCTGCGATCTTGTCCACAC
>NZ_JANFYJ010000290.1:0-305 GCF_024460495.1 Hungatella sp. SL.1.14 | reverse complement strand
CCATCTACCCTCTTTCACCCGGCTTCTGATCTCCTCAAACATGGATGGATCATTTTCCTCCACCCATTCATAATAGGTGGCAGAACTGCCGGTAAAGATAAAGTCGTCGTATTCTTTCATCCGGTCCAGCACAGATTTAAAAGTTGCCTTTACCTCCTGCAGCCCCTCCTGCCACTGCCAGAGCCAGACAACATCAATATGAGCATTTCCTATCATGTATAATTTTTTATCTTTCTCCATTCCGATCCCTTTCCTGTTCCCATTCCTCTTCCCATTCCAGCAGATTCACTATTTTTATGTTCCTG
>NZ_JANFYJ010000029.1:0-90232 GCF_024460495.1 Hungatella sp. SL.1.14 | reverse complement strand
AGAGGCTATTATGATTTAGCCACAGCCTATCAGTCCGTGCACGTCAACCGTTGAAACCGCCGTGTACCGAACGGTATGCACGGTGGTGTGAGAGGACGGGAGTTAATCACTCCCTCCTACTCGATTGACAGGAGATGTATTGAATTATACATTTTCTTCCAGCAGCTTTGGCAGACAGTTGGAAAATGCGATTGCAGCGGCCCCGACGATGCCAGTGCTGTCGCTGATGGTCGGCATGATATGTGTTTCAGGTCCCAGAATGGCAGGCGTTCTGAGGGCTTCCAGACCCTTTTCCAGTTTAGTAAACAGTTCCTTTCCTAAAAAATTCGTGGTAAGACCTGCGAGCACAAAATCTGAAATATCGAGAGTATAGCTTAGATTATTTACCAGCGGAATCAAATAATAGCTGAGGTACTGGCAGATCTTTTCCCTTTTCCGGTCATCACATGTTTCTTTATAGCGTATGTCAAAATCAAATTGTTTTTGCAGTGTTTCCAGACATACATTCTTTTCCACCCGCAGGTCTTCCGGAGATACCGCAGATGAAGGTTTCGGAAGGACAAGAATGGAGTTACTGATATCACCTGCAAAATTATTAGCCCCGTGCCAGATTTCACCGTCAATAATAATGCCACTTCCGAAGCCGCTTCCCAAAGACAGATAGATAAGATTGCCATTGTGGGATCGGTTCCTAAGAAGAATTTCTCCAAGTGATGCGGCGTTAATATCATTTTCTATAAACAGAGGGAACTCTTTTAATTCCTTGAAAGCTGGAAAGAGATCATAAAATTCTATAAAGAACTGGTAATTCTTTTTCATAATCTTTTTATTCAGATAGTCGACTATTCCAGGTAAACCGAATCCAATCCCTAAAATTTCTGTTGTTGGATGCTGGGAACATAAGTAGCGAACAGTATCTACAAGCATATAAGAAAGGGACGAGAAATGGTCTTCCGATACTTTCAGGGAATTAAGGGGAAATGCTTTCTGGTCAATAATTGAGTAGGCCAAATTGATCAGTCCAACATGCAGATAGTTTCCCTCAAAATAGATACCAATGGTACTGTACGAATCTTCATTTAGCTGAAGCAGCTGACTCTTTCTGCCCAGACCACTGTCTGAAAGAGTCAATGCATCCGGCTTATCAATAAGAATCTGTTTCATACGTAAAAAATCCACGATTTTTAAAACAGTAGGAAGACTGATGCCGGTCAATTTGGAAACGTCTGCACGGGTAAGCTCTTTATGTTCTAAAAAAAGATCCAGCACAGTGGTGCGATTTTGTTTCTTTAAATATGTAGGAATATAGGCTTTCATTCGATTATCCACGCCTTTATCATAGAATAGTTTTATTGTATCAAAGATCGCCATGTTTTGCCAGTGTTATTTTACACGCTTCTGTTTCATGGGAACTTCTACCATGAAACCTTCTTGCGCCGTCCGCCAAAGAAGGCTATAATATACCATATATTGATAAGAAGCAGGTGAAAAATGATGTATATTGCGGATTTACATATTCATTCCAGATATTCGAGAGCAACGAGCAGGGACTGCACACCGGAATACCTGGATTTATGGGCCAGGAGAAAAGGGATTTCCATTGTCGGCACCGGAGACTTTACCCATCCGGCCTGGCGCAAGGAGCTGGAGGAGAAGCTGGAGCCGGCGGAGGATGGGCTTTACGTGCTGAAAGAGGAATACCGGATTAAGGATGAGACGGTGGGGGCTTCGGTTACGCCGCGCTTTGTGATTACTGGAGAAATCAGTTCGATCTACAAGAAACATGACAGGGTTAGAAAGGTACATAGCGTGATTCTTCTGCCAGGACTGGAGGCGGCTGAGTGTCTGTCACGAAAGCTGGAGACAATCGGCAATATTCACTCCGATGGGCGCCCGATTCTGGGGCTGGACTGCCATGATCTGTTGGAAATCATGCTGGAACTCAACTCGGAATCCATCTACATCCCGGCGCATATCTGGACTCCGCATTTCTCCCTGTTTGGTGCATTTTCAGGGTTTGACACGGTAGAGGAATGCTATGAGGATTTGACACCGTATATTCATGCCATGGAAACGGGACTTTCCTCTGATCCGCCCATGAACTGGCGCCTTTCCGCGCTGGACAGCTATCAGCTGGTATCGAATTCCGACGCTCATTCTCCGGCAAAGCTGGGCAGGGAAGCTAATTTGCTCGATATGGAGCTGTCCTATCAAGGACTTCAGAAGGCGATACAGACAGGCGAGGGATTGGCAGGAACCATCGAATTCTTCCCGGAAGAAGGGAAGTATCATTATGACGGCCATCGAAAATGCCATCTTTGCTTAAGCCCTCTGGAAGCAGAAAAATACTCCGGGAAATGCCCTGTCTGTGGTCGGAAGCTGACGATAGGCGTATCGCATCGCGTGGAGCAGCTGGCTGACCGGGAAGAAGGTTTCGTGCTGCCGGGAGCGAAGGCATTCGAAAGTCTGGTTCCGCTGCCGGAGGTGATTGCTGCTTCCACCGGACATTCGGCGGCCAGCCGGAAGGTGGAAAACCAGTACCGTGACATGCTTTCCGCGCTGGGCTCCGAATTTGCGATCTTAAGGGAGCTTCCGATCGAAGATATCCGGAAAGTTTCCGGCCGTCTGACGGCGGAAGGAATCCGCAGGCTGCGTGAAGGAAAAGTAGAGCGCCTCCCGGGATACGACGGAGAATACGGTACCATCCGTTTATTTGACCAGATGGAGCGGGAGGAAATCGATGGACAGCTCAGTCTCTTTACAGGTGCCGAGATGGCGGAACTGTCGCACATGGAGACGGCTGCCGCGGTTGTTGCCGATTGCACTGCCGCTGCTGTTGCCGCTGATTCCGCCGCCGTTGCTGTCCGCACTGCAGCGGCAGAAGGTGCGATCCATGGGAAAGAAGCGGAGCCGGAATCAGACCAGCCGGCTCCCGGCCTGAATTTACAGCAGGAAGCCGCAGTGACAGCTATTGGGCGTGCCATAAATGTTGTTGCAGGGCCTGGAACCGGAAAGACAAAAACACTGGTATCCCATGCCTTTCATCTTCTGAAGGAAAGAGGGGTAAAGCCGACGGAACTGACCGCAGTTACATTCACCAATCAGGCAGCCAGGGAGATGCACAGCCGTCTGGAAGGGCAGTTGGGTGGAAAACGTTTTGTGAGCCGTATGAGAATCGGCACGTTCCATTCGATCTGCTACGATTTACTGAAAATATCAGGAATGGAATTTACACTGGCTGATGAAGTGGAGATGAAGGATACCGCAGAGGAGATTATTGCAGAAATGCAGCTGAATCTGTCCGCCAGACAGTTTCTGCGGCAGATCTCCGCAGAGAAATGCGGACTGGAGAAACAAACAGAGACATGCCCGAAAGAGGCGTATGAGGCATATCAGAAAAGGCTGAAGGAGCAGGGGATTTTGGATTTTGACGATCTGCTTCTGGAAACACTCCATCTTTTCGAAGAGGACGGAAAGAATAAAACGCTTCGTCAGGGATTTTCTTATTTGCTGGTAGATGAATTTCAGGATATCAGCCCGGTGCAGTACCGGTTGATCCGGGAATGGAATAAGGGAGGGAGAGAGCTGTTTGTCATCGGTGATCCTGATCAGGCGATCTATTCGTTCCGGGGATCTGACGAAAGATGCTTCGAAAAGCTAAAAGAAGACTGGCCGAACGTGACCACGATCTGTCTGGAACAGAATTACCGCTCTACACCGCAGATATTAGATGCAGCCTCCAATGTCATTTCACAAAACAGGGGACAGAAGCGGAGGCTGATTCCGCAGAAACGGAAAGGTGTCCCGGTGCGTCTGGTGACAGCAGCCGGTGAGATGTCAGAGGATATCTTTGCGGCAAAAGAGATTAACCGGCTGATCGGTGGTATCGATATGCTGGATGCACAGGGGCATCAGGAAATGGGAGATGGGCACAGAGTAAGAAGTTTCTCAGAGATTGCCGTACTGTACCGTACCAACAGGCAGGCGGAGCTGCTGGAAACATGCCTGAAAAAAGAAGGAATTCCTTACGTGGTTGCCGGCAGGGAAGATTTCCTGCTGGTGCCGGCTGTGCGGGGAACCATCTGCTTTTTCAAGGCACTTTTAAATCCGGAGGATCGGGCGGCGCGCCGTCTCAGCCTGAAGCTGTTGTGGAAGCTGCCGGAGGATGGCATATCCGAAGGGATTTTCGATGGGATGGCGGAGACATACCGGAAGAAGATAAAAAGGGAAAAGCCGCAGAAGGTTCTGGAGGCCTGGATTTCGGACATGAACCTGCAGGAAGAAGAGGGGGTGGCTAAGCTGGCCGCCATGTCGGTTTTCTATAAGAATATGCAGGAATTTCTGGATAATCTGACCTTTGGACAGGAAAGCGATTTAAAGCGGTGCGGAGGCAAAACGTATACTTCCGATTCTGTAACTCTTATGACTCTTCACGGATCAAAAGGCCTGGAATTTCCAGTGGTTCTGATGTGCGGAGTCAGAAAAGGGCTGATACCGCTGGAGAGCGGCAGGCAGGAGATCGATGAGGCTGAAGAGAGGCGGCTGTTCTATGTCGGCATGACCCGGGCAAAGGAAGAACTGATTTTGATCACATCGCAGGAAGCATCCCCGTTTTTAAAGGATATTCCGGAGGACGTGACAGAACGGGAAAATGCAGGAAAACAGCGCGATCCGGGTATGGGAAAACAGATGAGTCTGTTTGATTTTAATACCTTCTCGGAAGGTCATTAGAGGTGGCTCCTGATCCGCCTGGACGGACAGTGCTGCGTACAAAGCGGATCAGGAATCACAGGAGCGCTGTCTCTTAGATATAAGAAATGCCCTGACATCTCTCAGGGCACATTTCATTATCCATTATACATAATTTTTTATTACAAGTCTACCATTTTTTCTTTTTTTTGCTAAGATAGTAGTGGACAGTAACGTAGGCTGTGAACCATAGCACGGAAAAGAAGGGAGACAGGCATGAATCAGTCACAGACAAAGCGTATACCGGGAGTCACCCTGGAGGAAGAAAGAAGGACGCTTTCAGAAATCCTTGCCATTGCAGACAGGAATTTAAAACAGGTAAAATCGTCTGTTCAGAACCTTGCAGATGAGCTGCATGAACTGAAAGAAATCTACGATGCGGAGGATAAAGAAGGGTTGGCGCTGTGGTTTAATACCGACGCCAGGTTCCAGCAGGTCCGGCAGGAACTGCTCCGTATGGAGCGATGCAGAAAAAAACCGTATTTCGGAAGAATTGATTTTACTGATTCCAGTTTGTTAAAGAAAGAGTGCTACTACATTGGAAAGGCGGCGATTACAAAAGACGCTGCGGAGCTGGTCGTAATCGACTGGAGAGCGCCGATCGCATCGGTTTACTATGAAGGTTCGCCTGGACCATGTACGTATTCGGTAAAGGGAGAAGGTGCATTTGAGATTGATCTCTCCAGGAAACGCACCTATGAAATCGAACAGGACGAACTGAAGGACTTTTATGATTCCGACGTCGTGGCCAATGATGAACTGCTGACCAAATATCTTGCCAAAAACAAACGGACGGTTTTAAATGATATTATTGCAACGATTCAGCAGGAGCAGAATGAGATCATCCGTAAGAGACCGCAGCATAATGTCATTGTACAGGGAGGAGCCGGTTCCGGTAAGACTACTGTGGCCATGCACCGCATTTCCTATATTCTTTACAACTATGATCTGGAATTTCAGCCAAAGGATTTCTACATTATTGGAAGCAACCGGATTCTTTTGAACTATATCACTGGGATTCTGCCGGATCTGGATGTTTACGGGGTTTCACAGATGACGATGGAACAGCTTTTTACACGTCTTCTGTATGAGGACTGGGATGATCAGAAGTATACCATAAAAAAACTGGATCGGGAGAATAAAACAGCCTGTATAAAGGGCAACTATTCCTGGTTTCATGATCTGGAAGATTTTTGCCGGCGTTATGAGTGGAGTCATATTCCGAGGGAAGATGTCTATACAGAGAAAACGCACCATCTGCTGATGAGCAGGAGTTCAATTGAAGAGCTGCTTCATAAGTTTGATTTCCTGTCGCTTCCTGATAAGCTGGACAAACTGACGGAACATCTTATGGCAAAGCTGGAGAATGAGATATACGGAAGATACTATACGTATCCGCCGGAAGAACAGAAGGCTCTTCTTAAGTATTATCAGACCTATTTTGGAAAACGGGAGTGGAAGGGTTCTGTTTTTGAACTGTATGACAGCTTCCTGACAGAGCAAAATAATAAGGGGAATCAGATTCCCTTACCCGGTCATGCGTTTGATCTCTATGATTTGGCGGCGCTGGCATATCTGTACAAACGAATCAAGGAGACAGAAGTCATCCAGGAGGCAAGCCATGTGGTGATCGATGAGGCTCAGGACTTTGGCATGATGGCCTACGGCGCATTAAAGTACTGTCTTAGTAAATGCACGTACACCATTATGGGAGACGTATCTCAGAATATCTATTTTGACTATGGCCTGACAGACTGGGAGGAGCTCCGGAGCCTGATGCTTCCTGGAGAATTTGATTATTTCGGCCTGCTGAGAAAAAGCTACCGCAATACAGTGGAGATCTCTGATTTTGCAACGAACATCCTGCAGCACGGAAATTTCCCAATCTATCCGGTTGAACCGATTATCCGTCACGGAAATGAAGTCCGAAAGTCAGCGTGTAAGGATGAGGAACAGCTGATTCTCGAGACTGCGAAGACTGTCTTACAATGGCAGAAGAATGGATATGAAACAATTGCGGTAATTTGCAGAGACGAAGAGGAGGAACGCAGAGTATCGAAAGAACTCAGGAAAAGAGCAGCAATCCGGGAATTTGATGCAGAGACAGAAGAGTTTGGAAGCGGAGTCATGGTTCTTCCGATTGAGTATGCGAAAGGTCTGGAATTTGATGCGGTTCTTCTTTTTAATGCCAGTGACAGGAACTATCCGGCAGAGGATGGCTTTGCAAGGCTGCTGTATGTGGCGGCTACGAGAGCGCTTCATGAACTGGCGGTGCTTTACACCGGAAAGCTGACAGACTTGATTGCTGTCACCGTATCGGAGGAAAAGAAGCAAAAATACGTTGTGGTGCGGCAGGAGCAGCCAGTCAGGCGCTTGCGTGAGGAGAAACCTAAAACCAACAGGGAGCTGGAACTGGAGCGGGTATCCCACGGGAAATTTGAGATGGAGCTCCGCAACCGGATTGGACCGAAGAGAATCGTTGTTCAGAATTCCATAGACGAGAAGCGGGCAGAGAAGATGAAAAACACTGCAAACCGTATAGAAAAATCTGAATTTGGAGGGATTCCGGACACGAATAGTCTGAGACCTTTGGGACATTCCCGGTTAAATCCTGAGGTTCGCTGGGTGACCGGCCATAGAGACTGTCTGGAGCTGACAAATGCTTTCGGGGTACTTCGGATTACTCCGGTATCCGAGAACACGGTTCGTATCAGCTTTGCAGGGGAGGCGCCGGATCATCTTCCTGATATACCGTCAGAGATTGAAACGGCATCCAGAGTAAAATGGAACTACAGGGAAGACAAAAGCAGGGTAGAAGTAAGGTTTGGAAAACTGCTTTTGCGTATTGATAAGAAAACAGGCGGGATTTCCTTCTACACAGATAAAGAAACGCTACTTCTCAGTGAAAGTCCCTCGCTGCCGAGGCAGATTTCCAGTTCTCCGAAAAATCAGACATGGACTTATTTTGACTGGTCTAAAAAAGAGGTTTTAAAGGCAAGAGGAGCCGTCGATCAGCAGTGGCTTGATCTGAAAACAACAGCAAAATACATTTCATTCGGTGCAAAATCAAAGCGGCCGGCCTGCATTCTGTCCAACCGCGGATATCAGATATTGATTCCGGGAGGCAGACGGGTTATGTGCTGTACGATACCGATGTATGGATTGTATGTATACACGGAAGGGGAGGTGCAGATTGATTATTTCTTCAGAACGGCATTGTAAAGCTTCGTCAGATCATCACAACCGCCGGCCCATGCGGGAGCGTCCAACCCTGGAACGAATGAATATCCCCATTGCTGCACTGCTGAAAAGTCCGTCCGTTCGGGACGCTGTTCATTCTATCTGCCGGACTCAGTGCGTGGATGACAGATTTCTTGCCGGTGCCGCCGTCACGTTTCGTCAGTTATCACTTCTGTCTCCCGATACACGGATACCTGGTGAGACGCTGAAACTGATTTTTGAATTTCTGGCAGAAGAAGACCGGAAACATCCTGTGTTTCTGGAAGAGAGATACCCATACCTAAAGCAGTCTTCCTGGTCGCTGAACATGAGTGAGATCAGTTATATGAAGGTGTCGGCGGAACGGCAGGGGGAGTATCTGTTCTCCATACGAGCCATTCAGAAGGAGATTGATCCGGTGTCGGAACAGCCGTACCTGATGCTTTTCCCGGAATACTCCGGGGAACGCAGCGGCTGTTCCAATGGGGAAGGAGAAAGGACAGAAGAATCGATAAAAGTAAGCTTTGATGATGAATATCACATGCAGGAATTCATGAAAAACATTATTTTGAATGGCCGGGCTGAGCTTTTTAGACGGCCGGCTTTACAGAAATAATTCTGTCAGGAATACGGCCGTGCATGCAGCCAGCGAGACGATAAACAGACTTTTTCCTTTATAAGCCAGGAAAATAGCAATGACCAGGGCTGTTACGGCGGACCAGATACTTGCCGTGGCAGTTAAGATTGCCGGGAAGGTCATGACCGACAGTGTCACATACGGCACATAATATAAAAATGAGCGGATATAAGTGTTTTTAATTTCTTTTCTTATGAGGGTCAGTGGGAGCACACGAATCAGATAGGTGACTCCCGCCATGACAAGTATATATAAGTAAATACGGTTATTCATGCTGTTCCTCCCCTGGTTCTTTTACCGGAAATAAATAAGCGGCCGCCCCTGCGATCAGAAGCGTCAGAATGATGATTTTAAATCCCGATGAGATCGTGTTTAAAACCGGTGTCACTGCAGCGATCAGGCTGCATACCATGGATACCAGGATAACTCCGGACAGAATCCGGTTTCCCTTAGCCGGAGGAATAATGACAGCCAGAAACATGCCATATAAAGCAACATTTAAAGCACTCAAAATCCGGGGAGGCAGGAAATCACCGGAAACTGCACCGAGAAGCGTACCCAGAGTCCATCCCGGCACGGCAGCGGCAATCAGGCCATAGCTGAAGAATGGATTCAGCCTTCCGGGTCTGCAGACGGAGACCCCGAAAATCTCATCGGTAACACCGTATCCAATCAGGAAACGGTGAAAAAATGGCGTTTTATCGTCCAGCTTCTGGGAAAGAGAGCAGGACATGAGGCAATAACGCAGATTGATGATAAATTGTGCTGCCGCCATTTCCATAAACGGCGCTTTCGCAACGATAATTCCCAGCGCTGCGAATTGCCCCGCTGATGTGAGATTCGTAAAGGACATGACGACGGCCTGCCACGGAGAAAGACCGGCGCCGGAGGCCATGATGCCGAAAGTAAAGGACACTGCAAAGTATCCGAGACAGATGGGAATTCCGTCTTTTAAACCATTTTTCCATTGAATCGCGTTCGTATTCATTTTCATAACCTTCAATTCTTATATTCTTTTGTTTTTCCAGACAGTTCCTAAAAAATATACCACGAAACTTTACATCAGTAAAGCAAATGTTTATAATGAAAACACTGAACTTTCGGCCGGAGCAGGGATCTGATGTTTCGGACCGTTTGGAATGCAGGGAGGAAAAAATGAAAAAAATTCATATTACACTGTTCAGCGCGATTGTGCTGGTGATTATTGCGGCGGCATTATACGGAAGCCTGACAGGAAAGAACGATCCGCTGTTTGATCAGGGGACGAGAACCACGTTTTATGCAGAGACGATAGCTGGACATGAACCGGATATCAGTGCGGAAAATTATTTTTCCGGAGAGGACTATGATTTATCGAAATTCACATTTTCTATGAGCGGCTGTAACTGGGAGGAGAAGGGGATTTACCAGATTCCGGTATTCTATGACGGAAAAGAAACAAACTGTGTGATCTCTCTGGAAGTGACCGGGCCGGCGGGAGATGTTCCAGAGACAAAAGAAGGGCTGAACGAGGATACGAGAATTACCAATTAATTATTTAAATTTTTTTCACCCGAAGTGTCACAAATATCCGCCGGAATTGTTTTATAGTCAGAAGGAGGGGATGGGCATGGAACAGGATGAGTTTACAACTGTATACAGGCAGTTTTACAGGCCGCTTTATGTCTATGCGCTGTCTCTTTCCGGCAACCGGGCGGATGCAGAGGATCTGGTGCAGTCCACATTTTTGAAAGCGCTGCTGTCTTATGAGGGAGGCGGGAGTCTGCGTTACTGGCTTACCAGGGTTTTGAAGAATGAGTATTTTAACCTGTGGAAGAAGCGTAACCGGCTGGTAGATGAGGGGCGCTTTGATTTCTCTCTTCTCAGGGAAGAAGATCATACCCTGGAGGGACTGATTCAGGATGAGGAGAGACGTCTTTTACTGGAAGCGATTATGAAGCTCCCGGTCCATTATAAGGAAGTACTGCTGGATTCGATCTATTTTCATTTGAGCGACGAGGAGATTGGGAAGTCCATGGGGATTACGAAGGAGAACGTTCGGCAGATCCGGTCACGCGCAAAGAAACAGGTCATGAGGTTATTGGAGGTGGAAGAACATGAAGGATTTTGATGAACTGGCAGATGGCTTGAATGAACTGCCGGATTGGAATGCCATGGAGGACACAGGTCTGGAAAAGCAGATCGAACGGCAGATTAACAGAAGAATTACGAGAATCAGCCTTCGCACACTCTTTGCAGTTATTATGGCGGCCGCGGTACTGCTGCTGATTATTAACCCGGTGATGAAGTTCTGCAGTTTTGATCCGCGCCCCTTGTTTACATCGGATGATGCAGCGTATGAGAATGAATTTACAAAGTACATGAGAATTTATTATGAGACAGCGCAGCCATATGTAACCGTGTATGATTCCAGCCTGAAGGATCTGGGTTTTGGACGTTATGCAATTGACATGGGGGTCATGGACACCAGCGGTCCCATCTATGTAGGGCTTCCTCCTAATGTCAGGCTGAATGTCAAGTGGGGAACGATTGGAGTCGAGGATCCCCAGCGCCTTACGACTGTAACCGCGAGCCGTTACGGCTATGGACTGATGAGCGAGGAGGATAAAGCTGCACTGATGGAAGAACTGGAGGAGCTTCCGGATTCCAGCATCATACATGTATCGCTCAGTGCAAGAGCGGAAAAACCGGTATCCGAAGTGATTGCTGCGCCTGTCCAGGTGAACTGGGTGGAGATTTATAGCGAAGACGGGGAGATCCGCGGCGGTCTCACGATCAGAAAGAGCATTCTGGGGGAAGGAGAACACGACCGTGTGGAGATGACAGATGAAGAGATAAAACAGGAGTATCTGGGGAATTTAGAATATCTGCTGTCCCAGCCGAAGCTGCTGAATGCTCTGGGACTTCGTATGGGAAGCGAAGGTCGGTATTTCCAGGCTCCAACAACGGTGGAACCGATAAAGGATTTGCTGGATCAGACCGCGAAGCAGGCAGTGCTGACCACGAAGAATTACTGTATTTCCGGAAAGAAGCAGGAGATTCTGGATTATTTAAACACCGTAGACTATACTTCTGTCATGGTAGACCGTGTACGTTTGTCAATTCTGGAACGATGAGGATCCAGAAGAATAATTTTTTAGAAGAGGTACCAAATTTCATGCCAAATACAAATTTTACAACCCTTTGCTATATTGAATGTGAGGACAGCTATCTGATGCTGCACCGGGTAAAAAAAGAAGGAGATATGAATCGCGATAAATGGCTGGGGGTAGGCGGTCATTTTGAAAAGGGGGAAAGTCCGGAGGAATGCCTGCTTCGGGAGGTGAGGGAAGAGACCGGACTTACCCTGTTAAGATGGCGTTTTCGCGGCCTTATAACGTTTGTCTCAGACTGTTTTCCGGAAGAGTATATGTGCCTGTATACGGCAGACCGCTATGAAGGAACCATCGGAGAATGCCGGGAAGGTTGCCTGGAGTGGATCAAAAAAGACAGAATTGGGGAATTGAATCTGTGGGAAGGCGATCTGATCTTTTTCAAATTGCTCCGGGACAACCAGCCGTTCTTTTCATTAAAGCTTTGCTATGAGGGGGAACGACTGACCGAGGCTGTACTGGATGGGAAACCGTTACGCGAATCGTAACCTGCTGGGCCGAAGATGGAAGGAAATTCCGTTGACATTTGCAGGGTGACATGATATAGTTACGATAAATAAAAATGATTGGAAGTGTGTGTTTGTTAATTGCATCTGAATATGGCGCATAGAAAGAGAATAGCGGGAACAGGAACAGTCTGAGAGAAGATTGATTTTGCAGGGCAGAATCTTCCTTCTATTTTGTGTACCTGTTTGGACCATAGAGATGTGAGCGGCAGTGATATACACGTAAAGAATGAATCGTTATCTGCAGGAACATAGACAGCTCTATGATCCTGCAGTTTTTTAGTGGTTTCATGACACAAAAAGCTCTCCCCTCTTTTTCTGATGCTGCCTGGCTTACTGATTAGTAATGGAATAAAAGACAGGAGAAAGAACAATGAACAACACATTTCATACATTAGAATTTGACCGTATAGTAAGACAACTGGAGGAACTGGCCTGCACAAAGTCGGCAAAAGAGAAGATACGAGACCTTGAGCCGTATCTGTACGAGGGCGATGTGAGGAAAAGCCAGAAAGATACGTCAGAAGCGAGACGGATCATAGAAAGTGCGGGGCTGCCGCCGATTGCCTCGATGGGTGACGTGGATGATATCTTAATCGTTATCGGACAGGACGGCTGTCTGACAGCCGAGCAGCTGGAATCGGTCGGTATGACGCTGACGGCGGTAAAACGTTTGAAGGACTTTTTGAGCCGGTGCAGATACTTGAATACAGGTCTGGCCTGTTATGATGAAGAACTGGATCCTTTGGAGCATGTGAGGGAACAGCTTGCGGAAGCTGTCAGAGGAGGCAGGGTTGAAGATGGAGCCAGCCGCCTGCTGAAGAGTCTGCGGCAGGATATGATTCGTATGGAGGAAAAGGTACGGGCTAAAGCGGATTCGATCTTAAAAAGCAAGAAGGTGTGTTTTGCAGATCATTACGTGACGAGCCGCAACGGTAAGATGTGCCTGCCTGTGAAAAAGGAATACCGGTCATCAGTGCCGGGAAGCGTGATTGATAAGTCTGCTACGGGAGCGACTCTGTTTATTGAACCGGAGGCGGTTGCCTCTTTGAATTCCGAACTGGAGCTGCTGAAGATTGAGGAAGAGAATGAAACGAGAAGAATTCTCTACGAACTGACAGCCATGATTGCGGAAAATCAGGAAGTTTTTGAAGCCGACAAAAGGCTGATTGAAAAACTGGACTTTATCTTTGCCAAAGGAAAGCTCAGTGCTGCCATGGACGCAAAAGAACCGCAGATTAACACGGAACGAAACATCCGAATCAAAAACGGAAGGCACCCGCTGATGCGTCGGGAAGAAGCGGTACCTTTAAGCTTCGAACTCGGAGAACGGGGGAAAGGTGTCGTGATTACAGGGCCGAATACAGGAGGCAAGACGGTGACGATGAAAACGGTTGGACTGTTCTGTATTATGGCGCAGTGCGGGCTCCATGTACCGTGTGAAGAAGCCGTTCTCTGTATGAATAATCTGGTGCTGTGTGATATTGGAGACGGGCAGAATCTCTCTGAGAATCTGTCCACGTTTTCCGCCCATATTACAAACGTACTTGATATTTTGAAGAAAGCAGGACCGGAGAGTCTGGTGCTTCTGGATGAACTCGGATCCGGTACGGATCCCGCGGAAGGGATGGGCATTGCGATTGCCATACTGGAGAGTCTGAGGCATTGCGGCTGCCTGTTCCTGGTTACGACCCATTACCCGGAAGTGAAGGGATATGCGGAGGCCGCCGATGGAATTGAGAATGCGAGAATGGCGTTTGACCGGGAGACTCTGCAGCCGCTTTACCGTCTGGTGCAGGGGGAAGCGGGAGAAAGCTGTGCTCTGTTTATTGCTAAAAAATTAGGCATGCCGGACGCCATGCTTTTAAGGGCGGAGCAGGCTGCCTATGGCAGTCTGAAACCGGAACGGCTCCAGGAGGAAGGCGGGGGCAAAAAGAGGAAAAACGTCATTCTTCCGAAAGGCCCGCGTATCCGGAAGCAGAAGGAGGAAAAGGGACACCAGAAGGAACTGGCTGTAAAATATGCGGTTGGTGACAGCGTCCTGGTGCTGCCGGATAAAAAGACGGGGATTGTATGCAGAACAGTAAACGAGAAGGGCGTTCTCCAGGTTCAGCTGCAGGACCGGAAGATCTGGATTAACCATAAACGGATAAAACTCCAGGTTGCAGCGGAAGAACTCTATCCGGAAGGCTACGATTTTTCCATTATTTTCGATACAGTGGAAAATCGAAAGAACCGGCATCAGATGGAGAAGAGGCATCAGGAGGGCGTAGAAATCAGAATGGAGGATGACTGATGGAGAATCAGCAGATGGG
This sequence comes from Hungatella sp. SL.1.14, assembly GCF_024460495.1. NCBI lineage: Bacteria > Bacillati > Bacillota > Clostridia > Lachnospirales > Lachnospiraceae > Hungatella > Hungatella sp. SL.1.14. The sequence continues at coordinate 75,654 of NZ_JANFYJ010000029.1, read as the reverse complement.
AGAGGAACGTCTCGACCAATATCTGAATTTTATAAAGGAGACAGAACTTTTAAAAAATGTACTTCGCACGGCGTGGGGGTCTACAGGGAGACAGGAGAGTACGGCGGAACACAGCTGGAGGCTGGCCCTCTTTGCCGCTCTGCTGTTGGGTGATTATCCTGAACTGGATGGAAAAAGGGTGCTTTTTATGTGTCTGATCCATGATCTGGGGGAACTGTACGACGGCGATATCTCTGCCGCTCTGCTGCCGGATGAGCAGCAGAAGCATGCCGGGGAGCTGCGGTCTGTGGAACGGTTGTTTTCATTTCTCCCGGAAAAGGAACGTGAGTATTTTATGGCGGTCTGGAGGGAGTATAATGAGAACAGTACTCCTGAGGCTCATCTGGTGAAGGCTCTTGATAAGGCGGAAACCATTTTGCAGCACAATCAGGGGATAAATCCCCCTGACTTTGATTATGAATTTAATTTGCAGTACGGCGCCTCCTATTTTAAGGAAGATGGGAGGATGGCCGCACTGCGTGCCAGACTGGATCAGGAAACAAAGAAACGTATTATGTAAGATCCGGGCAGGTCTGCTCCTGGGATTCGGCCGGAGCCGTTTCAGGCATGGAAAGCTCGGTCAAAAGGGAACGAAATATATGGACATGGAGTTCTTCATCCGCAATGATGCGGTTTAAAATGGCCCGGACGTGTCCGTCTTCAATCCATTCGGATTGGGCATGGTACTTGCGGAGGGCCTCCAGTTCCCCGGCGAGCGCATTGGTGAGCAGCGCGTTAATCTGAGTTGGATACTGATTGCATCCGGGGCACCAGTAATACATACGGCCTTTGTTATAGCTCCATAACCGCGGGTCGGTTCCCAGCTTCAATGCCAGTTCGCCGAAGATATCGAGATGATGCATTTCTACCACACTGATCCGGTTAAAGCATTCGGCGATTTCCTGATAATGCTCCCTGGTAATCAGGCTGTTATAAAAGTAAAGACTGACCGCGGTCATCTCGGAATTGCAGGAACCGATATTGGAAAGAATAGCGGCTGCATACTGGGGGTTTTTTCCGTCTACCTTAACGGGTGGGTATGGAGTATGATCTGAAAAGTGAAATGTTGTTATATCCATGAAATATCCTCGTTAAATAATGTCTTATTCCATATATAAGCAAAAAAAGACGAGGTATGACTGGAAAATAAAAAAAGTGGCAGCTGGAGGAAAAACGGATGGATTTACGGGAGGCGTTAAGGAATTACAAACCATTTAATGAACAGGAAGAAAAAGACAGGGAACAGATTCTGTATTTTCTGGAACGGGGAGATCTGGTGTATACGAGGGAAAGCAGAGATGCCCATATGACTGCCTCTGCATGGGTGACAAACCGTGCGCGCAGTAAGATTGTGATGGCATATCACAATATTTATGATTCATGGGCCTGGCTTGGCGGTCACGCGGATGGAGAAAAGAATCTGCTTCTGGTGGCTGAGAAAGAGGCGATGGAAGAGAGCGGGCTTCGCTTTGTGCGCCCTGTCATGGAAGACATCTTTTCCATTGAGATTCTGACTGTGTCCGGTCATATGAAGAATGGCAGCTATGTGCCGTCTCATCTTCATTTGAATGTGACCTATCTGCTGGAGGCGGATGAAGACGCAGTTCTGCATGAAAAAGAGGATGAAAACAGTGGAGTGCGCTGGTTTTTAACAGAAGATGGGATCAATGCATCAAAGGAACCATGGATGCAGACATGGATTTATCGAAAGCTTGCAGAAAAGATGAGCCGTCTGAACTGTTAGATATTAACAGAAAATTGATAATTATTTTGTGATTTGCTGTTTTATTTTTCCCGATTATGCTTTATAATAGAACCAGCTTATATATTTGCCAAGAAAGACAACGAGGTGATTGAGATGAAGATAGTTTATGCAATTGTCAGTTCCGATGATGGAAACCGTGTGACAGATGTACTGAATGAAAACAGCTTCAGCGTAACAAAATTGGCTACTACAGGCGGTTTTTTGAAGAAAGGCAACTCTACCCTGATGATTGGTACGAATGACGACAAGGTTGAGGAGGTAATTAATTTAATTAAGGATACCTGCGGAAAGAGACAGAAGATTACCTGTAATGTTCCGGCACCGAATATCGCATCGATATCAGCGGGATATATGATGATGCCAATGACGGTTGAACTTGGCGGAGCAACTATATTTGTAACGGACGTGGAGAGATTTGAAAAGATATGATGAAAAAAGGACTGCTGGTGACGGCGGTCCTTTTTGTCATTAAAGGATTACTTTCGGGAGCGGTATCACGGAACGGCAGCCATTGAACTCTTTACCTGAGTTGGACATAGAATAATAGTGGAAATAGAATTTAGGAGGTTTTATATGAATTATAGATATTATCCTATGGCGGGAGGTCCGTTTGGTATCCCCGGTTTCGGGAACAACATGCAGGAAGGGATGCAGGACCGTTTTAACGGACTGCAGACTCCCTGCGGTACGAATGATGCTAACAGTGCCGATTTGCAGAACGCTTCCCGCTGTGGAGGACAGTGTTGTAATAACAACAATAATTATGGCTGCTGTCGTCCGGTGCCCGGGCCACAGGGACCAAGGGGGCCACAGGGAATTCCGGGACTTCCAGGTCCACAGGGCCCGCAGGGATTTCCGGGGCCCAGAGGCCCGCAGGGAGCGACCGGTCCGCAGGGAGTACAAGGTTATCCGGGCCCGCAGGGGGTTCAGGGACCAAGAGGGTTTCAGGGAGCAACCGGCCCGCAGGGGCAAAGGGGGATAACAGGTCCACAGGGACCCCAGGGGGTAACCGGGCTCCAGGGGCTTCCAGGTGTTACAGGAGCAACAGGCGCGGCAGGAGTCATGGGGCCGATGGGGCCGACAGGAGCAAGAGGTGCAACCGGAGCAACTGGTATTACAGGAGCAGCAGGCCGGGATGGTGTTTCTCCCAGAATTACTGTAGCAGGAACCGTAACTGGAAATCCTGGTACGCAGGCCGGCGTTGATGAGACGTTCACGCAGGAAGGCGCACAGCTTCTGTTTACAATTCCGGCAGGTCCGACCGGCCCGACTGGAGCTGCGGGAGCGACTGGAGCCGCGGGGGCAACTGGCCCAACTGGAGCTGCGGGAGCAACCGGCCCAACTGGGGCTGCGGGAGTAACCGGTCCAACTGGGGCCGCTGGAGCAACTGGCCCAACCGGAGCCGCTGGAGTAACTGGGCCAACCGGGGCCGCCGGAGCGACTGGGGCAGATGGAGTAACTGGCCCAACCGGAGCAGATGGAGTAACTGGCCCAACCGGGGCCGCTGGAGCAACTGGCCCAACTGGAGCCGCTGGAGCAACTGGCCCAACTGGAGCCACGGGAGTAACTGGCCCGACTGGGGCAGATGGAGTAACTGGCCCAACCGGGGCGGATGGAGCAACTGGCCCAACCGGAGCCGCGGGAGTAACTGGCCCAACCGGGGCGGATGGAGCAACTGGCCCAACCGGAGCCGCCGGAGCAACTGGCCCGACCGGGGCAGATGGAGCAACTGGCCCAACCGGAGCCGCCGGAGCAACCGGCCCGACCGGAGCCGCCGGAGCGACTGGTCCAACTGGCCCAGCCGGATCAACTGTTACTTCACTGAATCTAACGGTGGATGCCGGTACCGGTGCGGTTACAGGAGGCAGTATAACATTAGACGACGGAACTACTGTTCCGATTACAGTGACGAGAACGTAAATCCGATTTTTGATGCAGGAACCATCGCACCAGCCGATCTGGTGGAGAAAGAGAAGCCCCATCATTTACAGTAATGTATCTTAAATACCTTAAGATGATCAGTGAGGATTGGAATCGTAACAGATAAATAATAAGGATACTTTTCTGTAAAAGTTAAAAGAACAAATAATAAAATCCCCGGAGAATATGATTGACTCAAAAAAAGTTTAACTTTTGGAGGTCAGCGTATCTTCGGGGATTTTGTATAAGGCTTACTGGCTCAGCAAAGCATGTTCACATCATCAGTTTTTTTACGTATTATGTTAGTATCAGGAGTTTCCTGCATCAGTTCACAGATCCGTTTATCATATTATATGGCACTCATTGCCAGAATTCGGAAAGAAGGAAAGATTATATGAATCATTACGAAAACAATTATTATCAAAATTCGCAGCCTGGACAGAGAAGGTTTTATCCATCAGGACAAACAGCACAGTCATCATACCGTCCCTCATGTCCGTACCCAACACCCTGTCCCCCGTCATGCCCTTCGCCCTGTCCCCCGCCCTGTCCTCCGCCCTGCCCCCCGCCGTGCCCTCCACAGACGTGCAGATGTTCCGTAAGAGTGGGAGATACCATCACTGGTGCGCCGGGGAGTCCTGCCAGTGTAACGAATGTGGGAACCGATCAGGACGCGGTTTTGGAATTCGTGATTCCACAGGGAAGCGAAGGTCCGCAGGGACCTGCCGGGCCGCAGGGGATAAAGGGAGAAACCGGTGCTGCCGGAGTCACAGGAGCCACCGGTGCTACGGGAGCAGCAGGTGCGTCAGATACGATTACCATACGCAGCACGATAACGGCTGAACCGGGAACCCCGGCTTCCGTAACAGATGTTGGCACAGGAAGTGATCACATTCTTGATTTTGTGATCCCGCGGGGATATACGGGAGCGGAAGGCGCTGCGGGAGCTACAGGAGCCACAGGTGCTGCCGGAGTCACAGGAGCCACCGGAGCGACCGGTGAGACCGGCGAGACCGGAGCGACAGGCCCTATGGGGGAGACGGGAGCCACCGGAGAAACCGGTCCGACGGGAGCCGCGGCCACTATCAGCATCGGAACCGTGATAACAGGAGAACCGGGGACCCAGGCGGAAGTCACTAACTCAGGAGATGAAAATGATGCCGTGTTTGATTTTGTGATTCCGCGCGGTGTAACAGGCGGCGGAGGCGCACCGGAGGTACTTGCCACGGTAGACACTTCCGGGCAGCAGACCATACCTGGCGGTCCCCTTGTGTTCTATGATACGCCTCTTGTATCAGGGACGTTTATCACACATCAGCCCGGCTCTTCCGATATTGATATCAGTCAGCCGGGGATTTACCAGGCAGTATTTCAGGGAACAGTTTCGGTCAATCCGGGGACCCAGATTCCGGCGTCACTGATGGTCCGCATGCTTCTAAATGGATACGATGTGATCGGATCGACAGTCCGTCACACCTTTTCAGCCTCGACGGAAGTTGCTACCTTGTCGTTCCACGTTCCGTTCCAGGTATCGGCCACCCCGTCAATCATTCAGGTCATTACAGATCAGGATGGATTTACTGTCGATGATTTATCCATGACGGTTCTTCGTCTTGGAGATTAAAGTATCAGTGAGGGATTCGCAAGAGAAATCTGCCGGGGCGGGGGACCGTTCCGGCAGATTTCTGCATATGATAATGGGAAAAGAATGACGGAATTCCGGTGACGGGAATCCGGGAAAGCAGTTGGTATGATAACGGTCAGCTTATGTATGATTGTACGAAATGAGGAGGATGTCCTGGCAAGGTGCCTTGACAGTGTAAGCAGCCTTGTTGATGAGATCATCATTGTGGATACGGGATCTCAGGATAAAACCAGGGAAATAGCCGCCAGATACACGGATCACGTTTATGACTTCACGTGGATCGATGATTTTGCCGCTGCCCGCAATTTTTCATTCTCAAAAGCTACTATGGATTACCAGATGTGGCTGGATGCGGATGATGTGATGGAGGAAGAGGACAGAGAGAAATTCCTTCAGATGAAGAATACATTAAATACCCGGCAGAAAGAGAACGCAGAGGACGGGCCGGATTCTGTACCCGACGTAATCATGCTTCCATATCATGTGGCGTTTGACAGCCATGGAAGGCCGGCCATGGCATATTACCGGGAACGTCTTCTGCGCAGGAAAAGTCATTTTATATGGCAGGGGGCTGTCCATGAAGTTATTGCACCGGCGGGAAAAATCATTCATGGCGATGCTGCCGTCTGTCACAGAAAGATTCATCCCTCAGATCCGGACCGCAACTTAAAAATCTATGAAAATATGGTGGACAGCGGCAGAAAACTGGAACCGAGGCATCAGTTTTACTATGGAAGAGAGTTGTATTACCACGCAAGGTATGAGGAAGCGGCCCGGATACTGGAAACTTTTCTTAAGGAAGGGAACGGTTGGGTGGAAAACAATATAAGCGCCTGTCTCAATCTTTCCGAGTGTTTTATGAAGCTTGGAAAATCGGAGGAAGCGCTGACTGCCCTGTTTGGGAGCTTTCGTTATGATGAGCCCCGTCCGGAAATCTGCTGTGCCATTGGAAAATGGTTTTTAGAGAGGGGAAATCAGGACCGGCGGTACTTAAAACAGGCAGTTTATTGGTATCTGCAGGCCAAAGGGCAGGTGACGGACGAAAAAAGCGGAGCTTTTGTAAATCCGGACTGTCACGATTTTATCCCGGATATCCAGCTTTGTGTCTGCTATGACCGTCTGGGAGAGAACGCGAAGGCTTTGGAATATCACGAAAAAGCCAAAGCGAAAAAGCCGGATAATCCGGCTGTTTTGTATAATGAGGAATATTTTGCAAAAAAGAAAGGCAGTACCGTGTAAACTGCCTTCAGCTGTTTTTCAGTATGACGAGTTCTACCGAATCGGCCACGTCCTCACACCTGTCACAGCATTTCTCGAAACGCTCGTAGATGGTAGTCCAGGCCAGCAGTGTGGCGGCTTCCGTCTGTTCTGTGTGAAGGCGGTGCATGGCTTCCGTGTAGAGTTTGTCACCGACCTCCTCTAAATGATTGATTTCGATGATTTTGTCTTTGATTGATTTCGATTTGCGAAAATTTGGAAACTCTTCCATCAGATCCAGCAGCGCATGGCAGCAGTCGGTTATAATTTTGGAAAATTCCAGGGCGTCCGGACGCAGGGTGCGAATGTTAAACATATAGAGGCGCAGAAGTACATCCTCGATGCTGTCCGTCACATCGTCGATGGCGCTGGTCAGACTGAGAATATCCTCACGCTCCAGGGGAGTGATAAACTCCCGGATCAGCTTTTCCATTGCCTGATGTTTGGTTAAATCCGCCTGGTGCTCCAGCTGATGCATGGCATCAATCTGTTCATCCAGTCCGGAAGAATCGAAGTGTTCCAGATCCCTGTGCAGCAGAGCGGCGGCTTCCATAGCGTAACGAACGCCCTCCTGAAACAGTTCGAAATATAAGTAATCGCGTTTTCCTGTCATTTTGCAGGCTCCTCTCTTATTATGCAGATTAAAATGATATCGCAGCGGGGCAAAGGTCTTGAATCACGATGCAGCTTAGAAGACCGCCAGAAACAGTTTTGCCATTAAAAATCCGATGATACCGCATCCGGGAAAGGTAAGCACCCAGGTAAGGACCATCTCTTTTACAACACCCCAGTCAACACAGGAGATGCGTTTGGCGGCTCCGACGCCCATGATGGCAGTGGTCTTTGTGTGAGTGGTGGATACGGGGATTCCCGCTGCGGAGGAGAGCAGAAGACAGCCGGCGCCGGCTAAATCTGCCGCAAATCCCTGATATTTTTCCAGCTTCACCATATCCATGCCGACGGCTTTGATGATCCGGTAACCGCCGATCGAAGTTCCGGCAGCCATGACCAGACTGCAGAGAATCATAAGCCAGACCGGAATCGGGAAATGCCCGGAGCCTGCGTTTCCCTGGGCCAGGAACAGGCCAAGCAGGAACACTCCCATGAATTTCTGACCGTCCTGGGCACCGTGCATGAAGGCCATGGCGGCACCGCCGGCGATCTGCGCACCTTCGAAGAACCGGTTTGTCTTTCGCCTGTCCCGGTTCCGAAAGAGAAGTTCTACCAGACGGACACTTAGCCAGCCGAAGATAAAACCGAGAAATGTGGAGAGCAGGAGACCGTATAAGACCTTGATCCATTCGGATCCGTTGATGCCATCCACACCATTGTGGAGAGCAATTGCAGCTCCTGACAGACCGGCGATGAGAGCATGGCTTTCGCTGGTAGGAATACCAAACCACCAGGCTGCCGTGGCCCATGTGACGATGGCGGTCAGTCCGGCACAGAGAGCGATCAGAGCCTCGTGGCTGTCTCCGCCGAAATCGACCATATTATAGATGGTGGAAGCCACACTGGAGTTAATCATGGTCATGAGAAAGACTCCGAGAAAATTAAAGACAGCCGCCATCAATATGGCGTGCCTGGCGGAGATGGCCCGTGTGGAAACACAGGTTGCAATGGCATTGGGAGCGTCTGTCCAACCGTTTACCAGAATAACGCCCAGCGTCAGCACCGTTGTAACGGCAAACGCCGGGCTGGATGAGAGTCCGGTTAAAAAGTCGGATATGGTGATCGTTACCTCATTCATTTCATACCTCACTTTTTTACATTGATCCTTCATTTTACATGGATTTTAAATTTCCTTTTCTTCGATTATACCGAATTGACAGGAAAAATCTATAAAAACAAAAAAGCTTAACGCCGATTTTACAAATGATAATAAAGCGTTAAAAATAGAAGGACAGTATGCAGAACGGATCAAATTGTGCTATAGTAGGGATTTATGAAATTATGAAATGATGCAGAAAGTGGTGTGTAAGAAAGATGAAAACAAAAATACTGAAAACGGGCCCGGTCGAACGCCGTGATCTGATACTGAACGGTAATATCGTAAAGACCCTTATGATGCTGTCAATGCCAACTTTGATGATGAGTGTTGTCCAGTCCCTCATGCCGTTGTCTGATGGGCTTTTTATCAACAATGTGGCGGGAACACTGGTGGCAAGTGCCGTCACCTACAGTGAACCGATTATCAATATGATGACGGCGCTGGCGCAGGGCCTAAGTGTGGCGGCCATGGCTGTGATCGGGCAGACCTTCGGTCAGGGGGATTTTAAACGGGTAAAGCATATCAGCACCCAGACGGTCGTGTTTGCCTTCTGCCTCGGTCTGTGTATTGCACCGCTTCTTGTGCTGATCGCGTTCCCGATATCGGGTCATGTCAATCAGGAAATATCTCATAACGTCTGGCTGTATATCGCTTTATACGCCATGGTTCTTCCATTCTCCTTCCTGGAAAGTATCTATAATGCAATTATGAACGCCACCGGACGGCCGGAAGCGACTTTTATCCGGATGGTTCTGATGCTGGTATTGAAAGTGGTTTTTAATGTCGTTTTCATTGTCTGGTTAAATCTGGGGATTGTGGGCTGTGTCCTGGCGTCGCTCTGTGCCAATGTGCTGATCTGCATCTGGATGTTTTATGAGCTGTTTCTTCAGAAAGGAGATAATCAGCTGACATTAAAAGGCTTTCATTTCGACGGAGTGTTGATCCACCAGCTGGTTCGCGTGGGCATTCCGGCTATGATTACCAGCCTCATGCTGAATTTTGGATTTTTTCTGATCAATAATGAAACGCAGAAATACGGGCCCGTCGTATTGAACGGTCAGGGGATTGCCAATAATATCACGTCGGTATGCTTCAACCTTCCCAGCTCTTTCGGTTCCGCTATCACAACCATGGTGAGCATGAATGTGGGCGCGGGACAGGGGCCACGGGCAAAGAAATGCACGCTGACCGGCTGTGTGGCCAGTATGATTACAGCCGTCCTTATCATCTCCGTCATCGTACCGGCATCCTCCCATTTGACAACTCTGTTTACGAGACAGCCGGATGTACTGGAGATCGCGGACCATGCTTTACATATTTATACGTATTCTGTGGTCGGATTCGGCATCTGTATGGTGGTTCAGGGGGCATTTATCGGACTGGGAAGGACGAAGGTTCCCATGGTGGTGGGGCTCCTGCGAATCTGGCTTTTAAGATATTTATTTATCCTTGCAACAGAAAGCTTTCTGGCTTATTACTCCGTGTTCTGGGGAAATCTTTTTTCCAATTACATGGCGGCGGCAATCTCCCTGGTTCTGCTGTTTCGGATTAAATGGGAATCGGCTTTATAGAAGACAGATTAAGGCGGAAAATACCGCTTTCATAAAGAAAAAGACACCGCAGTGTCAGTGGGAGCCGCTGACAGTTACGGTGTCCTTTCTTTTAATGGTAAATTTTTTTCTCCTCATAAATCGGTTCGCAGGTCAGATTGACGCCAAGCTTCTTGAAAATCTTCACATCCACATCGGAAAGCAGAACCGAGGTGTGAACTTCACAGCCCTTCAGCTTTGGAAGCTGTTCCAGCGCGATCTGGGCATTATGGTCCGTGGCAGCACTGGCAGATAAGGCGATCAGTACCTCATCGGTGTGAAGCCGCGGATTTTTGCTGCCGAGATAATTGACCTTCAGCTTCTGAATCGGCTCGATGGCAGACGGTGCAATTAAATGCATGTCATGGGGGATATTTCCCAGAACCTTAACGGCGTTTAACAGGAGAGCGGCCGAAGCGCCCAGCAGGTTTGTGGTTTTTCCCGTGATGATGGTGCCGTCGTCCAGCTCCAGAGCCGCCGCCGGATAACCGGTCCGTTCTGCGCGTTCGTTGGCGGCTCCGACCACCCGTCTGGCAGCGGTGGTGATCTTGGCCTGTTTCATCAGAAGCTCGATTTTATAAACCTCTTCCTTGCTGCCCATGTCCTTGGCGAGGCGGGAGAGCGCCTGATAATAGCGCCGGATAATCTCCTGGCGGGAGGCCTCCACGCATGCCTCGTCGTCCACGATACAGCAGCCAACCATGTTGACTCCCATATCGGTAGGGGATTTGTACGGGCATTCCCCGTAGATTCCCTCGAAGATGGCGCTGAGAACCGGGAATATCTCCACGTCGCGGTTATAATTCACTGTAGTGACACCGTAGGCGTCGAGATGGAAGGGATCAATCATATTGACATCGTTTAAGTCGGCAGTAGCCGCCTCGTACGCTAAGTTTACCGGATGCTTCAGCGGAATATTCCAGATCGGAAAGGTCTCGAATTTTGCATAGCCGGCCTGTATCCCGCGTTTGTTTTCATGGTAGAGCTGGGAGAGGCAGGTGGCCATCTTTCCGCTGCCTGGTCCGGGAGCCGTGATGATGACTAACGGCTTTGTCGTCTCGATGTAATCGTTTCTTCCATATCCCTCGTCGCTCACGATGAGAGAGACGTTGCTTGGATAACCGTCAATGATGTAATGGCGGTAGACGCGCACGCCGATTTTCTCCAGCTTGCTTTTGAAGATATCGGCGGACTTCTGGCCGGAGTACTGGGTGATGACAACACTTCCGACATAGAGTCCCTGGTCGGTAAAGGACTGGATCAGGCGAAGGACATCCACGTCGTAGGTAATGCCCAGGTCATGGCGGATCTTATTCTTTTCGATGTCCGCGGCATTGATGGCGATGACGATCTCAGCCTGATCTGCAAGCTGCAGCAGCATGCGGAGCTTACTGTCAGGCGCAAAGCCGGGAAGAACTCTGGAGGCGTGGTAATCGTCGAATAATTTCCCGCCGAACTCCAGATACAGTTTGTCACCGAACTGGTTAATCCGTTTCCTGATATGCTCAGACTGTAGCTGCAAATATTTGTTGTTGTCAAATCCGATTTTCATGTTTGTACCCCTTTTTTATTCTTTAGAATCTATGTTCGTGGCAGACGTATTCCATGGGGATGGATCCCCAAAATGCCGCTGAGTCATGAAATAATATGAGTTTTAGCCCATAATACTTACCGATTGTATCATAAATCCATTTAAATTTCCACAGGAGTTTCAGCATTTTGCAGATGTGCGGTCCGGTTCCGTTCGCGACCGTGCCATGTCAGGAGAACAGCAGCCGGGGCCGGCCTTTTTTGTGTCGGCGCTTTTGAGAAAAAATGACCATCTGTCCGGCTTTTAGGGGTTGTAAAATATAGTCAATGAGGTACAATGAAATTGACCGGATTGGTTAAACCAGACAGGTTAAGGGGGTCAGGAAGATGAATGAACAGTTTTACGATCTGCCGCAGGAAAAACAGATGCGCATCATCAATGCCGGGCTGGAGGTATTTTCGAAGAACGATTACAAACATGCGGTGACGGATGAGATCGCCAGAAAAGCCGGGATATCCAAAGGGCTTTTATTCTACTATTTTCATAATAAGAAGTCTCTGTATTTATATTTATTTGATTACTGTGCGAAGCTGATTATGAACCAGGTCATGGGCAGTGACGGGGAAGCTGACGCAGAAGCATGCAGTAAACATGACTTTACAGGAGTATTTTAAAAATATAGACTACACCAAGTTTAAGCCGGAGGTCTCGCCTCAGGAGGTGTATGAGATGCTGACCTGGATGACGGAAGGGTTCCTCTATAACAGGAGAAAGTCAGAGCTTTCCGCTTCGCTTGACGAAGTTATGAAGAAATTCTGTGTCTGGGAGAAATGGCTGAAGCAGATTGCTTATAAAGAGGAGTACCAGGACGCAGAGCCGGAAGGAGGATTATGGGAAAACCGGTAATCAGGGCGGAACATTTATCCGTCAGATATGAGGGGGAGGGCGTTGCAGTAGACGCCTTAAAGGACGTCTCCTTCGAGGTGGAGCAGGGAGAATTTATCGTGGTGCTGGGACCGTCAGGTTCGGGAAAAAGCACACTTTTGAATATTGCAGGCGGTATGGACCAGCCTGCGGGAGGCGAAATCTGGTATAAAGAGAAGCTGCTGACTGGCTGTACTCCGGATCAGCTGTCTGATTACCGGAAGGATGTGGTCGGCTTTGTGTTCCAGTTTTTCAACCTGATTCCGTCCCTGACTGCGAAGGAAAATGTGGAACTGGCCGCCAGCATTGTGAAGGAACACATGGATCCGGCCGAAGTGCTCACCATGGTGGGGCTGGAGGGAAGAGAGAAGCATTTTCCGGCCCAGTTATCCGGCGGCGAGCAGCAGCGGGTCTCTATTGCCCGGGCCATTGTCAAGAAGCCGGATCTGCTTCTCTGTGATGAACCCACCGGGGCGCTGGACAGCAAAAACAGCGTGGCCATCGTAAAGCTGCTTCTGGAAGTGGGAAAGAACTTAAACTGCCCGGTCATGACCATCACCCACAATGCCGAGATGGCCAGGGTGGCAGACCGTGTATTTCACATGAAGGACGGGAGACTGGAACGGATCACGGTCAATGAGCATCCGTGCCGGGCGGAGGAGCTTGACTGGTAGGCAGCGGAAAGGGGCGCTATGACGAAGCTTTTATGGAAGAAAATGATTCGCGACATGAAGAGGTCCAGAGCGGCCTATCTTCTCTGTATTCTGATTGTGGCCATCGGTTTCTGCGGTTTCACTGTGCTGGAACTCTGTTACGATAATCTTGTCGAATCGCGGGACTTATTCTTTTCCCAGTCTGATTTCTGTGACGGGTTTGCAGAGGTTACGGATTCGCCGGTCTCTGAAGCCGGTATCCTGAACATGATTCCCGGAATCGACGCCGTGGAACCGCGTCTCGTTAAGGAAGTCCGTGTGTACGGCTTCGACGGGGATGTGGAGCTGCATCTTGTGTCCTGGACCGACGGAAAGATGAACCGGCCGGTACTTTCCAGAGGCAGTCTGCCTGCGGAGGGAAAGAGGGAGATTGTCATCGGCGACGGCATGGCAAAGGCCAGAAATTTAAATCCGGGCGATACGGTTGAGATCATCGTGGGGGGAAAACGGATTCCCATGGAGATCACGGGGATTGGTCTGACGCCGGAAAATATCTATATGATACGCAATATGAATGAACTGTTCCCAAGCCCGGCCGTGTATGACGCCGCCTTTACCTCTTACCGGACACTGGCGCAGCTTTACGGCCAGGAAGGCCACGCCAACAGCTTTTTATTCCGGATGGCGCCCGGGAGTATGTGGGAAGATGTGAAGGATCAGGTGGAGCAGGCGCTGACCCCATACGGTCTTATATCCCATTTTGCCAGTGAGGACCAGCTGGCTGTTTCCATGGTGGATGAGGAAATTAAGCAGCTGGAAAAGATGTCCGGCGTGGTTCCGTTTCTGTTTTTGGCTGTGGCAGGAGTGATCCTCTATATCACCCAGAGCCGCATGGTGGAGCAGCAGCGGACCCAGATCGGAACGCTGATGGCTCTCGGGATTCCTTTGAAAAAGATACGGCTTCACTATATGGGCTTCGGTGCGGTGACCGGCCTGGCCGGCGGTCTGGCGGGGGGATTGCTGGGGTATTCCATGGCGGACCCTATGGCGGGATTTTACCGGATGTATTTTAATCTTCCGGAAGTAACCGCCCCCTTGTCGGCCGCTTACTTACTGGAGGGAATCCTTCTGGCAGGAATCTTCTGTTCAGGCACCTCATGGATCATCGCAGGCGTTATAGGGAAAATGAGACCGGCCCAGGCGCTGCGGCCGCCGGCCCCCAAAACGGCCAGGCCATCCTTTCTGGAACGGATACCGGGCTTTTTAAGGCTTTTTACAGTTCCGGGCATCATGGCACTGCGGAGTCTGTCGCGGAACAGGAGGCGGACGGCCATGTCCATAGCCGGTATTGCCTTTGCCTATATGATCACAGCGACTCTGGTATCCATGAACTCCTTATTTGATGTGTTTATCTTTGACTATTGGGAAAAGACACAGAGACAGGACATTATGGTCTCATTTGAACAGCCGGTTTCAGTGAACGGCGCGCTGGAGGCGGTAAAGCATCCTCAGGTGGAGAACGCGGAGGCAATGATGGAATTTGCAGTGACCCTTGCCGGGCCGCAGGGAAAAACAGACTGTACGATTCAGGCGGTATCACGGGAAGCATCACTGACCAGACTGTTCCGCGAGGATGGAAGCAGGGCATATCCGGAGGAGGAGGGGATCGTGATTTCAGAACACATGGCCAGTCTCATGGGAGTGAAGAAGGGAAGTACCATCGAGGTTAAGGTTACCTATCCTGAAGAACGGATCAGCCGCGTTGCCGTTACAGATACGATTGCCCAGTATATGGGAAGCTCTGCGTATATGTCGTTTGAAGGTGCGGCAAAGATCAGCGATTACCGCGGTGTATGCAGTACGGTACTCTTAAAGGCCCCGCTTACCGTGCAGGAGGAGCTGCGGACCAGACTCAGTGACGCCGCGGCCGTATCTGCGATTCAGAGCCGTCAGGGGAGACTGGAACAGTACCGGTCCATGATGGGGAGTATGAGCGCCATCATGGCGTCCATGTCCATGCTGGGGGTAATCATCAGCTTTGCCGTTATTTACATCAGCTCCCTCATCAGCTTCGAGGAACTGAAACGGGAATTGTCCACTCTGATGATGCTGGGCTTAAAGAGCAGAGAATGTCTGGAGGTCATATCCACGGGACAGTGGATTCTGGCGGTGGGAGCCGTTCTGATCGGAATTCCCATGGCCATGGGAGCCAGCCGTCTGATCTCGGTGTCCATGGCGTCTGATATGTATACGATTCCGGGGTTTATCGATGGGAAAGCACTTTTGCAGGCCATCGGTCTCACCGCGGTGTCGGTCGGTCTGAGTTCCGTTATGATGCTTCGAAAGCTGAAAAAAATAGTTCCTGCGGATCTTCTGCGGGAACGGGAATAGAGGTGCAGGATGAAAAGAAACGTGAAATGGATATTTCTTGCGGCCATTGCCGTGATCAGTATCGGAGCGTACGCGGCGGTGCTTCTAAAGCCGGTGGAAACGCAGGCGGAGCGGGCCGTGAAGGGGAGCTTAGAGAGTCAGTTTACAGTCTCGGCCTCCATCCTTCCGGTATCCGGAATGGTGCTTAACTCCATTACGGCCGGCAATGTGTCGGAAATTCCGTTTTTACCCGGAATGGAGGTAAAGGAGGGGGAAATTCTGATAAAGACGGATTCCGCCTCCCAGACGACACTCGATATTCAGCGGGAGCAGTTCCGCCAGCAGCTGATCAGTGCGCGTCAGGAGTACGAGCGGCTTTACGGGGCCAGCGGTTCCGCCGCAGCGGCCCAGTCTGCAGCGGAAAGTGAGTACCTGCTCGCAAAGAAAAACTATGACAACGGACTGGTGCTGGAGCAGCAGGGCGGCTTTATTGCCCGCTCGGATTTAGATACGCTGAAGACGCAGATGGACATAGCCTTTCAGAAATATAACCAGGCGAAGGAGGATAATTCGGACGCACGCCGCACCGCCTTTCAAGATCAGATCGTCTCCTATGAAAAACAGCTTGAGCTTCTGGAGAATACGGTAAATCCGGGCGCGGTTGCGATGCCCTACGACGGTGTCCTGTGGGAAGTCTACACGGAGGAGGGGGCATACTTATCGCCGAATCAGCCGGTTGCAAAGGTATACCGCCCTCAGGAAATGAAGCTTTCCGCATCGGTCTTATCCGAGGACGCGGCCGCACTGACGCCGGGACTTACCGCGGAGGTGGTTTACGCCGACGGCACGAGGTCGGAGGCCGAGGTGGGTTTTATCTCAAAAACTGCAAAAAAGGAGATGTCCTCCATCGGCCTGGAGGAAAACCGCTGTACGGTTGAATTAAAACCGCTCAGCCTGCCGGAGCATGTGGGTGCAGGGCAGACGGCGGATGTATCCTTTACCGTAATTAAGGCGGAGCAGGTCTTCTCTGTTCCCGCGGCCGCCGTCATGCCGCAGGAACATGGAAGCGCCGTCTATGTCGTGAGCAGTGGAAAAGCGGTCCTCACTCCTGTGGAGACGGGCAGAAGAGAAAGCGGCCGGGTAGAAATAATTTCCGGTCTGGAAGATGGGGATATCGTGGCTTCCGATCCATATAATGATAATGTGGAAAGGAACGGCCGGGTGAAGGCTGTCTTAAAAGAATAATGGGAAGTGCTCTTTACAACGGCCTCAAAACGTGATAAAACGTTGTAGAGAAGATGGAGGAAATCACGATGTTAAAGAAACTGGGAAGAAATGACGCCTGCTGGTGCGGCAGTGGAAAAAAGTATAAGAACTGCCACCTGGCCTTCGATACGAAAATCGAAAATTACGCCATCATGGGCGATCTGGTGCCGGAACACTATATGATCAAGACACCGGCTCAGATCGAGGGAATCCGCAGAGCCGGAGAGGTAAACACGAAGATTTTGAATCTGGTGGATTCGTTTATCAAGCCTGGCATCAGCACGGAGGACATCAATCAGCTTGTCCATGAAAATACGATAAAAATGGGAGGAATTCCGGCTCCCCTGAATTTTGAAGGGTATCCGAAGAGTGTCTGCACCTCTGTCAACGAGGTGGTCTGCCATGGTATTCCGGATCCCGGCCGGATCTTAAAGGAAGGCGATATCATCAATGTAGATGTCACCACGATTCTGGACGGATACTACGGTGACGCCTCCAGGATGTACTGCATCGGAACGGTGACGCCGGAGGCTGAAAAGCTGGTCCGTGTGACGAAAGAGAGCGTGGAACTGGCGCTTAAGGAAGCAAGGCCCTGGGGCCATTTAGGCGACATCGGGGCGGCTGTTTCGGAGTATGTGTACTCCAATGGATTTACGGTAGTGCGTGAAATCGGCGGTCACGGTGTTGGCAATGATTTCCATGAGGAGCCGTGGGTCAGCCATATCGGAGAGCGGGGGACGGATATGCTTCTCGTTCCCGGCATGATCTTTACCATTGAACCGATGGTGAATGCAGGGAGACCCGATGTCGTTCAGGATGAGGAAGACGGCTGGACGATCTACACGGAAGACGGAAGTCTGTCGGCACAGTGGGAGGTTACGGTACTGATCACAGAAGAGGGACCGGAGGT
Organism: Hungatella sp. SL.1.14; assembly: GCF_024460495.1. Lineage (NCBI taxonomy): Bacteria > Bacillati > Bacillota > Clostridia > Lachnospirales > Lachnospiraceae > Hungatella > Hungatella sp. SL.1.14. The sequence goes on along the minus strand of NZ_JANFYJ010000029.1, from coordinate 58,014 downwards.
TCTTACTTATTAAGTTTTTTCGTGATAAACGATTGCAGGGAGAAGCCCGGCGGGATGACGAAGAGCGGAAGAAACATGTTCGCTCTGTTTTCCCGACGGGCTTTTTGTTTATGGCAGTCCGTACAACAGGGCCCAGACAGGCCGTCCGTTAAATTACTAAAAAAAATCATACATATTTGTTGAAAACGCCCATATAAAGAACTATAATGAAGTTGAAACTAAACAATTTCAACAAGTGTTATTACGAGGAGGGGTACCATGAATGTTATGTATGTCGTAGCAATTGGTTCCATAGCCGCTCTGATTTACGCTGCCTGCATGTTTTTCCGGGTGAAGGAACAGCCGGAGGGCAGTGCCGGGATGATTAAAATCTCTACTGCGGTCAGGAAAGGTGCCGGCGCCTATTTAAGACGGCAGTATCTGGGCGTTGGCGTTTTCTTTGCTGTCGTTTTCCTCATATTGCTGTGTATGGCGTTTGGCGGATTTTTAAGTTACTTTACACCGTTTGCATTTTTGACAGGCGGCTTCTTTTCCGGTTTGTCGGGATTTATCGGAATGCGCACCGCGACGATGGCGAACTGCAGGACGGCGGAGGGGGCTTCCCACAGTCTGAATAAGGGACTGAAGGTGGCGTTTTCGGCGGGATCTGTTATGGGGTTTACCGTGGTGGGGCTTGGACTTCTCGATTTGACCATCTGGTATTTTATCCTGAATACCGTATTCCGTTCGCTCCCGGAGGCGGAACGGATCGGCCAGATTACAGCCAATATGCTGACCTTCGGCATGGGCGCCTCCAGTATGGCGCTGTTTGCCCGTGTGGGCGGAGGCATTTTCACTAAGGCGGCTGATGTGGGAGCCGATCTGGTTGGCAAGGTGGAGGCCGGAATTCCGGAAGATGATCCGCGCAATCCCGCGGTTATCGCGGATAATGTGGGTGACAACGTGGGCGATGTGGCCGGTATGGGGGCTGATTTGTATGAATCGTATGTCGGATCTATTGTTTCGACCTCTGCGCTGGCGGTTGCGGCCGGTTTCGGCGTAAAGGGCGTGGCTGTTCCCATGATGCTGGCAGCATTTGGCGTTATCGCATCAATTACAGGCACCTTTTTCGTAAAGACAAAGGAGGACGCCTCTCAAAAGAGTCTTTTAAAAGCACTGCGGCTGGGAACGTATATCAGCGCCGTTCTGGTGGCCGTGGGGGCATTCGTGATTATCCGAATCCTGCTTCCGGGCCATGTGGGGATTTATGCGGCAGTACTGTCCGGCCTGATCGCCGGGGTTCTGATCGGTGCAATCACAGAATATTTTACGTCGGATTCGTACCGGCCTACCAGGAATCTGGCTTCATCCAGTGAAACGGGGGCGGCCACGGTCATCATAAGCGGCCTGTCTCTCGGAATGCTTTCCACCGTGGCGCCGGTGATTATTGTCGGTGCCTCCGTCTTGATCAGCTACTACTGTTCGGGCGGAAATACCGATTTTAATATGGGACTTTATGGTGTCGGAGTATCCGCGGTCGGAATGCTTTCGACACTGGGAATCACGCTGGCGACGGATGCGTACGGCCCAATCGCCGACAATGCAGGGGGAATCGCGGAGATGACCCACATGCCTCCGGAGGTCAGAAACCGGACGGATGCGCTGGATTCCCTGGGAAATACGACAGCGGCCACTGGCAAAGGCTTTGCCATAGGTTCAGCCGCGCTGACAGCACTGGCGCTGATTGCCTCCTACATCGATAAGGTACAACAGCTGAACCCGGATATTGCGCTGAATTTAACCATTACCAACCCGACTGTCTTAATCGGCCTGTTTATCGGCGGCATGCTTCCGTTTTTATTTGCCGCTCTGACGATGGACGCGGTGGGAAAGGCGGCCCAGTCCATCGTGATCGAGGTGCGCCGGCAGTTTAAGGAGATCAGGGGGCTGATGGAGGGAAAGGCGGAACCGGATTACGCCTCCTGTGTGGATATGTGTACGAAATCGGCACAGAAGCTGATGCTGGCGCCGGCCCTGATCGCAGTGATCATTCCCGTCGCCGTCGGGCTGCTGCTGGGGGTAAACGGTGTCGCAGGCCTTCTAGCCGGCAATACCGTGACCGGCTTCGTTCTGGCGGTCATGATGGCCAACTCCGGCGGAGCATGGGATAATGCGAAGAAATATATCGAGGGCGGAGCACACGGCGGAAAGGGAAGCGACCAGCACAAGGCTGCGGTCGTTGGGGACACGGTCGGCGATCCGTTTAAAGATACGTCGGGGCCGTCCATTAATATTCTGATTAAGCTTACGTCCATGGTCTCGATTGTATTTGCAGGATTGATCGTGGCAGTTCATCTGTTATAGCTCGAAGAAACTCTGTGATGGAGCTGTTAAGCAGCAGAAGGAGAAGGCAGACGCCTTCTCCTTCTGTAAACTGTGGTTGTGATATTCTGCTTGCGGCGGGAAAGTTCCGGCCGTGGTTACTCTTCCTCTTCGGTGTCTTTCAGCGCTCTTTTTTTTCCCATATGGAAGATGAGAGAATCAAACAGATACATCAGTCCAAACATGAAAAAGAAGAGAATAATGAAAATAATAATCGCTGTTATGAGAGAATAGCGCCTGTAAAAACCGCTGGCGATGATCAGTGACGCAGCCAGGGAGCTTATGGAGTAGAGCAGAAACAGCCTTTTGCGGTTGGCGGATTCCGCGGTATAAATGTTGCCGTCTCTGGTATCCAAAAATATATTATAAAGAGAGGCAGCAAGCACGATAACGGCCTGTGGAAGTACGTATTTCAGCTCCCATTGAAGTAAATGAAGCTCCGCCAACAGGCAGAGGCCGGTCGCAATGAGAAGAAAGTTCCAGCTCTTTCTGGCATTCTTAAGACTTTGAAGTTCCATTCGTTCATCTACGATTCGTTTCTTAAAAAGTGATTTCATTCTGATACCTCCCAAAATAATTCATCCAGTGTCTTACCCAGTTCTTTGCAGATTGCAATACAGAGATTCAGCGTCGGGTTATAGTTCCCGGATTCGATCATGCTGATCGTCTGCCGTGTGACGCCAACCCGTTCCCCTAACTGTTCCTGTGATAAATCGTGTTCTATGCGGGCAATTTTCAGCCGTTTGTTCTTCAATAAAAATCCACCTCCGGTTTCTGCAGGACTCCTGTTTCATACTTTAATAGTACACTAAATACGACTAAATGTCAAATATAATTTACAAAATGAATGATTAAGACGGCAAAACGAAAACACGTTTGTAAATTTTACAAAATGTGGTAAAATATTAAATAAATGTTACAGGAGATTACCATAAAACCATCAGGAAAGAGAACGGGAGCAATATGAAGAAATGGCTTTTGGCAGTACTTGTCTGTACGCTGGCAGTTACGGGATGCAGTAAGTATAAGCAGGTATCCGACTTGCCGGAAACGGATGAGACAACAGAAACAGAGAGTATGAGCGGAGAAACTGAAGAGGAGACGCTGGAGATTCAGCCAGAGACAGAACCGGAAGAAGTTAAGAAGGAGCGGGTCCGGGTGAAGGGCGTCTACATTTCCGGATATATGGCGGGATCGGAAGGCTTTCAGGCGATTCTTGACAAGATCAGCCAGACGGAGATTAACGCGGTGGTCATCGATGTGAAGAACGACGATGGAAGGATCACATTTGCCATGGATGATGCGCCCACGGTCAATGAGATCGGTGCATCGGAGCGGTATATCAGAGATATCGGATCGCTTATGGCGGATTTAAAGGCCAGAGGCATCTATACCATCGCCAGGGTCGTGGCATTCCGTGATCCATATCTGGCTGAGAAGAAGCCGGAGTGGAGCTTAAAGAACGCGGACGGCAGTCTTCACCGCGATAATAAGGGGCTGGCCTGGGTCAATCCCTACCGCCAGGAGGTGTGGGATTACCTGGTAGAAGTGGGCAAACAGGCCGCAAAAGCCGGGTTTGACGAGATTCAGTTCGATTACATCCGCTTTGCCACGGACAGCACCATGAAGCAGGTCGTGTTTGACGAGGCGGATACGAGGGGACGCTCCAAGACGGATATCATCACGGAGTTTATTACGTATGCCTATGATAAGCTGTCGGAGGAAGGCGTCTTCGTATCGGCAGACGTTTTCGGCACCATCATTGGAAGTAAGATTGATGCGGATGCGGTGGGACAGGTGTATAATGATATGGCAAAGCATTTAGACTATATCTGTCCGATGATTTATCCCTCCCATTACGGTGACGGGAATTTCGGGATTGAGCATCCGGATACGCAGCCTTACGATACGATTCTTGCGGCCCTGATGAAGTCAAAGCAGGATCTGGCTATCGTGACGGCGGCGGGGGAGGACCATGCCATCGTGCGGCCGTGGCTTCAGGATTTCACCGCCTCCTATCTGCAGCATTATATCAAATACGGCCCTGCCGAGGTGCGGGCTCAGATTCAGGCGGTCTACGACGCCGGATACGATGAATGGATTCTATGGAGCGCATCCAACAAATATACGTGGGATGGACTTCTTTCCCCGGAGGAAGCCGGCCGGGAAGATCAAAAGATAGCGGAATCCAGGGCGGCTCTGCCTCCTGAGACCACAGCGGTCCCGCCGGCAGAAGCTTCAGACGGGGAGACGCCGCCTGCACCGGAGGAAACGCTTCCCCAGGAGGGACAGCCTTCGGAAGAAACCACGATGGAGGAGACAGAGGCTCCGGTGGACGGAACCTCCGCCAGTGAAGAACTGCAGACCGGTGAAGATGCGGAAACAGAAGCCGCAGAGAAAGCTGCCGCCCAGCCGGAGACTGCGGCACAGGGGGAAAAGAGAAGCAAGCCCAATGTTGTGATCGTCACAACAGGAGGCGCTGGAGAGTAACTGATCATTCACGGAAGCCTGCGCAGCGCTGTACTGAACCGTGCAGCGCTGCGCAGGCTTCTGCGGATACAGCATGACGGGAAATCAGGAAAGGAAACGCATATGGACAGAATACCAAAACCAGGAGAATGTTACAGACATTTTAAGAATAAGCTGTATCAGATTATCACCGTAGCCGAACATTCCGAGACAGGAGAGAAGATGGTGGTTTATCAGGCGCTGTACGGTACATTTGGAACGTATGTACGGCCGCTGTCCATGTTCACCAGTGAAGTGGACCATGAAAAATATCCGGAGGTGAATCAGAAGTACCGGTTTGAGCGGGTCGAACTTAAGACAGAGGAAGCAGAAGAAACGAGTGAAGAAACCGCTGTTTCCAGTAAAAATCTTCTTGCTTTTTTAGACGCGGAGACGTATTATGAAAAGCTGGAAGTTTTAAAAGAGCGCTGTGAGATCTTTTCAGAAGAGGAGCTTACGGCTGTCTGTGAATCCCTGGATATCGGAAGCGGAACGGGCACACGGGAAGGAATGTACCGGGCCGCCGTCAATTATCTGGAGATGCAGACGAAATACGATGGAGCGAGACTGAGGTGACAAATACGTGGAGCAATCCGGATACAATGGATTTAATATAGAAGAAGAACTAAAGAAACTGCCCGCCCAGCCGGGGGTCTACATCATGCACGATAAAAAGGATGAGATCATCTATGTGGGCAAGGCCATCAGTTTAAAGAACAGGGTCAGGCAGTATTTCCAGAGCAGCAGGAATAAGACGTCAAAGATTGAACAGATGGTTTCCAGGATCGCCCGGTTCGAGTACATCATAACCGATTCTGAGCTGGAAGCCCTGGTTCTGGAGTGCAATTTAATTAAGGAACACCGTCCCAGATACAACACGATGTTAAAGGACGATAAGACGTATCCGTATATTAAGGTGACGGTTTACGAGGATTTTCCCCGGGTTTTATTTTCCAGGGATATGAAAAAGGACAAAAGCAAATATTTTGGCCCCTACACCAGTGCGGGATCGGTAAAGGATACCATCGATCTGATTCATAAGCTGTATAAGATCCGGACCTGCAACCGCAATCTGCCGAAGGATATCGGCAGGGACCGCCCCTGCTTAAACTACCACATCAAGCAGTGCTCGGCGCCCTGCCAGGGGTACATCAACAAAGAAGAATACGGAAAGGCCATCAGCCAGGCCCTTGATTTTCTGGGCGGTAAATACGACCCGGTCATCTCCATGCTGGAGGAGAAGATGCAGGCGGCGTCGGATGAGATGGATTTTGAAAAAGCCATCGAATACCGGGATTTGCTGACCAGCGTCAGAGCGGTGGCACAGAAGCAGAAGATTACCAGCAGCAGTATGGAGGACCGCGATATCATTGCCATGGCAAAGGACGAAAAGGACGCGGTGGTCCAGGTGTTTTTTGTAAGAGAAGGCCGTCTGATCGGCCGTGAGCATTACCATGTAGCCATAGCCACAGCGGAAGATGACAGACAGATTTTAACCAGCTTTGTCAAGCAGTTCTATGCCGGAACGCCGTTTGTCCCGAGGGAACTCTGGGTTCAGACGGAGCTGGAGGACAGCGGGATCATCAGAGAGTGGCTGAGTGCCAAGCGCGGCCAGAAGGTGAAGCTGGTCGTTCCTCAGAAGGGGGAGAAGGAGCGGCTGGTGGAGCTTGCGGAGCGGAACGCAGCTCTGGTGCTCTCCCAGGACAAAGAAAAGATCAAACGCGAAGAGCTGCGGACCATCGGGGCCATGAACGAGGTCAGCGGCTGGCTTGGCATAACCGGAGTCCACAGGATCGAGGCCTTTGATATTTCCAATATCAGCGGTTTTGAATCCGTAGGCTCCATGATTGTCTATGAAGACGGCAAGCCCAAGCGGAACGATTACCGGAAATTCAAGATTAAATGGGTCAAAGGCGCCAACGACTACGCTTCCATGCGTGAAGTACTCACCCGCCGATTTTCCCACGGACTTGACGAAGCCGCCGCATTAAAAGAAAAGGGCGTGGACGAAGAGTTCGGCAGCTTCACGAAATTCCCGGACTTACTCATGATGGACGGCGGCCGCGGACAGGTTAATATTGCCCTGGAAGTGCTCGATGAGCTGAAGCTGTCTATCCCGGTCTGCGGTATGGTAAAAGATGATAACCACAGGACGCGCGGCCTGTACTACAACAACGTGGAGATCCCCATCGACAAGCGCTCCGAGGGCTTTAAGCTGATCACCCGAATCCAGGATGAGGCCCATCGTTTCGCGATCGAATATCACCGAAGCCTGCGCAGCAAAGGCCAGGTTCACTCCATACTGGATGACATCCCTGATATCGGCCCCACCCGCCGCAAGGCACTGATGCGCCATTTTAAAGATATCGAAGCCATAAAAGAAGCCACCATAGAAGCCCTGACTGCCGCACCGGGCATGAATACTAAGTCGGCTCAGAGTGTCTATGACTTTTTCCATTAATCGGCTGCGTCAGCTTACGTCCAAAAGAGGAATAAACGGGGAGTGAACTGCAGCTGCCCGGCGGCAGGATTGTGGAATTTCCCTCCGAATCTCTTTTCAAAACACGAAATCTGTGTTAGTATGAGAAAAACAGATGGAAAAGGAGCATCAGACCATGCATGGAGTTGCGATTACAGAGTTAATTGAAAAAATGAATCTCCGGAACATGACACCGGAGATCGATGCAGAGAAAATTGTGCTGAGTCATCCGGATGTCAATCGTCCGGCACTGCAGCTGGCAGGTTTTTTTGACCATTTCGACAATGAGAGGGTCCAGATTATCGGCTATGTGGAGCAGGAGTATATCCGTCAGATGGAACATGACCGCAAGGTGGAGATGTATGATAAGCTTCTGTCCAGTCAGATTCCGTGCCTGGTTTATTCGAGGAACCAGGATCCGGATGAAGATATGATCGCACGCTGCGACCATTACGGCGTACCATGCCTTGTTTCGGAGCAGACGACCTCTGATCTGATGGCAGAGATCATCCGCTGGCTGAAGGTAAAACTGGCTCCGTGCATCAGCATCCACGGCGTTCTGGTGGATGTATTCGGTGAAGGCGTTCTGATCATGGGTGAGAGCGGAATCGGTAAGAGTGAAGCGGCTCTGGAGCTCATTAAGAGAGGCCACCGTCTCGTAACGGACGACGTGGTGGAGATCAGAAAGGTCAGCGATGAGACTCTGATCGGAAGTGCTCCCGAAATTACAAGACATTTTATCGAGCTGAGAGGAATCGGTATTATCGATGTCAAGACGCTGTTCGGTGTGGAGAGCGTGAAGGACACCCAGGCCATCGATATGGTAATCAAGCTGGAGGACTGGGATAAGGATAAAGAGTACGACAGACTGGGACTGGAAGACCAGTATACGGAATTCTTAGGAAACCGTGTGGTCTGCCATTCCATCCCTGTTCGCCCGGGACGGAATCTCGCCATCATCGTGGAGTCGGCAGCTGTCAACTACAGACAGAAGAAGATGGGGTACAACGCGGCACAGGAATTATACAACCGTGTCCAGGCAAACCTGTCAAGAAAACAGGATGATTGAGGTGTTTCATGACAATGTTTTATGAGAAACTGCTGGAAGTGTCAGATAGCAGCCATGTGAAGACGGAAGAGAAGATGAGCAGACACACCACCTTTCGTGCAGGAGGTCCCGCAGCCTACTATGTAAGCCCGGCGGATGCGCGCGAACTGGGAGAGGTGATCCGGCTGTGCCGGAGAGAAGAGGTCCCGTACTGCATTCTCGGAAACGGAAGCAATCTGCTTGTGGGAGACGGCGGTTTCGACGGTGTGGTCATTTCCATGACGGCCGGATTTTCCGGGTGTACGGTGGACAGTGACCGGTGTGAGATCGCGGCCGGCGCGGGGGCGTCCCTTTCCCGGGTGGGAAAGGCGGCGCTGGAGGCCGGGCTCACAGGCTTTGAATTTGCAGCCGGAATTCCCGGCACGGTGGGCGGAGCCGTCGTGATGAATGCGGGCGCCTACGGTTCCGAGACGAAGGATATCATTGAATCAGCCCGTGTGATGACCATAGAAGGTGAGGAAAAGGTCCTTTCCCTGCCGGAACTGGAACTGGGCTACCGGACCAGCTGTATTCCCGCAAACCGGTACATTGTGCTGGAAGCGCGGTATCGTTTAAAGCCGGGCAGCAAGACGGAGATCAGGGCATATATGGACGAACTGGCCGCCAGGAGAAAGAGTAAACAGCCGCTGGAGTATCCCAGTGCCGGGAGCACGTTTAAGCGGCCGGCAGGGAATTTTGCGGGTAAACTGATCGAGGAAGCCGGTCTGGCGGGATACCGTGTGGGCGGCGCGGAGGTTTCCGGGAAACACTGTGGTTTCGTGATAAACAGGGATCATGCCACGGCCTCGGATATTATGACGCTCTGTCAGGATGTGAAGCGAAAGGTGTTTGAATGCTCCGGGGTGGAGCTGGAGATGGAAGTTAAGACGCTGGGAACATTCGAAAGTCGTAGAGGAGACGTAACGTGAGACTGGTAATTGTGACAGGCATGTCGGGCGCCGGTAAGACAAATGCGCTGAAGATGCTGGAGGACATGGGATTCTACTGTGTGGATAACCTTCCCATCCCTCTGGTAGAAAAATTTGCTGAGCTTACCCTGAGCAATCAGGGCGGAATCAGAAATGCCGCGCTGGGGATCGACATCCGCAGCGGCGATGAACTGTCGGCACTGGACAGGATCTTTGATGAGTGGTCCAGAAAAAGGGTTCCATACGAGATTCTGTTCCTGGATGCCAGCAGCGAGACACTGATCAAACGCTATAAAGAGTCGAGGCGTGCCCATCCTCTGGCGGGGGAGGGGCGGATCGACAGCGGAATCGAGAAGGAACGCCTCAAACTGGCATTTTTAAAGGAAGAGGCGGATTACATTATAGATACCAGCAAGCTGCTGACAAAGGAACTGAAGGCAGAGCTGGAAAAAATATTTATGGCAAATGAAAGCTATAAGAATCTGTATATCACGATTCTGTCCTTCGGTTTCAAGTACGGAATCCCTTCGGATGCAGACCTTGTTTTTGATGTCAGATTTCTTCCGAATCCATACTATGTGGATGAACTGCGTCCAAAGACGGGCGAGGATCAGGAAGTGCGGGATTACGTGATGCAGAACGGGACAGCAGACATTTTTCTGAATAAGCTGTACGATATGCTGGAATTCCTGATTCCGGGATACGTGCTGGAAGGGAAAAACCAGCTTGTGATTGCGATTGGCTGTACCGGAGGAAAGCACCGGTCAGTGACGATTGCGAAGGCGGTTTACGAGCGGCTCAAATCCCATGAGGAATTCGGCTTAAAAATTGAGCACCGCGATATTGATAAGGATAATAAAAGAAAAAAGGAATGAGCTGCCATGTCATTTTCCTCCAAAGTAAAAGACGAACTATCCAGGCAGTTAAGCCCGGCGAGACACTGTCAGATTGCCGAAACAGCGGCGATCATCAGCCTTTGCGGAAAGATCACAATCTCGGAAGAGGACCATTATGCCATTAAAATCCACACGGAAAATGTGGCAGTTGCAAGAAAGTACTTTACATTATTGAAAAAAACATTTAATATAGTTACTGATGTCTCTATTAGAAGAAACGCCTACTTAAATAAAAACCGTACATACACGGTGACGATCCGGGAGCATGAGGATGCCCTCCGGGTGCTTCATGCCGTTAAGCTCCTTGACGAGCATGGAGAGGTGGGGGAAAATTTAAATGTGGTTCAGAATGTGGTGATTCAGCAGTCATGCTGCAGGCGCGCATTCATCCGCGGGGCGTTTCTTGCATCGGGGTCCTTAAGTGATCCCGAGAAATTCTATCATTTTGAGATCGTATGTGCAACAGAGGAGAAGGCGAAGCAGCTTCAGGGGATCATTGCCACCTTTGACTTAGAGGCGAAGATTGTCAAGAGAAAACGTTACTATATCGTCTACATTAAGGAAGGCAGTCAGATTGTCGATATTTTAAACGTGATGGAGGCGCCGGTAGCACTGATGGAGCTGGAGAATATCAGAATCCTGAAGGACATGCGCAACAGCGTAAACCGTCAGGTTAACTGTGAGACCGCCAACATCAATAAAACGGTATCAGCTGCTGTGAAGCAGATAGAGGATATAGAATATATCAGAGATACAATAGGCCTGGAAAACCTGCCGGAGAATTTGGAAGAAATTGCGCGCGAGCGGGTTGAAAGACCGGAAGCTACATTAAAAGAGCTTGGGGAAGCTCTGGACCCTCCTGTTGGAAAATCAGGAGTAAACCACCGACTTAGGAAACTCTGCGATATTGCGGAGCAACTGCGGGACAGGAGTGAACGCAGCAGAATGGAATAGGGTCCGTTCACAGGAATGAGGAGGATAATTATGGTAAAAAAAACAGTCACCGTCGAACTTGCATCAGGATTAGAGGCCAGGCCGGTAGCCATGCTTGTACAGGTAGCCAGCCAGTATGAAAGCAGTATTTACGTGGAGATCGATTCCAAAAAGGTAAATGCGAAGAGCATTATGGGTATGATGACCCTGGGCCTTGCAGCAGGAGAGCAGGTTATAATTTCTGCTGATGGTGCCGATGAGAACCAGGCCGTTACCGATATTGAAAAATATTTGAGCAACAACTAAAGGGTGCTACACGCTCTAAATGGGAAAATGAAAACAGGCATGAATGATTCTGCGAAGATGCGGAGATTCATGTCTGTTTTTGAATTTACAGATAACTGCTGAGAAACTGTAGCTGCGGACTTAAATCGCTGTGAAATAAATAAAAAATAGGCTATAATAAACGGATCGAATATGTTAAAATAATTTTGACAAGTGATAAGAGATAAAACAAAGGAGAGAAGAAACGTGGCATTTACGCATTTACACGTCCATACAGAATACAGCCTGTTAGACGGCTCCTGTAAGATTAAGGAGCTGACGGCGAGGGCAAAAGAGCTGGGCATGGACAGCATGGCGATCACGGACCATGGCGTCATGTACGGCGTGATTGATTTCTACCGGGCGGCCAGAGAGGTGGGGATCAAACCCATCATCGGATGCGAGGTATATGTGACGGCCGGTTCCAGATTTGACAGAGAAACGACGAACGGGGAGGACCGCTACTATCATCTGGTACTTTTAGCCGAGAATAACCAGGGATACCAGAACTTAATGAAGATCGTGTCCAAGGGCTTCGTCGATGGATTTTATTATAAACCGCGGGTGGATTATGAAGTGCTGGAGACGTATCATGAGGGCATTATCGCCTTAAGCGCCTGTCTGGCCGGCGAGGTCCAGCGCTATATCGAGCGCGGCATGTATGAGCAGGGGAAGAATGCGGCGCTCCGCTACCAGCAGATTTTCGGCGAAGGGAATTTTTTCCTGGAGCTGCAGGATCATGGAATTCCGGCACAGCACACGGTGAACCAGGGATTGATGCGCATGAGCAGGGAGACAGGCATTAAGCTGGTGGCTACCAACGATATTCATTATACGTTTGCGGAGGATGCCACTCCCCATGATATCCTTCTGTGCATTCAGACCGGTAAGAAGGTGACGGATGAAAACCGTATGAGGTATGAGGGCGGCCAGTATTACTGCAAGACCGAGGAAGAGATGAGAAAGCTCTTTCCCTATGCGTCAGAGGCGATTGACAATACTCACGATATCGCCGAGCGCTGCAATGTGGAGATCGAGTTCGGCGTGACGAAGCTGCCCAGGTACGATGTACCGGAGGGATACGATTCCTGGGGATATTTAAACAAGCTCTGCTTCGAAGGTCTGGCGAAGCATTATCCTGATGACGACGGAACCCTGAAGGCCAGACTGGAATATGAACTGAACGTTATTCATACCATGGGATACGTGGACTACTTCCTGATCGTGTGGGATTTCATCCATTATGCCAGATCTCAGGACATCATCGTGGGGCCGGGGCGAGGCTCGGCGGCCGGCAGTATCGTATCGTACTGTCTGGGGATCACCAATATCGATCCGATCCGCTATAACCTGCTGTTTGAGCGGTTCTTAAACCCGGAGCGTGTGTCCATGCCCGATATTGATATTGATTTCTGCTTCGAGCGGCGCCAGGAGGTTATCGATTATGTGGTGAGAAAGTACGGCAAGGAGCAGGTGGTGCAGATCGTCACCTTCGGTACGCTGGCGGCCAAAGGCGTGGTGCGCGACGTCGGGCGTGTTCTGGACATGCCTTACGCCAGATGTGACGCCATTGCGAAGATGATACCTGGCGATTTGGGGATGACGCTGGAAAAGGCGCTGAAGCAGAGCCCGGATTTAAGAAACGCCTACAATGAGGACCCGGAAGTCAAATATTTAATCGACATGTCCATGCGTCTGGAGGGACTGCCGAGGCATACTTCCATGCATGCGGCGGGAGTCGTGATCAGCCGTACCTCGGTAGACGAGTATGTGCCGCTTTCAAAGGCGGCCGACGGTACGATTACGACACAGTTTACCATGACTACGCTGGAAGAACTGGGACTTTTAAAGATGGATTTCCTGGGGCTCCGTACGCTGACGGTGATTCAGAATGCGGTGAAGGCGGTGGAGAAGAACCGCGGCGTGGTGCTCGATATGGATACGATTGACTACGACGACAAGGCGGTGCTGGAATCCATCGGAACAGGAAAGGACGACGGCGTGTTCCAGCTGGAGAGTTCAGGGATGAAGAGCTTCATGAAGGAGTTAAAGCCCCAGAGTCTCGAGGATATCATTGCCGGAATATCCCTTTACCGCCCCGGTCCCATGGATTTCATTCCCAAGTATTTAAAAGGAAAGAATGACCCATCGTCAGCAACGTACGACTGTCCGCAGATGGAACCGATCCTAAGCCCGACCTACGGCTGTATCGTCTACCAGGAGCAGGTTATGCAGATCGTTCGGGATCTGGCCGGCTATACCATGGGACGGAGTGACTTAGTCCGCAGAGCCATGTCCAAGAAGAAGACGTCGGTCATGGAAAAGGAGCGCCAGAATTTTGTTTACGGGAATCCGGAAGAGGGCGTTAAGGGCTGCATAGCCAATGGAATTGATGAGAAGACGGCCAATCATATTTACGATGAGATGATCGATTTTGCGAAGTATGCATTTAACAAATCCCATGCGGCGGCCTATGCCGTGGTTTCTTATCAGACGGCTTTCTTAAAATACTATTACCCGCAGGAATATATGGCGGCTCTGCTGACCTCGGTGATGGATAACGTGACCAAGGTGTCGGAATATATTTTAAGCTGCCGGCAGATGGGAATCTCCATTCTTCCGCCGGATATTAATGAAGGGGAGAGCGGATTTTCCGTTTCCGGAGGTGCAATCCGTTATGGACTTTCGGCCATTAAGAGCGTTGGTAAGTCCGTCGTGGACTTGATCGTTACGGAGCGGGAGAGCAGCGGGCTGTTCACCTCAATCGAGGACTTTGTGGACCGTATGAGCAATAAGGAGGTCAACAAGCGGACGCTGGAGAATTTCATCAAATCGGGGGCTCTGGATACGCTTCCCGGAACCAGAAAGCAGAAGATCCTGGTGGCGCCGGAGCTGTTAGACCAGAGAAGCAAGGAGAAGAAGAACTCCATGGAAGGTCAGCTGACACTGTTCGATATTGCCAGCGAGGAGGAGAAGACGCGGTACCAGATCACCTTCCCAAACGTGGGAGAATTTCCGAAGGAGGAGCTTCTTGCTTTTGAGAAAGAGGCGCTTGGGATCTATGTAAGCGGCCATCCGCTGGAGGCTTATGAGACGACCTGGAGGAATAATATTACCGCGGTCACCATAGATTTCATAGTGGATGAGGAGACGGAAGAGGCTCGTGTCAAGGATGGCTCTTACGTGACCATCGGAGGCATGATCACAGGCAAGACGGTGAAGACGACGAGAAACAACAAGCTGATGGCCTTCCTTACGCTGGAGGATTTAGTCGGTTCTGTGGAGGTAATCGTATTTCCAAAGGATTATGAGAGCAAGAGGGAGCTGTTTGTGGAGGACGCCAAGGTCTTTATCCAGGGGCGGGCATCCATCGGTGACGATCCGGTGGGAAAGGTCATCTGTGAGCGCGTAATCCCTTTCCAGAGCCTTCCGAAAGAGCTGTGGCTTAAGTTCCCCGACAAAGACGTTTATATGGCCAGAGAGGCAGAAATCCTTTCAGATCTGAAGGAGTCGGAGGGAAACGATACCGTTATCATTTATCTGGAAAAGGAGCGGGCGAAAAAGGTTTTACCGGCCAACAGAAATGTAAGTGCTTCCAATGAACTTGTCTCTGTTTTGACTGAAAAACTTGGTGAAAAAAATGTCAAGGTTGTAGAAAAAAAGGTTGAAAAGATAAGGAAAATGAATTAGAATACAACTTGTATGATTTGGTAGGAGCGAAGAAAATTTACAATAAAAGATGTTCAGAAACAGGAGGAAGTTACTATGGCAAAACAAGTAAAGACGATCGGCGTATTAACCAGCGGCGGTGACGCACCAGGAATGAATGCGGCAATCCGTGCGGTTGTCAGGACGGCTATCCATAAAGGGTTAGAAGTGAAGGGCATCATGAGAGGATACGCGGGCCTTCTGCAGGAAGAAATTGTTGATATGACGAGTACCAGCGTGTCGGATATTATCCACCGCGGCGGTACGATTCTCTATACAGCCAGATGCCAGGAATTCACAACGGCTGAGGGCCAGAAAAAGGGCGCTGAAATCTGCAAGAAACACGGGATTGACGGCCTGGTGGTAATCGGCGGCGACGGTTCCTTCCGCGGAGCGGGAAAGCTTTCCGCACTTGGAATTAATACCATAGGACTTCCGGGAACCATCGATCTGGATATCGCATGTACCGATTACACCATCGGTTTCGACACCGCAGTGAATACGGCCATGGAGGCGATCGATAAGGTGCGTGATACCTCTACCTCCCATGAGCGCTGCAGCATCATCGAGGTTATGGGCCGTAATGCCGGCTACATCGCTCTCTGGTGCGGATTTGCCAACGGAGCGGAGGACATTCTTCTTCCGGAGCGCTACGACGGCGATGAGCAGGCTCTGATCAACCGCATCATTGAGAACAGAAAACGCGGCAAGAAGCATCACATCATCATCAATGCGGAGGGCATCGGCCATTCTTCTTCCATGGCGAAGAGAATTGAAGCGGCTACCGGCATAGAGACGAGAGCCACGATTCTGGGCCACATGCAGCGAGGCGGCGCGCCGACCTGTAAGGACAGAGTTTACGCTTCCATCATGGGTGCGAAGGCGGTAGAACTTCTCTGTAAGGGAGAAAGCAACCGTATCGTAGCTTATAAGCACGGCGAATACGTGGATTTCGATATTCAGGAAGCGCTGAATATGCATAAGGATATTCCGGAGGATCAGTATCAGATCAGCAGAATGCTGGTTCGGTAATGCAAAGAGAAACGGTTTCGATGACCGGCGGATCTGAGGATTAAGAGAATTGGATAAAAGGATAAGGGAGAATTCCTGCTGGCTGTGTGCGGTATATGCGGCGCAGAAGGGGGATTCTCCTTTTTGTATTTCCATTCTCCTGTTCATGTAAGGATTCTCCCCTGCGATTCTTTCCGATAATTAAAATTGGACTTGCGAATGGATCAATAGTATGATATACTTGTAATATAAGTAATTTGTACCACTTAAACAGATGATGGCCTTCCATAAGAAGCTGTCTCCATTTCCAGAATTCTGTTCCGTGTTCACGGATCATACTGCCGTCAGGCATCTGGTTTTCCTGCGTCGATTTCGACGATATTTCCTTTATTACAACACTGATTTATGATAGAAAATAATACGGAAAGCAGGGTTATTGTCTGTCGGTCTTACTTCTGTTATCATGGAGACAGATTCTTATATAGCTTGGATTGGAGGCTATATGCGAAAAAGTGGGAGGAGCCGTTCAACGGCCGGGGAATCATGCACTGGCACGGTGCCTGTTCCTCCGGAAAATCTTCCGCTGGAGGACATGATTCTAAAGTCCGCTGTTACGTATTTCGGGGAGGTGCTGCTCCCGTATCTTGGCATCGATTGTAAGATTACGGGGATTGCGCCGACGGAACTGGTATACCTGGAAGTAAAGGGGCTGATAGAGGATTTTACCTATATCGTTTCTGACGGCTCCTGGATCCATCTGGAATTTGAGAGTGATAAAGTGACGGAAAAGGATCTGCGCCGCTTTCGTGGGTATGAGGCAGTAACCGGCTATACGTATCAGGTACCGGTTACCACGATTGTGATCTGCTCAGCAAAGGCGGCGGAGGTACTGAGCGAGCTGCACGAAGGAATCAATACATACCGTGTTATGACGGTGAGGCTAAAAGACCGGGATGCAGACCAGCTGTTCGATCATTTGAAGCAAAAGCTGCAAACTGGGGAAAGGATTGAAAGGGAAGAAGTGATTCCGCTGCTGCTGACTCCGCTTATGTCCGGGAAGATGGCAGAAAAAGAGAGATTCATAGAGGGGAACCGTCTGCTGCAGGCTTCCGGAGAAATTACGGCGGATGAAGGGGCAAAGATGCAGGCCGTACTTTACGCGCTGGCTGTGAAGTTTTTGGACTCGAAAGACTTAGAAGAGGTAAAGGAGGAATTTTCCATGACATTATTGGGGCAGATGCTTGTAAATGATGGGATTGAAAAGGGCAGAAGTGAAACTTTGAGAGAGCTGGCCATCGAAATGCGGAAAAACGGAGAGCCATATGAGAAAGTTGCCCGGTATACCAGGACTCCAGTCGAGACGATTCGAACGTGGGAAAAGGAAAACGGGAATGATGCTTCCATCCGATTTTAAAATATGTTCCATATCCCGGTTTTGTGACGGAACCTGCAACATTCATTGAAATAACATGTATTGAAAATTATCCGCATGCGTAAGCGCTTACACATTGACAGTATTTGGGAAAGATGATAAACTGAAAATGCATGGATTTATCATTAAAATTACATAAAATGAATATGTAAGCGATTACACAGCCGGATGCGGTCGTGCGACTGGAACGGTTATGTGCCGCGGGAATGAACGATGAGGAGATGGAACGTCATGGAAGATATCTATGAGCTGCCCGGGTTGATTCAGATGTATCAGGCGACAGGTAAGGCGGAATATGGGGAACGTGCTCTTGAACAGACGAACAGAGCCATTCTGCGGCAGGACGGAACCCTTCTTTCCGGTCCGGAAGCAGGGGCCTGTCTGTTTGCACTGAAGCAGACGGGAAAGCAGGAATACCGGAAAGCGGCTGATCTCGTATTCAACCGGCTGGTGAACGGAGAGACAGCAATGCCGGAGGCTGCCATGCCTTTTTATGCAGAGTATGATACTCTTTTTAATAAGAAGGCTCACTATGGAGAGATTGCGGCGTATTTTGAAGGAAAAAAAGCGTGGTCAGGCCGGGAGGCCGCTGTGCTGATTGATACAATTGAAAAGATGTCCATGGAAATTTATGAATACTACAGGGCGCTGTGTGATTTATTGAAGCAGGCAGTCCGTCAGAAGCTGCCGGCGGAGGGGCCGCGTCCGGAGGTTCTGCTTAATGAGGAAGAAGCCTGGCTTGGCTATGCAGTTTTAAAGGCATGCAGTTTGGGCGTATTAAACCGTGAGAAGTATGGAGAGGCAGGACTTCGAATCTGGAGACGCTTCGAGGTACAGCAGGATAAGGGTGAGGGATTCGGGAATATGCTGAAGGCACAGTACCTGATCTTTGAAAAGAACTGAAGATATGGGATCTGTTGATATGTGAGGATAAAAGAACATGGAGCTTAAGGTGATTTGTATGACTGCCAGGTCAGCGACATTAGAGACTGAGGCCGGGCAGATTTTCGAGTTTGATACACAGGGAGAAGTATATGTAAACGGAAGTCTTTATCAGAGGACGAACCGGGTGATTTTCAGTCTGTTCGGATTAAAGCCGGATACGGAGTATGAGGTCTGTCTGAAACGGGATGGAGCAGAAGCCAGAACTGTTTTCCGCACAGATTATGAGTTTGTGACGATCAATGTGAAGGAGTTCGGAGCAAAGGGAGACGGATTACAGGACGATACAGGATTTATACAGGCGGCTATTCTGGCATGTCCAAAGAACGGGCGTGTACTGATACCGAAGGGTACATACCGGATTACCAGCCTGTTTTTAAAAAGCCATATCAGGCTGGAGCTGGGAGCAGGAGCCGTTTTGGCGGCGGATACCGACCGGTTTAAGTATCCAAGACTACCGGGCATGATCGAAAGCTATGATGAGACAGAGGATTATAATTTAGGAACCTGGGAGGGGAATCCCCTTCCCATGTTTGCCGGAATAATCAATGGAATTGAAGTGGAAAATGTGGTAATCTATGGAAAGGGACTGATAGACGGTCAGGCTTCCTTTGAGAACTGGTGGAAGGATGCGGGAACGATGCGGGGGGCTTTCCGGCCGCGTATGGTATTTCTGGAGAGATGTAAGGACATCACGCTTCAGGGATTTTATTTAAAGAACAGCCCCGCCTGGGTGCTGCATCCGTATTTCAGCCAAGGGCTCCGCTTTTTGGATCTGGATATTGAAAATCCTGCGGACTCGCCCAATACAGACGGGCTGGATCCGGAGTCCTGTAAGGATGTGGAGATTACAGGACTGCACTTTTCCCTCGGCGATGACTGCATTGCCGTAAAGTCAGGGAAAATCTATATGGGACGCCGTTATAAAACGCCTTCTGAGAATATTGAGATCCGCCAGTGTCTTATGGAAAACGGTCATGGTGCGGTTACTGTGGGAAGCGAGGTTGGAGCCGGAGTTAAGGCAGTGCGGGTAAGGGACTGCCTGTTTCGCCATACGGACAGGGGGCTCCGCGTGAAAACGAGGCGCGGGAGAGGAAAAGATTCGGTACTGTCTGATATTTCCTTTCAGCATATCGTCATGGATCATGTCATGACACCGTTTGTGGTCAACAGTTTCTATTTTTGTGATCCGGACGGGAAGACAGAGTATGTGCAGTGCAGGGAGGCTTTGCCGGCAGATGAGCGGACGCCTGAGATTCAGAATCTTTCCTTCACCGATATCAAAGCGGCCAACTGCCATGCAGCGGCATCGTTCCTCTGTGGTCTGCCGGAGCAGAAGATCCGGAAGATAGAACTGAGAAATGTAGACATTTCATTTGCAGAACAGGCCAGGGAAGGCGTTCCGGCTATGATGGAAGGCGTCTCTGCCTGTTCCAGACAGGGATTTACGGTTATGAATGTAGATACGCTGGTCTGTGAGAATGTAACGATTACCGGTCAGAAGGGCGACGCGTTTATTATGAGTAATATTGAACATTTTAAAGAGATTTAATGGTGCTTTAAGCAAAACGGAACACGCGATGTGTTCATAACAAGGAGGAAAGAAAAATGCAGATAGGAATCCGATTACACGATATTGAACCTGGAACTCTGGAACAGAGAGTGATGAGAGCGCATGAGCAGGGGTTTACCTGCGGCCATCTGGCGCTGGCCAAGACGGTGACGGAGCACTCCGTGGCCAATTCGGCGCTGACACCCGGATATGCTGCTTATTTGAGAAAGATGTTTGCAAAATACGATGTGGATATTGCGGTTCTGGGCTGCTATTTAAACCTTGCCCATCCGGATCCGGAAGAGTTGAAGAAGATCCAGGAACGGTATTTTGCCCATATACGGTTTGCTTCGATTCTGGGATGCAGCGTGGTGGGAACAGAGACGGGAGCTCCCAACGCGGATTACCACTTTGAACCGGCCTGCCATACGGAAGAGGCGCTTCAGACCTTTATTGCCAATGTCCGCCCGGTGGTAGAGTGCGCGGAAAAATTCGGTGTTATTCTTGCCATTGAGCCGGTTTGGAGCCATATTGTCTACGATTCAAAACAGGCGCTGCGGGTTTTAAAGGAGATCCATTCTCCCAACCTCCAGATTATTCTGGATCCGGTGAATCTTCTATCTGTGGAAAACTGCGGCGAATATGAGTCTGTCTTTGCTCAGGCGATTGAGGATCTGGGAGAGTACACTGCGGTTCTGCATATGAAAGATTTCGTTGTGAAAGATCATACAATCGTATCGGGCGCCCCGGGGACGGGAATCATGAAATACGATACGATAATGGATTTCGTTCGGAAGGAAAAACCGTACATTCAGATGACAATCGAGGACAGTACACCGGAAAATGCGGTGGAATCCAGGAAATTTTTAGAGAGATTTGAAAAATAAATTTGAATAATATATCTGAGCAATAAACGGCATTCCGTTGTTTCCGGCGGGAGTCGCAGGAAATTAGAAGAAGAGGAGACAGGAGCGGCGGTTACGCCGGCCCCTGTCTTTCTTTCTGTCCTGGGCTTAACATAAGGGAATTCAGATTCTTAAGCTCTGATAACAGTCCGGCGATCTGTTTTGCATTTTGCCCCGCCTGATCGAGGGAGGACAACAGGTGGTCGCAGGCAGTCAGAATGTCATCATCGGGCCGGGGAGTATCGATGACGTCCCGGATGCTGGCCTCCGGATTGAGGGACAGCGCATGAAGCATGCGCAGGATAGAGGCAAGGGAGTAGTTGGCGCAGCGCAGAGACCTGATGATAATCAGCTGTTCCAGATCCCGGGAGGTGTAGACGCGGCGGCCGTCCTGCATTCTCTTTTCCACCAGAAGCCCGTTGCGCTCCCAGTTTCTCAGCGTATCCACGGTAATGTGTAAGTAAGCGGCAGTCTGTTTTCTGGTAAGGAGCAGGGGATTGGCAAAATGAGTCTGACCGGATATAATCTGTCCGGCGATCTGTATGGCGGTCTCCGCATTCTGGCTTTCTTCTCCGATTTGTCTGATATAACGGTCGGTTAAGAGCAGAGCACCGTCGATGTCGCCGGACGCACAGGTCTTTGCGATGGCCGCCGCCTGCGTCCGCAGGCCGTTCTGAAGGACTTCAACCTGAAAGGCCAGGCGGGCAATCCGAAACTGGATCAGATGGAAGTCCGTAAAGATCCGGTAGCCGTTCTCTTTCCGTTCCGGTCTTGTAATCAGCCCCAGATCCTCATAGAGCCGTACTGTGTTTGGGTGAATTCCGATCAGCTTTGCCACATCGGAAGTAGAGTAAGTATTTTTCATGTCTGATGCCTCCAGCTTCTCTATCTTATCATAACCGGAAAGCCTGGTGTTATAATGGAGGGTTCTGCCATCACATACCGCCGCATGCTTTCTGCAAATCTGTTTTTTCCAGTTTATCACAGAATTATGATTCAGTTAAGAAACTGATAAGAATTTGACAGCAGTTTTCTAAGGACTTTTACCCGGCGGCCATTTATAATGGTGATATTGGAGAAAACGGTCAGAATGATAATGGCCGGCGGCAATAGAAGGGAGACAGACCATGAAAGAAGTGGTTATTCAGACAGATAAATTATGCAAGAGCTTTTCCAGTGCCGGGAGGCAGCAGCATGTGCTTAAAAATCTGGATCTAAGCATTTATAAAGGAGATTTTACCGTGATTATGGGGGCTTCCGGCTCCGGTAAGTCCACACTGCTTTATGCGCTGTCAGGGATGGATAAGCCGACGCTGGGAGAGGTCATGTACGGAGAGGTGAAGATTAACCACCTGGGAATCAGTGATATGGCAGTGTTCCGCAGGAAAAACTGCGGTTTTGTGTTTCAGCAGATTCATCTGCTGGATCAAATGAGCGTCCTGGACAATGTGCTGGCCTGCGGGCTCCTGGTGTCCAGGGAAAAAAGGGCGGTTGCAGCCAGGGCAAAGAAGCTGCTGGAGGAAGTCGGGATTCAAAAAGAGGACTGGGGGAAGTTTCCGGCCCAGCTGTCCGGCGGCGAGGCCCAGCGGGTGGGGATCGTGAGAGCGCTGATCAATGAGCCGGCAGTGATATTTGCGGATGAGCCCACAGGAGCCTTAAATTCCGCTTTTGGAGAGCAGGTGCTAAATACCCTGACCGAGGTGAATCAAAAGGGCCAGAGCATCGTTGTTGTCACTCACGACGTAAAGACAGCAAGGCGGGCGGACCGGGTGGTCTATTTGAAAGACGGTATGATCTGCGGCGAGTGCCGGCTGGGAACGTATGCCGCCGCCGATACGGCGCGCCACGAGAAGCTGAGTGCATTTTTAACGGAAATGGGGTGGTAACATGCCGGTTTTTATGATTGCCATGGCAAATATCAAAAAGAAAAAGGGCGTGGCGGTTTCCATGGGCGTTCTTATATTGCTGGCTGTAGCGATCTTTAACGTAGGTCTTACACTGCTGGCTGGGATCAACCGTTTTTACGACATGGAAAATGACCGGCTGAACGGAGCCCATTATATGGTCCGGTTTACGGGAAATGAGTACCGGGAAGAATATCTGGATCTCTTTTTGCAGGATCCGAGGGTGGAGACGGCAGAGACGGAGGAGGCTGTTCTGATGCAGATGGCCTCTTTCCCGGAAGGAGGCATTATCACTGCCAACTTTTTGAATATGGATATCAACAGGAAGATAAGCGGTTACTTTGTGGCGGAACAGACGGAGGTTCCCGAGGATGAGGCGGTTTATATGCCGGTGTTTATGAAGGACTTAGGATATGGACTGGGGGATGAGCTGATCCTGAATTATAATAAAAAAGATTACCATTTCCGCATAGCGGGCTTCACACAGTCCACATGGCTTCACTCCTCGGTCAGCAGCATGGTGAATTTCTATATGCCGGAGAAGGCGTATGAAAAACTGTACGAACAGCAGGGCGGCGGATATATTCTTCTTGTGCGGCTGAAGGATCAGGCGGATTTAAAGGGATTAACAGCGGATTTTAAGAACAGTACGGATGTAAATATAGAAGCGATCTCCATGGAGGCAAATGCCATGGAAATCACCATTGATGATATGAGAAACGGTACCACCATGGTGGTCACCATTATTTCGGCGGTGCTGTTTGTATTCTCGTTTTTAATGGTCCTGGTTGCCCTGATCGTGATGAAGTTCCGGATCTCCAACCATATCGATTCCCAGATGCGCAACATCGGGGCACTGGGGGCTGTGGGATATACCGGCAGGCAGATCCGGTGGTCTGTGGTGCTGGAGTTTGTTATCATTGGGATTCTGGGAACCTGCCTGGGCATTGCGCTTTCCTACGGGATCATTGCGGCTCTGGGCGGGCTGATCACCAGCTCTGTGGGCGTTACCTGGAGAAGCGGCGGTCATATCGGATTCGATATGATCAGCGCGGCCGTTATCATGGCTGTGGTTGTGTTTGTGGCATGGCGCTCCGCGGCAGCGGCTGCCAGAATTCTGCCTGTGGAGGCGCTGCGGGGAGGCATCAAATCCCACAGCTTTAAAAAGGAGTATTTCCCGCTGGAACGGACGAGAGGCTCTCTGTCCATGGTGCTGGGATTAAAGAGCATGGCCTTTCACCGGAAAATGATTCTCATGGTCGGTGTGATATTTGCCGGGATTGCATTTGCCAGCGCGTTTTCCATCATCACCTGGTGGAATATGGGAATCAACGACGATCTGGTGCTTAAGCTGACCGGATATGAGATCAGTGACATCATGGTCTATAAGGCGCCTCATGAGAATTATGAAGAATTGTCTGAAAAGGTGGGCGCCATGGAAGGGGTCAGGAAGGTGAGTCTCTATGAGATGGAATCCCTGACCGTGGAGGGCGAACTGTTAAGCTGTTACGTGTCGGATGATTTCGGCAAACTGGAACTGGTAGAAGTCTATGAGGGGGATTTTCCGGAATACGATAACGAGATCGTAATCACAGGGCTGCTCGCCAGGAGCTGGGGAAAGAAGATCGGGGATACCATTACGGTGTCAGCCAACGGGGTTTCCTCGGAATATGTGATCTGCGGGCTGACTCAGACCATGAATAATTTCGGCCGCATCTGCTTTATCCATGAGACAGGACTTTTAAGGGTGGAACCGTACTACGAGAAGAGTTCGATTCAGGTGTACTTAGAGCCGGGGCTGGATATCGATACGGTTATCGCCGCCATGGAGCAGAAGTTCCGTGTGCTTTCTCCGTCAGTGAATGACGCAGTCAGGGAGTCCGGCGCGGAGGAGACCAAAACAGATGCAAATGCGAAACCGGGCAGGGAGGAGGCGCTGGCTGCGGCCAGGCGAAAGGCGGAGGAGAAACTTACCGCCCTCATTTCCATGTACGGTGTGGACAGCGCCCAGTATGCCCTGATGGCAGACGGTGAAATCGTCTTAAGCGGCGACACGAATGATTATGAGATAGACCGGATTGAAAACAACAGGAGGCTCTTTGTGACCAATGTGGACAGTATCGCCGATTCAACACGTATGATGGCGGCCCTCATTATTACGGGAACGGTGCTTCTCGTGGTGCTGGTGCTCTATATGGTGATCAAATCAATGCTGACGAGGCGGAGAGGGGAATTCGGTATCTACAAGGCTCTGGGCTACACGGACAGACAGCTGATGGAACAAATCGCCATAAGTTTTCTGCCGGCCTCCATTGGCGGAACGTTTGCTGGTTCCGTGGCGGCATGTCTGTCGGTGAATCGTATGGCCAGTCTTTTGTTTGAGCGGCTGGGAGTTTCAGAGATGAATTTTGTGGTTGAGCCGTGGCTGATTCTTCTTATGGCCCTTGCGCTGGTGGCATTCGCATTTGCGGTTTCCATGGTGCTGGCGGGAAAGATCAGAGGGATTACGGTATATGGATTGTTGACGGAGGAATGATGAGGATGAAGAAAAGATGGCGCTATATCACTGCGGCACTGACAGCGGCAGCGGTATGTTCAGGAATGGCGGGCTGGGGACAGATGACCTGCCTGGCGAAAGAGACGGCACCGGCAGAGCCGCTCATGTACGGGATCGGTTCCACCAGCAAGGTGGTGACCGCGGCAGCAGTCATGAAACTGGCGGATGAGGGATTGATTGATATAAAGAAGCCCCTTACCACATACATTCCGGAGTTTGAGATGGCGGATGAACGGTATCGCCTGATCACGCCGGAGATGCTTCTGGATCACAGTTCAGGGCTTCCGGGCAGCACATTAAACAATGCCATGCTGCTGGGAGACAACGATACGGAAAATCACGATATGCTGCTGGAGCGGCTGAAGAAACAGCGTCTGAAGTCCGATCCGGGGGAGATCCAGGTGTACTGCAACGATGGTTTTACACTGGCGGAGATTTTGACAGAGCGGGTGACGGGACTCAGCTTTACGGAATACGTGGAACGGGAATTTGCGGATCAGCTTGGTCTGACACAGTTTAAAACGCCTCAGAGCAGTAATCTGTCAGGCCGCCTGGCGAAGATATACGATGCAGGGAGCGGCGGGGAGCTCCCTGCGGAAAACGCCAATGTGATCGGCAGCGGCGGCATTTACGCGACTGCCATGGACCTGTGCCGTTTTTCGGAAATTTTTATGAGGAACAGAAGCGGCAATGCCAGGCTGCTGTCCGACGGAGCGCTGACTGCCATGGAAACCAGCCGTTATCATGAGGAGATCAATCCGAAGGGCTGCGATACGACCTTATCCTATGGGCTTGGCTGGGACAGCGTGGAGACGTATCCATTCAGCCGCTATGGGATAAAGGCCCTTGTTAAGGGCGGCGATACGAACTTCTATCACGGCAGCCTGACGGTTCTTCCGGAGGAACAGATTTCCTGTGCCGTGTTAACCAGCGGCGGCTCCAGCACATTGAACCAGCTGGCGGTGCAGGAGATTGTGATGACGTATTTGGACGAGGTCGGAAGAATTGAGCGGGAAGAGGAAGAGAACGTAAGCTGGGAAGCGGACGTAAGAAAGGGAAAAGACACGGACCCGGCGGTATCTGCGGAAACAGAGGTATCTGCGGAAATGACGGTACCTGCCGATATCGCGGAGCGTTCCGGATGGTACGCCGGCAGTGATCTGTTAAAGCTTTCCGTCTCCGGTGATGGGAAGATGACGATTGCATCCGAGGGGAGCGGGCGGCGGAGAGAGCAGGTCTATCAGCCTGGAACGGACGGCGGATTTTATTCTACGGACGGGAATTATATCAGCGCATCGGGAGAACTGTCAAAGGGAAGCGGTGGCCGGATCGGCCGGACCAGGCTGAGCTTCCAGGAAGGAAAGCAGGGAAGAGAGTATTTGATGGCGGAAAGCATGGAGGTCTATCCAGGGCTTGGACGCGTGGCGACATATCTGCCCGTCGGAACCCGCTATACCGGGAATGTGCCATCAGAGGCAGCGGTATCAGCCTGGAAGGAGCTGGATGGTCAGGAATACTATCTGATAAGTGAAAAATACGATTCTGCTGCCTGGCTGAAACGGTTTATGGTAAAACCGCTACTGCTGGATGAACCGGAAGGAATTCTTTCTTTTGAGAACCTGGAACTGCGGATGGCTGTGGTCTCGGATGAGACCCATGCGGACTTCTTCACGGAGGTTCCGGGGCAGGCAGGCCGCGATTTAAATGATTACACGCGGAAGGAGGAGAATGGGAAACAGATCCTGGAATCGGGCAGTTTCCGGTATATGGCGGCAGAAGACGCGGAAGCGTTTCCCGACAGCACTTGTGAAGTGACACTCGGAGCGGCCGGGGAGGCGGTCTGGCTCACTACCGGAGACGTGAATCAGAATCGCCGGGTTCTGATTGAAAAGCCGGAGAACGGCGCCTGGTATCTATATGACCACAGCGGCCGCGAGATGAAGTGCGTGTCGAGTTCGTGGACAATGGAGAAAGACCGTCCCTTCTATCTCCCGGAGGATGGCAGGGTAGTACTGGCAGGCGAAGCGGGGGCGGTGTTTGCAGTCCGGTACCTGGATTAAACCGGGAATCTGCAGAAGCATTCCCGACTTCAGTGATGATCAGGAGCCGGGATGGCGGAGCGGGAGATACAGAATTACAGAAAAACCGTCGCTGCGGTTCCTGCATTCAATGATGCCGCCCATACGCTCCATCAGGTTTTTCGAGATATAAAGGCCAAGGCCGGAGCCGTCAGCCTTCTTATCTGAATTGGAGCCGCGGTAGAATTTGCCGAAAAGGCTGGGGAGTTCCTCATCAGGGACTCCCTTTCCGTAATCCATAAATTCGATGCGCAGGCCGTCTTCTGTGAGCTGGGATACCACGTTGACCCTGGTATCCGCATATTTGTAGGAATTATTCAGGATGTTGCCGATAACCTGTTCTAAACGGAACGGATCAAGGAGGAGAATGCAGCCGGGAATGGTGAGGGAGGCGATTCTGCCGCAGTAATCGGCATCCCGGATCATGGCTTCGACGGCACTGCTGCTCACCTCCGATAAGCTTACCGTCAGCTCTCCCAGTTCATCTAAGGAGGCCTGAAGCATATTGGTGATCAGATGGTCGATCTGGTCGGATTTCTGGTATATGGTCTGCAGCCGGTCCCTGACCGGTTTTTCTTTTTCCGTGACCAGTAAAAGCTCGCTGGTCAGCTTGATGGAAGCAACCGGAGTCTTAATGTCGTGGCTCAGTGAGGCGACCAGCTCTTTTTTGCTTCTGTTTGCCTCAGCCTCCTTCCGTCTCGCCTCTTTCAGCTGGTCCCTCATGATGTCGAAGCTTTCGGTGAAGGCGCCGAAGATGTGTTTCCTGTCCATGGGCAGGGGGAAATCCAGATCTCCCATGGCGATGTGGCGGGTGAACTCTTTCATCCTGTAAAATGGCTTCAGTACGGTATGATTTAAGTATGCTGTATAGAGAAAAACAGGAATTACCGGCATCAGCAGCAGAAGAACGGCGAATATAGCCAGTTCTTTTTTTGTTTTCAGCAGAGCGTCGTCGTATCCTGCGGCAATGAGTAC
The DNA here is from genome assembly GCF_024460495.1 of Hungatella sp. SL.1.14. Lineage (NCBI taxonomy): Bacteria > Bacillati > Bacillota > Clostridia > Lachnospirales > Lachnospiraceae > Hungatella > Hungatella sp. SL.1.14. Next base: position 29,433 of record NZ_JANFYJ010000029.1, on the reverse strand, counting down.
ATGGCCTTTCACACCCTGACCGACGGTGATATCCAGCACGGGATCATGGCTGCGGACCGCTTCAGCCACACTTGACGGAGCGGAAGCGGAAGTCTTTAACAGGATGGTCCCGGAAAGGTCTGTAACTGTGTAATCATAGGGGCTGAAATCCGGTTTATAAAAGGTTCCCTGTTCCCACTGGACCGCCGTCTCTTTTCCGATGCGGTTGATGGAAACCATATCGATCTCCGGCATCTCCATCGAGGTAAAAAGCCGGAAGAGAAAGACGGCGCCGAGAAGGAGCCAGGAAATCAGAAACAGGATGGTCCATTTTTTCTTAATCATGGCATTCTCCGTTTTCCATGCGGTATCCGGTACCCCACACCGTTAGGATTAACCGCGGATGATTGGGGTCTTTCTCAATCTTTTCCCGCAGATGGCGGATGTGGACTGATAAAGTGCCTTCTCCCACATAGGGGTCGGGCCAGACATTTTCCAGGAGTTCTTCCTTTGTGACGACACGTCCCAGATTCTGTGCCAGATAGGTAAGCAGACGGAATTCCATTTCCTTCAGTTTGACCGGTTTACCTCCAACGGTTACCTTATGGGCGGAAAGATCGATCTCCACATCGGCAATGCGCAGGGGCACGGCTTCCCCGGACCGCGCACACCGTTTTAAGACTGCCTTTACCTTGGCCAGAAGAACGCTTAAGGTGTATGGCTTGGTAATGTAATCATCTCCGCCAATGTTTAAAGCAGTCAGGATATCGTCGTCGCTGGTGCGCGCACTGATGAACAGAATCGGAATATCCGTCTGTTCGCGCAGCTTTTTGCAGAGGCTGAAGCCGGAATGGCCGTCTAAGTTGATATCCAGCAGGAGAAGGGAGACCGTATTCTCTTTTAAAAAGCGGATGCACTGTTCGTAACTGGTTACATAGGCTGAGGACAGCTCAAATAAGTTAAAATATTCCGAGGTAGAGCTGGCGATTGCGGTCTCGTCGTCTACAATCAGGCAGTCATAATGCATGGCAGATCTCCTGTAATTTCTACGGGCAGCACCGGGCGGACTTCTTTTTAGTCCGCCCGGTGCTGCCCATGTGATGGTTTATGATTCTTCGGGATTTGTGTAGTTCCACGGTTCATCCGGCGCGGTCTGTAATTCTTCCACAGGACGGTTGTAGCGCAGGTTTAAGAAACCCTGGAAATCTTTATCATGTAATTTTTCCATTTCTTTGCTGTATCCGAGCACCATATGCGGCTGCTGCTGTTCGTAGACAGCCAGCGCGGCTTTGGCCTCTTTTTCCGAGGCGCTTAAGCTGTGTAAGTGTCTGTTGACATCATACAGGCGCAGGGTACTCTCGGAATGGCGGCCTGAACGATAGTAGTAATAGGCCCAGACCAGATCCTTGTTCTCAATAAGCTTTGTGTAGATGCCGGAAATGTGGAAGGTCCAGCGTCTTCCAACCCAGATGCTTTTGGAGATGGCGGAAGCGGAAGCGAAATCTGCTTCTAAATGCTCCATCGCTACGGTTGGATTGGCTTCTAAATACTTCTTTAAATACTTCTGGCTGCTGCCGGTAAAATACTGAATCAGGCTGTAGAGAAGGTAAATCAATGTCAAAGCAATCACGGCAAGGCAGATATAAATGGAGACATAGGTGCGCTCTCCCACCTTATTCGAATCGATATAATATGGAAGGGCAATCTCGAGAAATTCAGCGCCGAGATCGTCGGTAATCTGTTCCTGGTAATACTGAAGCCGCTTGCCGGTAAGCTTTGTCCATGTTCCCTTGACCGGTTTGACGTTGGTGAGCTCTTCTACCTCACCGTTCAGCCAGCTGATGGTATCGTCGATATACTGGTTCATCTCGTCTTCTTTGGAAGAAGGGACTTCGATTCCGAAAAAGTATCCGTCTTCCTCAAAGTAGACGAAGTAGCTGATGTTTTTCAGCGTTTCTTTCTTGGTATCCGTGTTGCGCTCGGTCTGGCGAACGTATTCGTCAACGATGTAGCGCGCGTCAAAGCTCACATAAGAGCCCTCGGCGGCGTCATAGTCCATGCCTGCCGTAATCGGTTCCGGCCCTTTTAAAAACATCAGAATCGACTTGCCGCTGAAAAAGAAGACGGCTCCGATGATGATGACTGAGATGACGATACGCCAAATCAGATTTTTGGTTACATGCTTTTTCAAAGTCTCTAACATACTTGTTCCCCTTGTCTTTCGTTATAGTTGTTATCTTTTTATCATACAGGAAGTTGTGAGATATTACAACGGAATTCTTGACTTTTTCTTGATTTTTCCAGTTTTTGTTCCTATGTTATTGCTCCTTCAGACAGAATATGGTTAAATGAAATGAGACAGAGGAGGAATTGAAAACATGAGATATCAGTATATTGTATTTGATGTGGACGGCACGCTCCTGAATACGGAAGAAGCAATTCTTCAGTCATTTCAGAAGACGCTGAGAGACGGCGCGGGAATCGAGAAAGAGTGTTCGGAGCTCACGTTCTGTCTTGGAATTACAGGGGCAGCCGCCCTGAATCGGCTGGGGATTGGAAATGAGGAGGAACTGCTCTCACAGTGGAAGGAAAACCTGGCAGCTTTAAGAGATTATGTCCGTGTGTTCGACGGTATGGAGCTGCTGCTAAAACGGCTGCAGGCAGAAGGCGTTCACATGGGAATTGTGACGAGCAGGAGCCGGGCGGAATATGAGGAGGATTTTACACGCCTGGGTCTTTACGGCTACTTCGATACGGTAGTCTGTGAGGAAGATACGGTGAACCATAAGCCGGAGGCGGAGCCTTTGGAGTTCTATATGAGGAAGACGGGGGCCAGGCCGGAAGAAGTGTTATATATTGGAGACAGCATTTACGATATGGAATGCGCCTGCGCGGCAAAGGCCGCCTGCGGCCTGGCGCTGTGGGGGGCCGGCGGCGTGAAGCATATCCATGCAGATTACTATTTTCCCGATCCGGCGTCCGTTCTGTCCGTTCTGGAGCGCCTGGAGGCGGAGGATGAGGGGCGAAAATGGCTCTCCTGGGCTATGGAACTTCAGTTTATCGCCCAGGCGGGAATCACTTACACAAAGGACAGCTACGATCTGGAGCGGTTTGAACGGATCAGAGAGCTTTCAGGAGAGATTATGAGCAGCTATACCGGCTTGTCCGGTGAGAAGGTGACGGATCTCTTCTGCAGTGAAACGGGATTTCAGACGCCGAAGCTGGATACGAGGGCTGCCATTATCGAGAATGGAAAGATACTTCTGGTGAAGGAGAAGGATGGCTGGTATTCCATGCCTGGAGGCTGGGTGGATGTGAATAAGACGGTGGGGGAAAATGCAGTCAAAGAGACGAAGGAGGAGTCTGGTCTGACGGTAGTCCCGGTGCGTGTGGTAGCGCTTCACGATATGGGGCGCCATAATAAGCAGCTCTTTGCCTATGGAGTCTGTAAGGTGTTTTTTCTGTGCGAGATTGTGGAGGGGGAATTTGAAGAAAACATCGAGACGGTGGAGAGCGGATGGTTTTCTCCGGACGAACTGCCTGTGCTGTCGGAGGACAAAAATACGAAGGCGCAGGTCGAGATGTGCTTTGATGCATATGCGGATAAGAACTGGAAAACGGTGTTTGATTGAGAGAAGGGAAAAAGCAGGTCAAATGCATCGAGCCTGGATTCGTGCATTTGACCTGCTTCCTTTTTAAGCTTCTTTATCAAGACAGCTCTTCATTACTTCGTAAGCGCCCTTCTTCTCAATTGCTGCCACGTATCCGGCGACTGCGTCTTCGAATCCGGCGATTGCGGATAAGTCCTCGCCCCAGAACTCTTCATTTACGCAGACCGCGTGAACCAGCGTCTTCACGTCATCATTCCTGTGGTCATAGTAGAACTGAAGAATTGGACGGTCATCCTTCACGGTGTACTCATTGCCGGCCGGTCTCGCAGCAGTCAGCCCTTCCTCGGTGAGCTCCGTTCCGCGGTAGAACGCAATGTAGAAGGCAAAGGAGGCGGTGATGCATTCGGGAAGCCTGCCCGTGTTGGCGATATACCCCTTTAAGGAAGGCATAACGCGCGCTTTCCACTTGGAGGTGGAGTTTAAGGAAATCGCTAACAGCGCGTGGTCGATGAATGGATTCTTAAAGCGCTCCGTGACGGAAGCGGCAAAACTCATCAGCTCTTCCCTGGGAAGTGTCAGAGTGGGGATGATCTCATCGTAAATGGTTTTGTTCATAAAACCGCAGATCACTTCATCTTCCATACAGTCCCGGACGATATCCTGGCCTGCTAAATATGCGCCTAAGACAAAGGAGGTGTGGGCGCCGTTTAAGATGCGGACCTTTCTCTGCTTGTATGGTTTGTGATCGTCGGTAATGAGTACCGGAAGGCCGGCCTTCTCAAATGGAAGCTCTTTCTTTAAACTCTCAGGTCCCTCGATGACCCAGAAGCCAAAGACTTCTCCGGTGTCGATGATGTTGTCCTGGTAGCCCAGCTCTTCACAGATGGAAGCGGCTTCATTTCTCGGATAGCCGGTTACGATACGGTCTACTAAAGTGGAGCAGAAGATATTCTCCTGTTTGATCCAGCTGGTAAATTCTTCCCCTAATTTCCACTTTTCGGCATACTGGAGGACGCATTTCTCCAGCTCTTTTCCGTTGTTGTCGATCAACTCGCAGGAGAGAATGACAAAGCCTTTTCCTGGTTCCTTTCCGAACGTTTCAAACCTCTTATATAAGAACTGAGTCAGTTTGCCCGGATAGCTGTCCGCAGGCACATCGGTGAAGCTGCATGCCGGGTCGTAGGTGATGCCGGCTTCCGTTGTATTGCAGGCGATGAAGCGTAAATCCGGATTCTTGGCACATGCCAGAACCGCGTCGTAGTCTTTATATGGATTTAAGCATCTGCTGACACAGGAGATCACCCGCTTGTCATTGACCTTCTTCCCATTTTCAAAGCCGCGTAGGAACAGGGTGTATAAGCCTTCCTGCTCATTGATCATGTCGGCAAGTCCGGGGGCGATGGGCTGGCATAAAACGACTTTGGAATTGAAATCAGCTTTTTCGTTCATCATATCGATAAAGTAGTCCACGAAGGCGCGTAAGAAGTTGCCTTCTCCGAACTGCAGCACGCGTTCCGGCGCATCCTTTAATAAATATCCGTCGTAGCCCTGCTTTTCCAGTGTCTCATAACATAACTTTTCCATTTGAAATACTCTCCTTTATATGATTTCTATTGGGTTGCTGTCTGCAGCTGCGGGATGCCGGCTGTAAACAGCAGCCGGCATTTACAGTGTGACTCCCTGCTTGAAAATAGCCATATCGTGGAATCCGGCCTCCTCTGATTTCACTTTCTTTCCGGAGGCAACCTCCAGGACAAAATCGAAGAAGTCATTCTTTAAGGTGTCCATATCCGTATCTTCTGCCAGTCGGCCGCAGTTGAAATCGATCCAGTTGCTCTTTTTTGTGCTGAGAGCAGTATTGGTCGATATCTTCATGGTTGGAACCGGACAGGCAAACGGTGTTCCGCGTCCTGTGGTAAAGAGAACAATGTGGGCGCCGGAGGCGGCCAGAGCGGTGGAGGCGACCAGATCGTTTCCGGGGGCGCTTAAGAGGTTTAAACCCTTTGTATGAACAGGTTCTCCATACATTAAGACGTCCATGACCGGAGCGCTTCCTGATTTTTGGACGCATCCCAGCGACTTGTCCTCCAGGGTAGAGATTCCGCCTTTTTTATTGCCCGGAGACGGGTTCTCATAGATTGTCTGATTGTGGCTGGTAAAATAGTTTTTAAAGTCATTGATCAGATGAACCGTTTTTTCAAAGGTCTTTTCATCGATGCACCGGTTCATGAGCAGTGTCTCCGCACCGAACATCTCTGGAACCTCGGTCAGAATCGTGGTTCCGCCTGCGCCGACCAGCATGTCTGAAAAAGCGCCGACGGCAGGGTTGGCTGTGATGCCGGAGAGGCCGTCGGAGCCGCCGCATTTCATACCGATAATGAGTTCGCTGCAGCTGACCGGTTCCCGTTTAAAGCTGCCGGCATAGGCATTCAGCTCGCGGATCAGTTCCAGGGAATCGGCAATCTCATCGTCAGATTCCTGTGCAACAAGGAACTTGACGCGGCGCTCATCGTATTCTCCGATATATCGTTTCAATTCCGTGATGTTGCTGTTTTCACATCCCAGGCCGAGAACGAGGACGCCGCCGGCATTGGGATGATTGATGAGATCAGCCAGAATGGTTCTGGTATGTTCCTGATCGTCACCCATCTGGGAACAGCCGTAGGGGTGCGGAAACGCTGCTACATCCTCAACCGTTCCGCTGATCAGGCTCTTAGCCTGGCGCTCGATGGCCTGAGCCACATTATTGACACAGCCTACGGTTGGAATGATCCAGATCTCGTTGCGGACACCGACTTTTCCGTTTGGCCGGCGGTAACCCTGAAAGAACCGTTCCTCTGCCGGAGCGACGGTCGTATCCTGTTTCTTGTAGGAGTAGGTGAGCAAATCGCCCAGTCCGGTCTTTAGATTATGGGTGTGGATCCAGCTTCCTTTTAAAATCGGCTCCTTCGCCAGTCCGATGGCGCAGCCGTATTTTATAACGGAAGCTCCCTCTGCGATGTCGGTTAAGGCGAACTTGTGCCCCTGAGGGATATCGGAGATGAGAGTGATTGTCTGATCGCCTGTTGTCACGGTCGTTCCGGAGGCCAGAGGCTTTAAGGCGACTGCTACGTTATCTCCGGAGTGAATTTTAATAAAGTCCTGCATAATCGTTTTTCCTTTCTGCAACTACAGAATGTAAGTACTTACATAAACCATACACCATTTTTGCCGCTTCGTCAATAGGGAAAGAAAAAAGAATAAATTTTTTTTGTGCAACGCTGTAAAATATATGAAAAATAGTAACGGACGGTCGTGTGAATACCAGAAAAAAACAATGGAAAGCAGTTGCTTTTAGCCAGACGATCAGATATAATGTAAGTAAAAGTGTAAGCGCTTACGCTATTTGCGAAACAGGAATCGCAGGTGAGAGAGGGATCAGAATGAATATATACGATATAGCAGAACTTGCAGGGGTGTCCATTGCCACCGTATCGCGGGTGGTGAACGACAGTCCTCGTGTCAGTGAGAAGACAAAACAGAGGGTCCGCGCCATCATGGAGGAGAACGGTTACACACCGAACGTGTTCGCACGCGGCCTGGGGCTGGACTCCATGAAGACCATCGGGATTATTTGCCCGGATGTCTCGGATTCCTATATGGCGTCGGCTGCGTTTCATCTGGAAGGCCGTCTGCATGAGTACGGATACGACTGTATTCTTTGCTGCAGCGGCTTTGAACAGGCGAATAAGGAAAAGTATGTGAGTCTTCTGTTAAATAAGCGGATCGACGCGCTGATTCTGGTGGGATCGACGTATGCGGGCGAGGGAGGAGACGACAGGAAGGCCGATTACGTGCGGAATGCGGCGAAGACGGTTCCTGTGTTTATGATCAACGGTTATATTAAGGGAGAAAATGTATATTGTGCGTTCAGCGATGATTACGGTGCCACCTATGATGTGACTTCACAGATGATTGAGGCTGGGAGAAAACGGATTTTGTTTCTGTGTGATTCCCATTCCTACAGTGCGAACCAGAAGCTGGCAGGATATGAGGCGGCCTTAAAGGACCATGGCCTTCCGGTGCTGGGGGATTTAAAACTGTATGTGAAGAACCGGATCCACTCGGTGAGAGACATTCTTTTAGAGAGGCGGGATTTGAAGTTTGACAGTGTGCTGGCCACAGACGACGGTCTGGCCGTAGGGGCGATCAAATATGCCAATGCCAAGCTGTTAAAGATTCCCGGGGAACTCTGCATTACGGGCTTTAATAATTCCGCGCTTTCCATCTGCTGCGATCCCGAACTCTCTTCCATTGATAATAAGGTGGAGGAACTCTGCGCCATCACCACGGATCAGATGATGGCGGTCCTGCGGGGAGAAGAGAAACAGGCGGCGCAGAAGAGCCAGGTGCCGTGCAGGCTGGTGAAACGGTGTACGACGGATTTTTAGGCGCTATTGTCAATTATTCTGTCCTGTGATATACTACCGTTACGATAAATTATGTATAGAAGGAACGGTAGTTTGATGATAGAAGAAAAACAGGACCGCATTGTACTGTGCGGAGCCAATTCCTATGAACAGAAATATTATTTTAATGAACAGTTTTCCAACCTGCCTGAGAACATACGGCAGGAGCTTCAAATTATGTGTGTATTGTATACAGAAGATGTGGGCGGAATCCTGACTCTGGAATTTGAAGAGGACGGCACTCTGGAATTTAAGGTGACGGCGGAGGAGTCGGATTATCTGTTTGATGAGATAGGAAGTGTGCTGAAGATCAAGCAGTATCAGATGGAAAAGAGAGAGCTTCTGGAAGCCCTGGAGATGTATTACCGGGTTTTTTATCTAGGAGAAGAGATTGATGAGGAAGAGGAATCGTGAAGCTTAAGATAGGGAATGTAACACTGGAGAATAATCTGATTCTGGCGCCGATGGCAGGGGTAACCGACCTGCCATTTCGCGTTCTCTGCAAGGAGCAGGGATGCGGCATGGTGGTGACGGAGATGGTGAGTGCGAAGGCGATTCTTTATAAAAACAGGAATACGAAGGCGCTCCTTGAGGTGGAAGAGAGAGAACGTCCGGTTTCGGTTCAGCTGTTCGGCTCCGATCCGGAAATTATGGCGGATATTGCGAAGCTCATCGAGCCGGGGCCCTTTGATATCATCGATGTCAACATGGGCTGTCCGGTGCCGAAGATTGTGAATAACGGCGAAGGTTCAGCGATGATGAAGAATCCCAGGCTGGCGGAGGCGGTTCTTGGCGCCATGGTGAAGGCGGTGAAAAAGCCTGTGACTGTAAAGTTCCGCAAGGGCTTTACTGACAGCGACGTAAACGCGGTGGAATTTGCCAAAATGGCTGAGAGCTGCGGCGTGGCCGCGGTTGCAGTTCACGGCAGGACGAGAGAGCAGTATTACTCCGGAACTGCGGACTGGGATATTATCCGCAGAGTAAAAGAAGCCGTGAAGATACCGGTCATCGGCAACGGGGACGTCTTTGCACCCGAGGATGCGAAGGCGCTGTTGGACGAGACGGGATGTGACGGAATTATGATTGCCAGAGGAGCAAAGGGCAATCCGTGGATCTTCTCGAGAACGATTCATTATCTGGAGACGGGAGAGCTGCTTCCTCCGCCTTCCATGGAAGAGCTTCAGAACATGGTTCTGCGCCACGCAGAGATGTCGGTGGAATACAAAGGAGAGTATTTGGGAATCCGGGAGATGCGCAAGCACATGGCATGGTATACGGCGGGACTGCCGCACTCGGCAAAGCTGAGGAATGACATTAACGCGGTGGAGACACTGGCGGATTTAAAAACGCTTGTGATGGAACGGTTTTCAGATATTATCTGTGAATCGGGAAGATAGAGTCATACATTTCATGCAAATTTATGGGGCGCCGCAGATGCGGCGCCCCATAGTCATGATATTCAAACGATCGGTTCATCAAATCTTACACATAAATCTGACGATGCAGTTTACGCCCGGAATCTGATACTGGATGATTCCATTGGCGCCTACGATGATGGTGACTGCTGTTACATTACCGTTGGCATCTGTGATCAGTGCCGCCACTTCCTGGCCCGGCGCAAAGCTGGTCTGCTCCATCTGTACCTGAGGAACTGCGCCGTTTATTCCGGAAGTCACCGCATAGGTGACGGCTGCGCCGACCTGTTTATACTGCTGCAGATCAATGCTGACCTTATCATTGTACGCGGCTGCAAGGGTCTGTGTTCCGCTCTGGATGGCCTTCTCAGTCGAAGTAACAGCCTCTGCAAAGCCTTCCAGCTCTTCTGCGCCGGATTTCTGGGTCACCTGTGTGCCGTCAGCATAGACTACTACATTCTGAGTTACAGGCACGCCCTGTATGGTGACGGTCTGCTGCTGAACCGTTGCCCCCAGTGCCGGAGATGCCAGCAGTGCTCTTGCAGAGCCATCTGCGCTGACTGCGACCGTAGCCACATCAGCCACCTGACCTTCTGCCACGGTAACAGAAGCAGTTTCCGTGGTGGAAACAATGGTATTGCCGCTTACGCTGCCTTCTGCAGTCTGCGTAGCCGATGCGGCTACCGTAGTCCCCCCGGTCTGCAGGGTTACCTTTTTGTCTTCCCCAACCGTGACTGTGACTGGCGGTGTGACGACAGTTGGATTATTGTTATTGTTCGTAGTGGTACTGGTGGCAGACTCTTCATTATTGTCGCTGCTGTTGTCTTCGTAGATCCTTCTCCATTTTGCATACAGAGTCAGATTCCCATGGCTCTTGGATGTGATCTCTGTGATCCTGTCAGTGAAGCTGCTGTCCGTATACCAGCCGTCAAACGAGTAGCCCGGTCTGGAAGGCATCTCGAGGATCACTGTGTCCATGGCCCCGGTGTAGTGCAATGGGTTATTCCCGCTGTTGATCCCGCCGTCCAGCATATAGGAAACCTTATAGGTGATCAGCGTGCCGTGGCCATTGGCATCAAAATGATAATACACGCCATGAACCGGAGCGTCTGCATTCATTACCAGATATCCGCTTTCGTTCACCCACATGTCGTTGATCCAGGTGTTCTTTACGGCCTCCTCTGTCAGGTAGTCCCCGTCAGCCGCGCTTAAGCGGCATTTCAGTTTCCCATCCGTTTCTTTCAGGAAGCAGTACTCCTGTCGGTTTTCTTTGTCTCCGATGCCTGCAATCTTTCCTTCTTTACCGGAATATTTCGTCACAAGTTCACCGTTTACATCCGCTTCGAAGAACGTATTTTCTATCGCGGTCCAATAGCCTTCTCCGTCAAAACTGCCGTAAAATCCGGCGACTGCCTTTTTCGTATTCACGAGCATATAGCCCTTGTTGTTCACATAGCGGAATTTTCCGTTGATCTCGATCCACTGACGGAATACCTGTGCGCCGTCACTTCCGAAATAAAGGGTATGGCCTTCGAAGGTCACAAAACGGTTGGCTGCTTTCTCACCGGACTCGTTGACGTAACACAAGCCCTCCCCATCCGGGCTCTGGATAACAGAATTGGTAATAAGGGTGCCGTGGCCGTTCTCATCAAAGCTGTAATATCTGCCATCGATCTGCTGTGCGCTTACATTCATACTTAAATTGCCGTCTTCATTGACCCACAGATCGCCGATCCATACATTTGCTACCGGATCATCCGTAACGGAACCTCCGTCTGCGGAAAGCAGACGGCAGTGTATGGTATTATCCTGGCCGGTTTCAAAACAATAATGGCGGGTATTGGGTTTTTCACCGATTCCTGCGATGGCTCCCTCTTTGCCTGCATATTTCGTAACAGGTTCCCAATTATCCAGTTTGTCTTCGAAAAATGTATTGGAGATTGCGGTCCAATAGCCTTCTCCGTCATAGCGGCCATAGAATCCGCCTGCCGCCTTAACCGCGTTCACGATCATATAGCCTTTCCCGTCCACATAGCGGAATTTCCCGTCTGATTCGATCCACTGGCGGAATACCTGTGCTCCGTCTGCTCCAAAATAAATGGTTCGGCCGTCAACCGTTACGAAGCGGTTGGCTGCTTTTTCCCCAGACTCATTGACATAACACAGGATCTTTCCATTCTGATCATGTATCATGGCGTTTTTGATCAGAGTGACTTTCCCGTCATCAGCAATGTTATAGTATTTGGTTTCTATCGGATAGTCCTGTTTACCGGTTATGACAGAACCTGTATCATCGACATAATATAAAAGGTTACCGGCAGTGTCGTGGATAAAGGAATTGGTGATCATGCGGCAGAGGCCTTCCGCATCAAAGCTGTAGTAGTTCCCTTCGATCAAATACTCGTCTTTCCCAGTTACCTTATCTCCGGCCTCATCGACATAATACAGATTCTCACCGGCTGCATTATGGATAAAGGCACTGGTGATCAGGGTGACTTTGCCATCTTTGTCAAGGTTATAGTATCTGCCGTCAACAAGCTGTTCCCTCACTCCGGTCACTTTCATCCCGTCTGCGCCGACGTAGCACAGGATATTCTGATCCGCGTCATGGATAAAGGCGTTGACGATCAGTTCCAGGAGGCCGTCTGTGCTGACGTTATAGTATTCATCTCCAATCTGGTATTCTCTTAAGCCCGTCAGCTTATCACCGTTCTCATCCACATAATACAGGTTATTGCCATTCGTATCATGGATAAAGGCATTGATGATCAGAGTACCGTTTCCATCTTCATCAAAGTTGTAATATTTATCTCCGGCTAACTGTTCTTTCGTATCGGTCACTTTTATTCCATCTGCATTGACATAACACAGGATGTTTCCATTCTCATCATGGATGAAGGAATTGACGATCAGCTCGATACGGCCATCGGCATCGGAGTTGTAATACTTCTCTCCAAGCGGATGCTCTCTTAATCCGGTTAATTTATCTCCATTCTCATCCACATAATACAGGTTATTGCCATTCGTATCATGGATAAAAGAATTGGTGATCAGAGTGACCCTGCCGTCTTCAGAAAAACTGTAATATTTGTCTTCAATCGGATATTCTGCCTCACCGGTCACTTTCTCTCCGGCGTCATCCACATAGTACAGATTGTTCCCATCTCCATCATGGATGAAGGCGCTGGTAATCAGACTGCCATGGCCTGCTGCATCAAAATTGTAATATTTGCCGTCGATCTGCTGCTCCCTCACGTCGATGGTGAGAATGCTGTCCTCGTTTACCCACATATCGTCGATCCAGACATTCTTTACCGTCTCGCTCATGGACGTTTCATCTGCGGAGAGCAGACGGCAGCTGATCCTGTTGTCCGTACCTGTTACAAAGCAGTAGTACCTGCGGTCTGGCTTTTTGCCAATTCCGGCTACTTCTCCTTCTTTGCCCGAATACTTTGTTACAGGAGTCCCATCGTCCAGTTTATCCTCAAAAAATTCATCTTCGATCGCAGTCCAGTAACCTTCTCCGTCAAAATGGCCGTAAAATCCGGCGACTAGCTTTGTGGCATTCACAATCATGCGGCCTTTGCCGTCCACATAGCGGAAGCTTCCGTTTTCTTCTATCCACTGACGTACTGCCAGATCACCATTCTCGTCGAAATAATACGTATGTTCGCTGTCTGACTCAAACTGCTCCCTTACTTTCTCTCCGTCCTCGTCGAGATAACATAAGATTGTCCCATCTTCCGTCCGTATGAAGGTATTGGCAGACCGGGAAGAATGGCCTTCTCCGTCAAAGTTGTAGTAGTTATCTCCGATCAGCTGGTTTTCCTTGTCAACAGTCAAATAGCCGTCTGCATCGATCCACAGATCCACAACCCAGGTGTCGGTTACGGCTTCTGCGCCGGATATGCCTTCAGCTGGTATCAGGCTGCAGAGTATTCCGTCCTCCGTTGTCTGGAAACAGTAGTACTTCTGGATGTCATCCTTCTTCTTTCCTGATACCCCTCCATCTTCACCCGAATACTTTATCACACTGGTACCGTCATCCAGTTGGGATTCAAAAAATGTATTGGGCACGGGAGTCCAATACCCCATATCATCAAAGTTGCCGTAAAACTTACCTGCTTCCTTTCCCTCTTTGTTCCTGATCACTTTTCCTTTGTTATTGACAAAACGGAAGTGTCCGTCTTCTGTCTCCAGCCATTTACTCTTGACCATCACACCATTACCGTCTACATAGATAATGAAAGATTCGCCGTCCTTTTCCACCTCTATGTATTGTTTTTTCAGCATGGTTTCTTCTTGAGTAGTCTCATCCACCACATAATAGCGATCGTCCCTGCAGATGCAGCTGTCGAGTTCTACATACCAGGAATCAGGATCCACTGCCATTACGGCTGCCAGTCTGTTTGCTTCTTCCAGGCCCTTGGGAGTTTCAGGCTCATTGTAGGTAGTGCTCTCATCTGTGCCCTCAGATTCCTCTGCGGCTCCTGTCTCTCCGTTCTCCTCTGACTCGTCAGTGGCTTCCGATCCGTCTGCTGCCTGACTCTCATCAGCTTCTTCGCCATTATTGGTTTCCTCGGATTCGTCAGAAACAATCCCATCGTCGGCCTCCTTGGATTCGTCAGAAACAATCCCATCGTCGGCCTCCTTGGATTCGTCAGAGGTAATCTCATCATCGGTCTCCTTGGATTCGTCAGAATTAATCCCGTCATCGTTTTCCTTTGATTCCTCGGAAGCAATCCCATCGTCGCCCTTCCCGGATTCGTCATCGGCTCTGCTTTCATCCGCATCTTCAGCAGACATAGTTCCTTCAGTGTCACTTTTCTCTGTATCAGATGCAGCATTCTCCTTCCAGGAAGAATTTTCTTCCTCTTTTGCAGTATCGGCCTCCTTTGCATATGCAGCTGCCGCATGGTTAACAGGATTTCCGGCCACTGTGCTGCAAGTCATCATGAAAGCTGATGCTACTGCAATCACCCGCTTTGCATTTCCCCTTATCAGTTTAGTTTTTTTCATTGAATTACCTCCTGCACTTAAATTTGTGTGATACATTATTATAACAAATTGGCGAGGGCATTTGGCTGCATCCTAAAATGTTTGGGAAATAGCAGTTCCCATATTGACAGGATATCTGTTATAATTCTATTAAGTTTAATACCCCAAAAATTCCATGCTGGTCCCCACTGTCCGGACTGGCTGTTTTCCTGTTTATTAGAAAAGACTGGAGCTGTGACAATGACAGAAGCCGAAAAGAGATACACAATAGAAAAGGTTTTTAAGACAAGCGGGTGCTCTCCCAAACCCGAGACGATTGATCAGATGGTAAAGCTTGCCCGGGAAGTGCATTTTCCGGCCGGTGCAGCCATACAGGAGATTGGCGTGGAGCAGAAGTACCTCTATCTGATTACAGAAGGGATTGCAAGAAGCTATTATATCGACAGCGAGGGCAACGATATAACAAAAATGTTTATTCGGGAAGAGGAATTTGCGGTAGGGGAAAGCCTTTTTTTGCCGGAGAGTCTGGAGGTTTTTGAGGCATTGGACAACTTAAAAAGCCTTCGCTTTGAAGCGAAAAAAATGAAGGAAATCATTTACTCTGACAAGGCGGCCCTGGTGAGTTACGCAGGAATGCTGGAACAGACCGTTATATACAAGATGCGCCGCGAATACAGCCTGCAGAATATGCAGGCGATGGAACGGTATCTTCAGTTTCGGGAAGATTACAGAGATCTTTTAGAGCGGGTTCCCCAAAATGTGATCGCGTCTTATCTTGGAATAAAAAAGGAATCCTTAAGCAGACTGCGCCGTAATCTCAGGGATAACGGCTGAGTCTGTTTTAACATTTGTTAATGCCAAAATCCTCCGTTTAGAATAGAATTTCTGTCAGATAAGATGGAAACGGAGGAAATTGGAATGACCTATAACAATCAAAAAGCCTGGAAAGAGATTGAGAAATTTTTACCGCCGGAATATCATTTTCGTGGGGAGTATCAGCCGGCTGAGGAACTGTGGAACTGGAAAGGAAATAAGGTCCATCTGGATACGTTTCGTAATCCGGATGCGGAGGCGAAAATGATCTGTTTTCATGGAGTCGGAACAAACGGGAGGCAGATTTCTCTGATCATCGGGGGTCCGCTGGCAAAAGAGGGGTTTGAGACGATATCCGTGGATATGCCAACTTACGGGGTGACAGAGGTCAACCCCAAAATGCGGATCACCTATGCAGACTGGGTGCAGTGCGGAAGCGATCTGGTCGAGGAAGAACTGAAAAAGGATGACCGCCCTGTCTTTCTGTACGGGTTATCAGCAGGAGGCATGGAAACTTACCATATAGCAGCGAAAAACGGCAGGGTAAGAGGCATTATTGGAATGACATTCCTTGACCAGCGCCAAAAGCCGGTTCAGATCACTACAGCCAGTAACCCCTTTTGGGGGCATGCGGGAGCAATGCTTGCAAAGCTGGCCTGTGCGGCCGGTTTCTCCGGATTCAGAATCAAAATGAGTATCCCGTCAAAGATGAAGGCCCTTGTCAATGACAGAAAATGCCTGGATATTATGATGGCGGACAGAACTTCGGCAGGGAACCGGGTAACAATGGAATTTCTGAACAGTTATATAACGTATAAACCGGAGGTGGAGCCGAAAGAGTTTTCGGTTTGTCCGATTCTTCTGACTCAGCCGGAAAAGGACGGTTGGACGCCGCAGTTCTTAAGTGACGATTTTCTTAATCAGATTGAGAAGGTACCGGTGACAAAAACAGTGCTTCAGAATGGATCCCATTATCCGATCGAGAAAGAAGCACTGTCCGATTTACAAACATCTGTTTTGAGTTTTCTGAGGAACCAGTTGGCAATGGAATAAGGCAAAGCCAGCAAAAGCCGGAGGAAGAGTCAGAGCGTATCCGTGTAAGGCTTTTCTGCCTCCTCCAATGCTTTCAGCAGTGCGGCTGTGGATTTTTCCATGGCGTCAAACTGTTCCCTCTGTTCCTGACCGCCGGCCCTGTTGTTCCGGTTTTCAAGCTCCTCCCAGAGACTGGAGGGCGGTGTAAAGTCCGTCCGTCCCGGGGTGACGTGGAAAGTCTCAGGAAACAGCCGGTTAAGCTCTGCTGCGATAAAGGAAGCAAAGAGATATGCCCCATACTCGTTGGTGTGGGTATAATCCCCGGGATGGAAGTATCCGCAGGAGCGTTCCATCCCGGTTTTTTTATAAAATTGTACCGAAAATTCATGTAAGTCAATGACCGGGGTATTCGTGGCGGCCGCCACGTCCTTTACCGCCTGAACGTGTTCGGCCAGAAGCTCGTGGTAGGTGCCGTCCGCATTCCAGATGTTGCGTCCCAGAGAGGTTGCCAGCACCGGAATTCCGCCCAGGGCCCGGACTTCTTCCACGTATCTTCGCAGATTGACGGGGTATTCCCTGTGGGCCAGCAGATGGGGAAGCTTCTGGTCATTATGGCCGAACTGGAACAGGCAGAAGTCACCCGGACGGAGAAATCGCTTTACGATGTCCATATGGCCTTCCTGGCGGAAGGTTTCGGTCGTCAGCCCGCAGTGCGCCTGGTTTTCCACGGCTGTTCTGCCTTCTAGGAACGCCGGAAGCGCCTGGCCCCAGGAGGCATAGCAGGCTCCCGGAAGATAAGGGATTTCCGCGGCCTGGTCTGTGACTGTGGAATCTCCGCAGAGATAGACTGTCGTCACAGGGCCGGCCGTTTCTGCATGGCAGCCGTCGATCTTAACAGCACCGGGCGTGGGGGTGCAGAGCGTGACGAAGAGGTGTTCTGCAGGATAATACTCTTCGTGATAGCGCGGAATAATCCCGGCTATGGACTGGTAAAAGGTACGCTCGTACCGTTCCCCCTTCTTTAAGGAGATGATATCCCGCATAAGTTTTCTTCCGGTGAAGAGAAAAATCTGCTCTGCCTCTTCCACGGCGGTCAGCGAAATATGTATGGCGTACAGTCCGCAGGGCACCCGGTCCGAATAATAGCTGACGGGAGTCATACTGCCCGCGACGCCGTCGGCCAGAGAGGAGAGCTCTCTGTCAAAGCCGTCAGACAGTTCCGGTATGGCGAGCCGTTCCGAATCCTCCGGAAGACGGCCTGTGTCCGTGCTGTGGGTAAATGGCTGAAACTGAATCTGCATCTTAAAATTCCTCCTTCTGTCCGGACATCCCGGACGGTCCCCGCAGACCGGTGATGTAGGCGCTGGGCGCCATCCCGGTCTTTTTCTTGAAAAGCTGGGAAAAATACTGTGGATTGTTGCCGAAGCCGACCCGCTCGGCGATGTCCGAAATCCGGTCCATTCCATCGGTTTCGATATATTCCTTTGCCTTTTGAATCCGCTCATTGGTCAGGTAATCAGAAAAGCGTATTCCAGTCTCCTTCTGGAATTTTCTGGATACATAATCCACATTCATGTACAAATGCTGTTCGGCAATGTACTTTAGCGTCAGGTTGGGATTCTCCAGATTTTCCTTGATATACGTAAAAATCTGCCGCGTCATGCTGCTGACGGTCTCCGTTCTGGAGCCGCTTTCCACCACTTCTGTAAGCTTTTGAAAGACGGATTCCTTCAGCGCGGAAAGATCCGTCTCCCCCTCGGCCTGCATCAGCCACTCCGTGAGGCCGGAGCCGGAGATATTCGGATTGCCGAGGGTGATTTTTAAAAACATACTGCCGGACAGCTGTTTGAGGAACCGGATGTCCATGATATCGGAGATCAGCTCCATAAGCCCGCTCATGGCGGCAGCATCCCCTTCGGAAATGGCGCGGCAGTAGTTTTCCGTCTCCTGGGTGATTGCGGTATAGTTGCAGGTACATAAGGTGTGATCATTATTTACGAAGTAAAAGGTGCTGAATCTGCGGATTTTTTCGAGCACAATGGCGAACAGGCCTTTTAAATCGGAGTACGTCTCCATATGAAGCTCCAGGCTGGTGTGCTGGCCTTCCAGGCTGACGCCGTCAAGCTTTGCCTCCAGCTGGTCGAAGTCAAAGGAAATATCCTGACAGAAGATCAGGAAGGTGTTTCTCACGTAGATCCCGTAGATGCTGACCTGCGGAAGGGAATTCCGGGCAAACGCATTTAAGAGTCCCAGAAATTCCTCCAGATTTTCCTGTTCCAGATAGTAAATGTAAAACAGGCGGTAGGGGGTAAAGTAAAAGTCCATGTAAGGTTCATAGGTCGGAATGATCTCCTCCAGCGGCTTTTCCAGATAGAGGGCGTCGTTGATGATACTGGAGACCACATTGTGGCGGATGCTGTCCGCCTGACTGAACTGGGAGTCCAGGATCCTGCGCGCCTGGCGTTTGGCGTAGCAGTCACTGACACTTTCTTTTACGGCGTCAATGATCTGCTGTTCATTGCAGGGCTTTAAAAGATAGTGGCGGACTCCGTATTTCATGGCCTGCTTGGCGTATTCAAATTCCCCGTAGCCGGAGAGAAGGATGAACTGCGTGTCAAGATCCGTCTCGCAGATCCGGCCGATCAGCTCCAGTCCGTTCATGCCGGGCATACGGATATCCGTGATAACCAGATCCGGCGATTCATCTAAGATCATGTCGTACGCTTCGATTCCGTTGGAGCAGAGACCGGCCAGTTCAATCCCGTACTGGCTCCAGTCTATGATTGTGGATATGGTTTCCCGGATGATGCGCTCATCGTCTGCAATGATCAGTTTCAGCATAGTATCAGTTCTCCTTGACTTGAAATGGAATATGGATATCGGCGGTGGCACAGTCGTCTTCATTGTTAAGTTCCAGACCGTATGCGTCGCCAAACAGCAGGCGGATGCGCTGGTCAATGTTCATGAGACCGATGCCGAAGCCGTTCGGCTGTTTTTCCCGGCTTTTTAATTTTTCGAGAAGATGATCCTCGAAAACAGAACCGTTGTTTTTTACCCGGATTAACACCTGATCGCCCTCGTGGCGCACCAGAAGCTCTATGTGACAGGTTTCCGTCATCTCCTCCATGCCGTAGCGGATGGCGTTTTCTATGAGCGGCTGTATGGTGAGCGGAGGCATCAGGATATGATGCAGATCGTCATCCACCAGGGAGAGGAAGTCCAAGCGGTCCTCGAACCGTATTTTCTGTATGGTAATGTAGGCGCGCACCAGTTCCAGCTCATAGTCCAGCTCCACCAGGGACTCGTGATTGCTGAGTGTGGAGCGGAGCAGTGTCCCCAGCGATTCCGCCATCATGGATATTTCCGCATTTTTGGACGCCTTTGCCCTCCAGTTAATGGATTCCAGCGTGTTATAGAGGAAATGAGGGTTGATCTGGGACTCCAGCGCCTTGATCTGGGCCTCCTTGCGCAGCAGTTCATTTTTGTAATTGGTGTCCACCAGAGTTCGTATCCTGGTTGCCATCCGGTCAAAACGCTGATGGAGACGTCCGATCTCATCATTGCGGGTACTGTAATCGTAGGCGGACTGCTCCAGCGTGAGTTCATTCTTACTGAAGACGTCCATCTTGACGATCAGAGCGTTGAAATGGCGCAGGATAGAGTAAATCAGCCACTGGGTCAAAACGAGGGCAGTCAGAATGCCGAGTACCATGATGCCGAGAATGATCTTCGCCGAACGTCCTATGGAGTGGATGATGGAGTCAAACGGAATCAGGCTGATATAGCGCCAGTCGTAATACGGAATCTTACTGCTGACTGCGAAATAGGTGTGATTGTCCGACTGCAGCGTCTGGTAGGTATCATCCTCCAGCAGGAGCGTCCGGTTTACCAGGTCTTTGGAGAGCCCGGAGGAGGCGTAGATGGTATCCGGGCCGTCTGCCAGGATGTAGTATCCGGTATCGAAGGTCTGAAAGGAACGGTTGATGGTGTTAATCAGTCTGTCGGTATCCACATAGATCAGGAGCCTTCCGATGGTGGAAAAATCGAGGCCTTCGATTTTCCTGATATTTCTCCCCAGAAAAAGGCCGGAAGTGCTGCCGCCTCCTGTGGTCCAGCTGACCGCACCGTCTCCCAGCTCCGCGTTTTGCAGGGCATGATCGATAAATTCCCGGTCAGTCTTTTCGTAGGCGGCCCAGTTGGTTGCGTTGGAAAAGTTGTCGTTAAACAGGACGATATAGGAGACTCCGTTCTGACGGAAGGTCTCATAATAGGATGAAAGGGCGGTGTTAATGCTTCTGTTGGCATTGGAGCGGACCACGGCATCCTCCGATTCATGGATCGCAGAGAGGGAAGTCTGAATCGACGATGTCGACAGGATAATGGACGACAGGCGCTCCACATCCTTTAAATTTGTAGAAATGGTATTTGCCGAAAAACTCAGATTACCTGCGATGGACCGGTACAGCAGTTCGTTGTAGGTCTTTGAAAGTATGGTAAAGCCGATGAAGGAAAACAGCAGGAGGGAGACCACGTTTAACAGCACAATAAAGAAAATCTTCCATCTCAGGGAGAGGTTTTTGAATAAGGTAAGGAACTTTATTTGAATGGTTTCTGCACGCTTTTTCATGGAAATTGCCCTGCTTCTTTCTATAATTAAGGATTCTGTTGAACCGGAAAAACATGGTTACAAATGGTACATGGCCAGTATATAATAATTGGGCTGCAAACTCAAGATTTCAGAGAGGAAAGTCGGTTTTTTCTAAAAGGAAGTCGGTTTTATTTATACCGGTATCGGAAGAAACCGGTTTATAATAAGCTTACAAACGAAACGGAAGAACAACACCGTTTAAAGAAAAGAATTGAGACAGGAGGATATGAAAATGAAAAAGAAACTGGCAGTAGTCCTGGCCGCTTCCATGGCGGCGGTATCCCTGGCGGCCTGCGGCGGCGGTGCGGCGGAAAGCGGAAGCACAACGGGAGCTGATTCCCAGACAACCGCAGGTGCGGCGGCTGAAAATACGACGGCGGCGGCTTCCGGCGATGCGTCCTTAACGGTGGCCTGGTGGGGCAACCAGACGAGAAATGAAAGAACACAGGCTGCGCTTGACAAATATTCAGAGCTGAATCCGGGCGTGACATTCGACGGTCAGTTCTCCGAGTGGTCGGATTACTGGAACAAGCTGGCGACCGCGGCAGCAGGCCATTCGCTTCCCGATGTCATTCAGATGGATTACGCTTACTTAGACCAGTACGTTACCAATAACCTTCTGGTTGATCTGACTCCTTATATCGAAGATGGAACCCTGAACGTGGACAACTGCAGCCAGGACATCATAAATTCCGGTTCGGTTGACGGAAAGGTCTACTCCATCGCAATCGGAATCAATGCGCCGGCCATGGTCTATAACAAGACGATCACCGACCAGGCGGGAGTGGAAATTAAAGACAATATGACACTGGATGAATTTGTAGCGGTCAGCAAGGAAATCTATGAAAAGACCGGCTGCAAGACCAACATGGCATACGGTGTATCCCAGGAAATCTTACAGGCCATGATCCGCGGCTATGACGGCCATGTGCTCTTTGACGAAGGAAAACTGGGCGTAGACAGCGCTGACGAATTCGTTCCATTTTATAAGGTATATGAAGATGGCGTAAAGGAAGGCTGGTACATTGAACCGAGCGTATTCGCAGAACTGACACCGGGTTCCATCGAGCAGGATCCCCTGATCTACGGCTCCAGCCCGGAAACCATGTCATGGGTGGCGTTCTGCTGGTCAAACCAGTATGCGGCGTTTACCAATGCGGCTCCGGAAGATATGGAATTAGACTTAACCACATGGCCCTCCAAAGATCCGAAAAAGTCCAATTTCTTAAAACCGTCCCAGCTCTTCTCCGTATCCGTGGATTCCAAGGACCCGGTTACCGGTGCTAAGATTATTGATTACTGGACTAATTCCATGGACTGCAACGAGATTCTTCTGGCAGAGAGAGGCGTGCCGATCTCTTCCAAGGTTGCCGAGGAACTGGCTCCGTCTCTGACAGAGAGCGATCAGAAGGTAATCAGCTTCATCAATGATGTGGTGACACCGAATTCTTCCCAGATCAACCCTCCGTATCCCAACGGAAGTGCAGAGGTATCCGACTTAATCAACAAGCTGGGTGAAAAGGTATGCTACGGCGAACTGACTGCGGAGGAAGCGGCAGAGCAGCTTTATACCGAGGGAAACAAGATCATGGCAGAAAAAGCCAAATAAACGGCTGTTAATTGAAAACATTTTGAGGGTGTCCCCATTTCGATAAAATCTGACATATGGGGCGCCCTTTTTTCAGGAATCAGGAATTTCTGATCAAGGGAAAAAGGAGCAGATCTATGAAAATGCTGAAAAAAGCTATGAATAATGAGCGCACGGCGGGAATGATCTTTACCATGCCGTTTACCATCGGATTCCTGCTGTTTATGATAGTGCCGATGGGAATTTCACTGTACTATTCCTTCTGCAGCTATGATATTTTGTCTCCGCCCGTCTTCACGGGCCTGCAGAATTTCAAGACTATGTTTGCGGATGAGACATTCTATAAATCCATTAAGGTCACCTTCTTCTTTGCGTTTGTGTCTGTACCGCTGCGTCTTTTATTTGCGCTGATTGTGGCGATGCTGCTGCTGAAGAGCACGAAGCTGACCGGTTTTTACCGCGCGGCCTATTACCTTCCATCCATCATCGGCGGTTCCGTTGCGGTCGCTATTCTGTGGAAGCGTATGTTTGCCACGGACGGTGTGATCAACAAGCTGCTTCAGGCGGTTGGAATTAACTGTACCATGTCCTGGCTGGGCAATACGAAGACGGCGATCTGGGTGTTAATTATCCTGGCGGTATGGCAGTTCGGTTCCTCCATGCTGATTTTCTTATCCTCGTTAAAACAGATTCCGCAGTCTCTGTACGAGGCGGCCAATGTGGATGGGGCTAACGGCATTTCCAAATTCTTCCGAATTACGCTGCCGCTTCTGACACCGACAATTTTCTTCAACCTGGTCATGCAGATGATCAACGGTTTCCTGGCCTTTACGCAGAGCTATATCATTACCCAGGGAAAACCAATGAATTCCACCCTTTTTTACACGGTGTATATGTACCAGCAGTCCTTTGAGTTCTATAACACCGGATACGGCGCGGCGCTGGCGTGGGTAATGCTGGCCATAATCGGACTGATCACGCTGTTTCTGTTTGCGACAAAGAGATTCTGGGTGTACGAAGGAGGGCTTTAATTATGAAGGCAAAGAAAAGAATTCGCGATATCGTATACCATGTCATCGTGTTCGGCATTGGCATTCTCATGATTTATCCGCTGATCTGGATGTTCATGAGTTCTTTTAAGGAGACGAAAACCATCTTCCAGACGGCCGGGAGCCTGATCCCCAATCCGTTTACACTGGATAATTACATAAACGGACTGAAGGGCTTTGCAAAGGTGCCGTTTCTGGTATTCTTTAAAAATTCCCTGTTTATCTCCGTAATCGCCACGATTGGAACTGTAATTTCATCTGCGGTGGTGGCGTATGGATTCGCACGATTTGAATTCCGGGGAAAGAAAATACTGTTTGCGGCGATGCTGCTCTCCATGATGCTTCCGGCACAGGTTTTAATGATCCCGCAGTACCTCTGGTACCAGAAGCTTGGCTGGGTGGGAAGCTACTTACCGCTGATTGTGCCGTACTTCTTTGCAATCCAGGGATTTTTCGTCTACCTGATGACCAACTTTATCGACGGTATTCCGAAGGAGCTGGACGAGGCGGCCAAGATCGACGGCTGTTCCTATCCACAGATATTTGCAAGGGTAATCCTTCCGTTAATTACGCCGGCTCTGGTAACCGGCGGAATCTTCTCCTTTATGTGGAGATGGGATGACTTCCTCTCTGCACTGCTTTACATCAATAAGTCCATTAAGTATCCGGTCAGCCTTGCGTTAAAGCTGTTCTGTGATCCGGGCTCTTCCTCGGATTACGGTGCAATGTTTGCCATGGCTTCCCTGTCCATTCTTCCGTCAGTGATTATCTTCATCTTCTTCCAGAAATATCTGGTCGAGGGAATCAGTACCAGCGGATTAAAGGGATAAGGATGAAACGGAAGAGGAAAGAAGAAAAAAGCTGTTGAAGATGGAGGAACAGGCAGATGGGAAAACTGGAATTTGACAGAGATATCATCGAAGAGACCATGGACCGGATCGTGGAGCGCACCATGCGGATGGATATGACATGGGACTGGCCCTGCGGTGTCGCCTATTACGGCATCGCAGAGGTGTATGAGGCGACAGGGAAACAGCAGTATCTGGACCGTATGAAGGAGAGGGTGGATGAACTGATCGATCTTGGACTTCCCGGATTTACGGTTAATACCTGCGCCATGGGGCATGTGCTGCTGACGCTTTATCAGCACACCGGTTCGGAGATTTACAGAGATATCATCGAGGCCAAGGTGGATTACCTGGAACATGAGGCGCTTCGGTTCGGAGACGGCGTCCTGCAGCATACCGTGTCGGCGGACAATGATTTCCCGGAACAGTGCTGGGCGGACACGCTTTTTATGGCCGCGCTGTTTCTGCTGCGGGCAGGCGTGCTGCTTGACAGACCTGAGCTGACAGCGGATGCGCTGAAACAGTGGTACTGGCACATTCAGTATTTGCAGGACGAGAAAAACGGACTGTGGTATCATGGCTATAACCATATTACAAAGGACCATATGAGCGGCTTCTATTGGGGAAGGGCCAACTGCTGGGCGGCGTATACCATGTCCCGGGTATCCCATATTCTCCCGGAATGCTATTTATATCCGGAGTATTTGGAGATTGCGGGAAGCTTAAATGAGCAGTTATCTGCGCTGAAGCTGTACCAGACGGAGTCCGGTTTATGGCGCACGCTTCTGGATGACGGCGAATCCTATGAGGAAGTGTCCGCCTCTGCCGGGATTGCCGCGGCGATGCTGGCGAAAAAGAACCCGCTGTATTTAAAATATGTAAACAAAACAGTACAGGGTCTCCTGGCCAATGTGACGGAGGACGGCCGCGTGACGAATGTCTCCGGCGGCACCGCGGTGATGAAGGACAGGGAAGGCTACCGCAGTATTTCCCGCAAATGGATTCAGGGCTGGGGACAGGGCATGGCGCTTGCATTTTTCGCCGGGCTTCTTCAGTACGATTCCATGAAAGGGGACGGGGCGCTTTAAGGAAAGAAAAGCAGAATTTTTCTGATTAAAAAAGGAGAAAACAGGGCTTCAGAATGATGGCAGGACATTGTTATTATTCCTGTTTTGTGGTATACTACCAACTGGTATCATACGGTATGAGCGGGAGCAGATGCTTCCGACAGCGAATGGCAGGGAGAAAACCTGCCATTTCGTATTCTCTGTACCCCGGTTTGCGGGGCGGTTTTGCTGCGGAAACTGGCTGTATGGGAAAAATAAACCGGAAACAAACGGGAGGAGGAGTGTTCTGAATGGGAGAGCGGATTATTGAAACATGGATCCAGGCAAAGCATCCGAACCAGGAACTGTGTGAGGATGGCCTTTACACAGGCCGTCATTATTTTGCGGTTATCGATGGGGTGACCAGCAAAGGAAGCCTTGTGTGGCCGGGGGAAAAGACAGGAGGGCGGTTCGCCAAAGATGTACTTCTGGGTGCACTGGAAACGCTTCCGGCGGACTGCAGTGCGCAAGAAGCTGTTTCCTGTTTAAATCATGCGCTTCGGTCGGCCTCATTTCAGGCATTGGAACATCCGGAGCTTCTGGAACGGATGAGAGAGGAGCGTCCTCAGGCCGTTCTTGTTGTATACAGCCGTATGCGCCGGGAGGTCTGGTGCTTTGGGGATTGTCAGTGTATGATCGGCGGCAGGCTTTATCGGAAAACGACGGTGATGGATGAACTGACTGCGGGCGTCAGGTCGGCTTATAACCAGCTGGAACTGGCTGCCGGAAAGACGCTTGAGGAGCTGGCGGAGCATGATACGGGGCGTGAGTACATTATGCCGCTTCTGGTGGGAGAGTGCCGTTTTGCCAATGGTGACGGGGAATATTCCTACGATGTGCTGGATGGGTTTCCGATCCATGAAGAACACACCCGGGTATATCCGGTTCGGCCCGGAGAAGAAGTGGTGCTGGCGAGCGACGGATATCCGGAACTTTTCGGGAGCCTTGCGGAGAGTGAAGCCGTCATCCGGGAGGTGAAGGAGACGGATCCCATGTGCATGTTCCGGTTTAAAGGACCGAAAGGAATAGCCCCGGGATTTCACAGCTTCGATGACAGGACGTATCTGCGGTTTGTCCTGGAAGCGGAGGATGAAACGCTTGCCATTTGCAAGGGAAAATAGGCGGAATTCTTGACAATCCGGGACGTTTAAGATATAATACTTTGAATGCGAAAGAGCGAGAAATAAACCAGGAGGAAGTAAAACCATGGCAGATAAGAAAAATATATTAACATATGAAGGCCTTAAGAGATATGAGGATGAGCTTCAGAACTTAAAAGTAGTCAAACGAAAAGAAGTTGCCCAGAAGATTAAGGAAGCCAGGGAGCAGGGCGACTTATCGGAGAATGCAGAGTATGACGCTGCGAAAGATGAGCAGAGAGACATCGAGCTTCGAATCGAAGAGCTTGAGAAGCTGCTGAAGAACGCGGAAGTTGTCGTGGAAGACGAGATTGATTTGGATAAGATTAACATTGGCTGTAAGGTAAAGGTTTACGACGTGGATGAGGACGAGGAGATGGAGTTCAAGATCGTGGGTTCCACAGAGGCGAACAGCCTTCAGAACAAGATTTCCAACGAGTCGCCGGTAGGCCAGGCACTGATGGGCAAAAAAGCCGGTGATGTCGTAGATGTAGAAACCCAGGCCGGTGTGATCCAGTACAAGGTGCTGGAGATCCAGAGAGTATCATAAATCGAAAAGTCAAGTTCACAAAGGAGTGTATATAAGTGGCAGAACAGCAGAACCAGAACCAGGTTAAGGAAGAGGATTTAAACCAGCTGCTGAAGGTGCGCCGCGATAAGCTGGCGGAGCTTCAGGAAGCGGGAAAGGATCCGTTTAAGATTACAAAGTATGATGTAACGGTACACAGCAGTGATATTAAGGAGCATTATGAGGAATGGGAAGGAAAGGAAGTTTCCGTAGCAGGACGTATGATGTCCAAGCGTGTGATGGGAAAGGCCTCCTTCTGCAACGTCCAGGATTTAAAAGGGAACATCCAGACCTACGTAGCCAGAGACAGCATCGGCGAGGAGTCCTATAAAGATTTCAAGAAGCTGGATATCGGCGATATTGTCGGCATTAAGGGAACCGCATTTACCACGAAGACCGGTGAGATTTCGATCCATGCCACAAGCGTGGTTCTGCTTACCAAGAGCCTGCAGATTCTTCCCGAGAAGTTCCACGGCCTGACCAACACAGACCTCCGCTACAGACAGCGTTACGTGGATCTGGTTATGAATCCGGAAGTACGTGACACCTTCGTGAAGCGCTCCCAGATTATCAAGGCGATCCGTGATCATTTAGACGATCAGGGCTTCATGGAGGTGGAGACCCCGATGCTGGTCGCCAATGCAGGCGGTGCGGCTGCAAGACCGTTTGAGACTCATTACAATGCGCTGGACGAGGATGTGAAACTCAGAATTTCTCTGGAGCTGTATCTGAAGAGACTGATTGTAGGCGGCCTGGAGAGAGTCTATGAGATCGGCCGCGTATTCCGCAACGAGGGTGTGGATACCCGTCACAATCCGGAATTTACTTTAATGGAATTATATCAGGCCTACACGGATTACCACGGTATGATGGACCTGGTCGAGGATCTGTTCCGTTCCGTTGCCTTAAAGGTACTGGGAACCGCAGTCGTGACATACGACGGCGTGGAAATCGATTTATCGAAGCCGTTTGAGCGTATTACCATGGTCGATGCGCTGAAGAAATATAAGGGAATTGATTTTACGGAGATTCATACAGACGAAGAGGCAAAGGCGCTGGCAGACCAGTACCACATCCAGTATGAAGCGCGTCATAAGAAGGGCGACATCTTAAGCATGCTGTTTGAAGAGTTTGTGGAAGAACATCTGGTACAGCCGACCTTTATCATGGACCACCCGGTGGAGATTTCCCCGCTGACCAAGAGAAAGCCGGATGATCCTGACTATACGGAGCGTTTCGAGCTGTTTATCACGAAGCGTGAGATGGCCAACGCTTACTCCGAGTTAAACGATCCGATTGACCAGAGAGTCCGCTTTGAGGCGCAGGAAGTGTTAAAGGCCGCAGGCGATGAGGAAGCCAACTCCATGGATGAGGACTTCTTAAATGCTCTGATGATCGGTATGCCTCCGACAGGCGGAATCGGAATCGGAATCGACCGTTTTGTAATGCTGCTGACGGATTCCTATGCAATCCGTGATGTGCTGCTGTTCCCGACGATGAAGAGCCTGGGCGGTTCTGAGAGTGGGAAAAAGGCGGAAAAGGCAGCTGCGGCTGAAGTGAAAACAGAGGAAAAGCCTGTTGAAAAGATTGATTTTTCCAATGTGAAGATTGAACCGTTGTTTGAAGAAATGATTGATTTTGATACCTTTGCCAAGTCCGATTACAGGGCTGTAAAGATCGAAGCCTGTGAGGTGGTGCCGAAGTCCAAGAAGCTCTTAAAGTTTACCTTGAACGATGGAACAGACCGGAAACGCACGATTTTAAGCGGGATTCATGAGTATTACGAACCGGAAGAGCTGATTGGCAGGACGGCGATTGCCATTGTTAATCTGCCGCCGAGAAAGATGATGGGCATTGATTCCGAAGGTATGCTGATTTCAGCGGTACATGAGGAAGATGGTCATGAGGGACTGAATCTTCTGATGGTGGATGACAGGATTCCTGCAGGAGCGAAGCTGTACTAAGAACGGTATGTATTGCTGAATGGAAAAGATAATAGAAACTAAAAGATAATAGAAACAGGTAACTGATGAAAAGAAGAGATGATTTCATCAGTTACCTGTTTTTTGGTGCGCCCGGCGGCGCACGTTTCTAACCGGTGCAAGTCCGGAATCCGCCCGGTGGTGGGAAGGATATAGCCGAAGGCAAGGGTGTCCATCGTGAGGTGGAATCTGAAGGAAGCTGGATATGG
>NZ_JANFYJ010000289.1:0-305 GCF_024460495.1 Hungatella sp. SL.1.14 | reverse complement strand
TAGGGATTTCTCAGTTCAAACGGGTACGAGTCCGCGAATCCCGCCACCGTCTGAACTGGTCCGAATAATTGAACCATAGCGTGAATATAGTAGGCCGCCATGTCAAAGGGCAGCGTTCCTCCATTTTCCAGCTTAACGTCGTTTCTGGCGCCATCCGGCCAGACATTGCGCGCCAGAAATGCGTGCACGCTGATGGGCTTTCCTATGTATCCATCATCAATCAATTTACGGCAGGTCTGGTACCCGCCTCCTAAAAATGTATCTGGCGCACACCCGATCCGAAGCACCTTTTCCTCTGCCAGCCT
>NZ_JANFYJ010000288.1:0-305 GCF_024460495.1 Hungatella sp. SL.1.14 | reverse complement strand
CACACGAAAGGCATTTACGGAGCAGATAGAGTCTGTCGCCGTCAATGCGGCCAACAACACAGAAGGCGCGGTGGCGGTATACGTCCGCTATAATCCTGATTTTACTCCGCCGACCTCAGGGGTGTTCTGGAGTAAAACCAATTTAAACGGAACCTTCCAGAAGCTGGTTCCCACCGATTTCTCCAGATACTGCCCTACCGACGTCGAGCACGTAGGCTGGTCCTATATCCCGGTTAAAAACGGCAGGGCCATCTGGCTGAGCCCCTATACGAATGAAAACATCAACATACAGATGATTTCCTATG
>NZ_JANFYJ010000287.1:0-305 GCF_024460495.1 Hungatella sp. SL.1.14 | reverse complement strand
TTCCATCAGAAGGGAGGAGACTTCCTCCGATTCTGCCACCGGTGTGAGATATATGCGGACGGCCTCCATCAGATTTTCGTTGGAATCCAGAAGACGGGCACAGAGCCAGCGGATATTGACTCCTTCACCGGCCGTCTTCTTTACCGCCGGGGTAAGCCGGGCGATAGCCGCCTCAATGTATTCCGGATACCGGATAAGAATCCGCGGCGCCGGATTTTCCGCAAATCGTCTGTCTACGGATTTTTCTGCTTCTACGGCTTCTTCTGCCTCTAAGTAAATCAAATACTGCTGAAACCAGTTTCCTT
>NZ_JANFYJ010000286.1:0-305 GCF_024460495.1 Hungatella sp. SL.1.14 | reverse complement strand
CTTTTCCTCTGCCGGCAGCTCCTGGGGCAGATAGCCCGGGTGTTCCCCTGTACAGATTCGTTCGCCCTGCGTCTCCGTATACCCCTCAATCAGTTCAGGATTATAAATCCATTTTAGAAGCGTACCCTTTCCATTTCCCTCTTCCCCGATCAAAACCGCTTTGTCTCCGGGATTTAAGACCAAGCTGAAATCCTTTACAATTACCCTCAAATCCTTTTTATGTGTCATCGTCAGTTGTTTTATCTGTAACATCTGTAACATAAAATATCCCTCCCGGCCAATCGTCCGGAAGGGATACAAGATTC
>NZ_JANFYJ010000285.1:0-305 GCF_024460495.1 Hungatella sp. SL.1.14 | reverse complement strand
GTGATGGAATCAGGAAGCAGATACGCGCGGACTTTCCCCATGTATACAATAATCATACCCCGGATCCGCTCTACCCGTCCGATATTTTCCCAGAT
The DNA here is from genome assembly GCF_024460495.1 of Hungatella sp. SL.1.14. Taxonomy (NCBI): domain Bacteria; kingdom Bacillati; phylum Bacillota; class Clostridia; order Lachnospirales; family Lachnospiraceae; genus Hungatella; species Hungatella sp. SL.1.14. The sequence continues at coordinate 210 of NZ_JANFYJ010000285.1, read as the reverse complement.
ACCCCCAGAAACAGGCCGCCACCACGCGGACGGAGGAGGCGATCAGTCCAAGGAAGGTGATATAGGTGTAGTCCAGAGAAAGCCCTGTTACTATGTATACACTGAAAAATGGTCCGGCTACCTGCAGCGCCAGATTCCAGAACATGTAGAGGCCGATGATCTTTCGGTATTCGCTGTCGAAAAGCGGATCGATGACAGCGGCCTTTAAGC
>NZ_JANFYJ010000284.1:0-305 GCF_024460495.1 Hungatella sp. SL.1.14 | reverse complement strand
GGTTAATTTTTGTCATTCTGTCACTCCTTTCTTTCTGCTATTATATACATTTTAATCCTGTTTTATTCCATTGTCAACAAAAGTTAGGAATTATTTCCTAACTTTTTATTATTGCTGAAATCTCTGAGGACAAGAAATATGGCAAGTTTGTAGTTGAACCGCTTGAAAGAGGTTACGGTACGACTTTAGGCAATTCCTTGAGAAGAATCATGCTTTCTTCTTTACCAGGAGCCGCAGTCAGTCAGGTAAAAATCGACGGCGTTTTGCATGAATTCAGTTCTATCCCAGGCGTTAAAGAGGATGTG
>NZ_JANFYJ010000283.1:0-305 GCF_024460495.1 Hungatella sp. SL.1.14 | reverse complement strand
CGTCAAAATAATAATCCGGTGTTACATATGGTTCGTAAGCCATACTACTCACCGGCTTTCTTGCTTGCCGCCTGTTTCTTTTCTGGATCCTCTTCTGTTTCTTCCTTTGGCGGCTCTTCAAGCTCGTAGCCATGGCTCTTAAACCACTCCAACAGATACGGATCCTCAGTCTCGCCCACGCCATTACAGAACGCTACGCTGGCCGAGACCCCCGTATAATTCTTGTTCGGTGCATGTACCTTCATGTCTTCTTAATTTTTGCATTGCTGTCCTGTTTCTTCAATCTGTTACCTCCATTTTCTATT
>NZ_JANFYJ010000282.1:0-305 GCF_024460495.1 Hungatella sp. SL.1.14 | reverse complement strand
GGACCGGTTCCAGAGATCGAAATTTAAAGAAGTGAATATGGAAGACTACGAGATCCGGCCATTGGTATAAAGGAGGTTCTTTCCCGGCTTTGGGTGTGGGGCCGCGCCGACGTTCGGCGGAGATGGTTACATAGCCGTCACGAAGATTAACGGTGATCTCATCTTTCTTAAATCCGGGCAGATCCATATCGAGTTGCTAATTCTTTGCAATCGTTTAAATTCCAGCAAAGGTTATGTGCGAGAAACTCAGAAAGAGTTTTGCCGCTGGGCTTCCAGGTGTATAAATCCTCGTCGCTCATGTAGAC
>NZ_JANFYJ010000281.1:0-305 GCF_024460495.1 Hungatella sp. SL.1.14 | reverse complement strand
TTTTAAGGTGACAACCCATACCGGATTCGAATATCAAGAAGCGTAAAATCAAGAAGCGTAAAATCAAGCAGCCGTAAAATGCATTCCCAGGGTGGGAAGAATCGAATCAATAAAGGAGAGGGGAATTCGGTATCTACAAGGCTCTGGGCTACACGGACAGACAGCTGATGGAACAAATCGCCATAAGTTTTCTGCCGGCCTCCATTGGCGGAACGTTTGCTGGTTCCGTGGCGGCATGTCTGTCGGTGAATCATATGGCCAGTCTTTTGTTTGAGCGGCTGGGAGTTTCAGAGATGAATTTTGTG
>NZ_JANFYJ010000280.1:0-306 GCF_024460495.1 Hungatella sp. SL.1.14 | reverse complement strand
TCTCGCTCTTAAAGCTGATGAATATCTAGACGCTTTGGACGATTGGAAATACATGAAATCATCAAAAGCTGTTTATCGCAATGATTTCACATGGTATTTCATGTTCCTGGAACTTAACCATCTGGAACACTCGGCAGAAACTGTCACATCATGGATAGATATACTCCCGGATTGCCCGAATCAGATCAAAGCCAGCAGTTCCGGATCAGCTCATCGTTCACACACTATCAGAATGTTTGAAAAGTATCTCCAGGTCATAATGGAATCCAATATAATCGCTGAGCCGATGGGTGCATCTGATCAGCT
>NZ_JANFYJ010000028.1:0-101288 GCF_024460495.1 Hungatella sp. SL.1.14 | reverse complement strand
AGAATAAGGGATACCACATCCTTTCAGACCAGCGGATAACGGTGGTCTATTTGTTGTACCTGAAATTCAATCAACAATAAATTTTGAAAATTTTTCATTTTCCTATTGACTTTTTATTTGCAGGCTTTATTTATGTTTTCCAAGTGCTTTAAACATGTAGCCCTTGTAGTTCTCCACTCCCGGCTGGTTAAATGGATTTACCCCCAGCATGCTTCCGGAAAGATAGCATGCAAATTCAAAAAAGTAAAACAATTGTCCAAAGCTGTATTCATTCAATTCTTCAATCCTCAGTCTGACACATGGAAGCCGCTCACTGTGAGCCTGAAATGTCGCTGAAAACGCAGCGCTGTTCACTGCCCTCAAATCTGTGCCGTTTAAGTAATCGAAGCCATCATCCACATCGTCCGCTTCAAGAATCACCTCTGCATCCGGTTTTTCAATATCCAGAAATGTCTCAAACAGCACAGGGCTCCCTTCCTGAACGAACTGGCCAATTGAATGCAGATCTTCCGAATATTTTACAGCTACCGGATACAGCCCTTTTCCATCTTTTCCCTCACTCTCTGCAAACAGTTGGGTCCACCAGCCATTGAAATACTGATACCTCGGCTCAAAGGAGGCCAGCATCTCCATGCGAAACCCTTTCTGGTACAGAACATTACGTATCGCGGCATAACGGAAAGCGTCATTTTTCTCACCTGCCGTTGTTCTTAAATTCTTCTCCATATCTCTTGCGCCAGACACCATGGCACGAATATCAATTCCTGCCACCGCGGCCGGGAACAGTCCTACATTGCACAGGGCGGAATATCTGCCTCCAATATCTTCCGGAAAGTCGAGAAATGTATATCCGTGAGTCACACACAGTTCCTGCAATTCACTGCCTCTCGTCCCTGTTGCAAATACCCTGCTGCTGTATCCCGCTCCATAACGTTTTTTCAGGTACTGCCTGAGAATCCGAAAACCAATTCCCGGTTCCATTGTCTCAAAATTCTTGGCAATTATATTGATATAGACGGACTTACCGTCCAACTGCTCTAAAATATGATTTATATATGCAGAAGATATATTGTTTCCGGCATACAGGACTTTCACTTTTCCATGACCCGGCAGCGCTTCGATCACTGCCCTGGCCGCCTGATTGGAACCCCCGATTCCGATTATTACGAGGATATCCCCATCCTCCCGGACCCGTTTTGCGAAAGTCTCGATCTCAGCAATCCGCTCTTCTCCTGCCCATTCATCTACAGCCAGCCAGCCGAGACTGTCACGATACTGCTCTTCTCCTGCCTGCGCTCTGATCAGGATTTCTTCCTTCTGTCTCATATATTCGCTTAGTTCGTCATTAGCCGTCTGCCCGCTTCCGTCATAGAATTCCAAATGCACCATATTGATCACCTACCCAAGAATTTCCCGAACATACGCAACTGCGTTCGTATACCGTTCAAAGTCTACCTTTCCTTTTTCATATTCAATGACCGCCCAGCCATTGCTGCCGAAATTCTTCTTAATCACAGCCAGGAGCCTCTCATAATCCATATCTCCTTTGCCCAGATCTACATAACTCTCCTGCTTCTCAGCAAATGTTCTGCATTTTTCCATCTCTTCTTTCTTATAATCTCGTAAATGCACGTAAGAAATTCTGTCCGGATACTTCTCTATCAAATCCGCAGGATCCCATCCGCTGCCGGCCGCCCAGCCAGTGTCCAGTGCGAATCGCACCTCCGGAGCAGCATCGATCAGTGTCATAAACAGCAGGCCATCATGGTCAAATTCCCAACAATGATTATGATAGTTGACTGAAACCCCTTTTAACCTTGCCTTACCCGCGATCTTGTTCAGTTTTTCTGCCATTTTCTCTGCTGCCGCCGGATCAGCCAGTCTTGGGTCAACCGGTTCTTCTGGATGATGCGATGGATCATTCTGAGCCATGCCGGTAAAAATAATATTTTTATTCGGCATTACCTGCAGAAACTCCACTGCCTTTTCTATTGCCTCCTCTACTTTCTGAGGATCATCCAGTAAGTCGGTCCACAGCGCAGAGACATGAAGTCCGGCTAACTGCAGATTGTATTTATCCAGCAGTTCTTTTAAATAGCTGCTCTTCTCGACTCCAAAGAAGCGGGCGCCGATCTCAACACCCTGGCAGCCGGTTTTCTCAAACTCCTTTAAAACTTCTTCCGTTTCCTTTGCTATCCTGTCGGTAAACAGGACGGCATGACAGCCTGTTTTCATCTTAAAATTCCTCCTGGTCTATTCAAAATCAATGGGGACACTGCATCCGCAGTCTGAAGATTCCTGCAACGCATCAATTAGTTTCTGAATATAGACGCCTCTCTGGAAGTCTGTGTCTATCGGTGTTCCCTTTTCAATCGCTTCAATAAACTGTTTTACTTCAAAATAAAAATTGATTGCAAACGTTGTTCTCGGAACATTTTCATTGATCAGATACATCTCTTCCGGCACCTTCACACACTCCGGTGCGCTGAAGTATCCACCCTCAGGATCCTTCTTCTGAATCTGCAGCGAGAAATGATCTGCTCCATCAAACACCGCGTTTCCGCCGCTGCCGTATACTTCCACGGTATGTCTGCTTCCAATTCTGCTGGCCGTATAGGAAAGAAGAACACCGTCTCGCGTTCTGGCTGAAAACACAGCTACATCATCATTATCTACACTTCCCCTGCCGTTCCCGTGTACCCGGTCGCGTTCCCCTACCATAATACCGCTCATGCACTGTACTTCGGTGATTGGTCCTGCCGTGTCTCGGATCAGCATATCGCCAATATCCAGCATATGACTTCCGAAGTCTGCCATAGCTCCTGGTCCCGACAGCGCCTTCTGCATCCTCCATTCCAGTTTAACCTGGGGATTGGCAATACGGTTTCCGCCAAGAGACTGGCGAATATAAAATATTTTTCCGAGCTCACCATCATCTATCAGCTTTTTCAAATACATATACCCTGGAATTCCACGGTAACAGAGCCCGATCATGCAGATTTTACCAGACATTTCCGCATAATTCAGCGCCTTCTGACACTCTTCGGCATCGACTCCAAACGGTTTCTCGCACAGCACATGCTTTCCTGCTTTCAACGCCTGAACTGTCAATTCAATATGAGAGGCATTGGGGGTGCAGATACTGACCGCATCCACCATATCCAGAAGTTCTTCATAACTTTCACATGCTTTTGCCCCTTTCAGTCCATATTTTTCTATGTAAGCGGCTGACCTCTCCCTGATAATATCGTAAACTGCTGTGATCTTCGCCTCCGGCACCCTTAAATACCCGTCAATATGATTGCCTGCAATCCCAATTGTATTTCCAACACCTACAATCCCTACTCTTACCATTGTATTTCTCCTTTCAACCTTCTCAAATAAATGTCTTCAAATATTCTTTTCCAAGTATCAGCCCGTTTTCTACCAGCTCCAGAGAGTCCTCGTAATCCGGGTCCTCATGTTCAATGCTGACGGTTCCCTGATATCCAGCCTTCTTAAGTTCCCCAGTCAGCTTACTCCAATCCAGAAGTCCATGGCCCGGTATCCGGTAATTCCACCAGCTAAAGTCTGTCAAAATCCCGCATTCCTTCAGACGCTCTTCTTTAATCTCCGTATCCTTTGCATGAACATGAAAAATCTTGTCTCCAAATTCCGTCAGCGGGGCATACGGATCAATAAACTGCCATATCAGATGAGAGGGGTCATAGGCCAGCCCCACTTTACTGCTGTCCAGCCTTTTCAATATCTCTCTCCACATCACCGGTGAAATGGCGATATTCCCCATGAGCGGGCAGTTTTCAAATGCCAGCTTTACATTTTTCTTCTCCGCGTATTCCACAATAGGATCAAAGGTCTGAACAAACTGATCCAGACTTCGGGCCGGTGTCCTGCGGATCGAATCTGCCTTATCATAAATTCCTTCCTCCAGAGTCTTATTAATTCCCGTAGAAGTTACGATTTTTTCTATTCCGAGATCTCCAGCAAATGCGATCCTCTTTTTCAATTCCGCAAGATGCGCTTTGGCCTCCTCGCTGTCCGTACTAAGAAAATTTCTGCAGTAGGTTAGCGATGTAATCGTTACTTTTCCCTTTTCCAGAACACGTTCAAAAAGTTCTCTCTCCATTGGAACTGTAGGACCTACTTCAAGGTCTTCGAATCCCTGTTCCGCTGCCCAGTCCGCAATTTCATCTAAATGTACCATCCCCTTTTTCACAAGGATGTTCGTCATAAAACCAAGCCTCATCTTATTCCTCCTTGTTATGAACACTCAACTCTTAACCGCTCCTGCAATACCTTCCACAAAGTACCTTTGCAGACAAATGAACAATAGAATTATGGGGATTACCGCAATCACACCGCCCGCAGCAATTCCGGTCCAGTCAACAGTATTTTCTCCCTTAAACGCATACAATCCAACTGCCAGAGTTCGCGAAGACGGATTGTTCAGTGTCAGTACCAATGGAAGCATAAAGGCATTCCATGCCCAGATCGTCTCCATGATAACTACGGTAGTTGCAATCGGCTTCGTCAGCGGCATCATAATATTAAAGAAGGTCCGAAAGAAATTACAGCCATCCACCTTCGCCGCCTCTTCCAGTTCTCCGGGAATCTGCTCAAAAAAGCTGGAAAACAAAAGAAGAAAAATTACGTGGGCACCTCCTGCCTGCGCCAGAATAAGCCCCAGCTTGGTACCGACCAGTTTCATACTCTTGATTACCTCGTAAGTCGGTATGATTGTACTGACCAGCGGTATCGCAATACTGCTCATGAAAACCATCATCACCACTTTCTTGCCCACAAAGTTATATCTTCCCATCGCATACCCTGCAAGCATGGTCATAATCAGTACGAGGAATACCGCAAAAAATGTTACAATTACCGTGTTAATAAAATATGTATTGAAATGTGCCTTCTCCCAGATCCTGGTTACATTGTCAAAAGTAGGATTCTGTGGAATCAGTCCTAATTTATTTTTAAAAAATTCGTTCTGGTCCTTAAAGGACGCAGATATCATCCACAAAAACGGATAAATCCATGCCAGACCGATTATCAGCAGCAATCCGTGATTCAGCAGTGTCTTCACCTGTCTCTTTGCCTTATCTCTGTTCATCTTTACCTCCTGATTTTCTGATATCTATACGCGCCTGCTGTTTAAACGCGCCTTGATGATATTTAACACAACACCGATCACAATCACCGCAATTCCAAACAGAATTGCCGCTGCACTGGCATATCCCAGTCTCGGCATTCCAATCTCACTGGAGAATGCCGAGCGGTAAACGTAAGTGGCAATCACATCGGTCGCATAGAAGGGACCGCCTTCTGTCATCGTCTTGACAATATCGAATACCTTCAGGGAATTGATCGCGCACAGGATTGCGATGATTCCACCGACCGGTGCGATAAGCGGAAGGACGATATGGATAAATGTCTGGAATCGGGTAGCTCCGTCTACGGTAGCCGCCTCGTACACGTCCTTCGAAACGCCCTGAAGTCCAGCCAGCCAGTAGATCATGTAAGTACCGCAGTCTTTCCAGAGAGAGATAAGAACCAGCGTCGGCATGGCGTATTTTGCATTTCCCAGAAAATTGATCGGCGCCTTAATCAGATGAAGCGTGACCAGTAAATGGTTAACCGGTCCCTGTACACCCAACAGGAAGATCATGATGATACCGACGACCGATGCTGTGGTGACAACCGGTATAAAATACATGGTCCGGTAAACCGTCCTTCCTTTCAAAGCCTCGTTGTTCAGCATATATGCCAGGAACAGTGACACTGCCAGCTCTAACGGAACGATCATGATCGTATATTTAAAGCTGTTGAAAAAGGCATTCCAAAACAGTTCATCATGAATCAGTTCGACATAGTTCTGAAGTCCAATAAAAGCCGCATGATTCGTCAAACCTGACCAGTCCAGAAACGAGTACTGGATGCTGCAGATGATGGGATATCCCTGAAACAGGATATAAAAAATAAGCGACATTGACATAAACAGCCAGCACCAGCCGTTTAAGATCAGCTTCTCCCGGCGTTTATTCCGTTTTGTAACAGCAGCCACTCCCATATTCTCCGTTTTTGCTTTCATAATCCACCTCACAGATAAAATTTCTCACGGTTATAATTAGTTTTTTAATTTAATTAAATAATATCATTATGCCTATTATTTGTCAATATATTTTTTCATTTATATATATTTCTTACAAAGAAAGGCCGAAACACCTCATAGAATCTACTTCTATAAGATATTTCGGCCATGCCGTGAATGACTTTTAAACTGTTTTATCCCCATCTCCCGTCACGTTCTGTTCCGGTCCTTCTTTCACTCCAAATCCCGTATAGTTCTTTCCCACCTCTATCACGCGATATCCATCTACACAATCCTGAAATTGTAACTCATTTTGCTGCAGGAAGGTACAAAATTCTGACCAGCAGTGCTTTGCCTCTTCCCATTCTCCTGATGCCAGATCATGCAGAGCCTTCCCCAGGCGTCTGACATATTCCGAATGAAATTCTAACAGAGTCCAATAACTCAGGTTGTCCTTACCGCAGCTTTCGACATTTTCCCGGATAACCGGAAGAAACTCCTGTACCAGTTTTTCAAGAGCAGCCATCTGTTCAGCTACTGCCTTATTTTGCCGCGGTCCTTTTCCATTAAAGTAATCACAACTGCACAAGACAGATATCTTTTTTAGGTATTCTCTCACCTGTCTGTACCCACCTCCATACGCTGCCGAGAAATACTCTTCTTCCAATTGTTCCTCCGAGAGAGATGAATCAAACAGTTTCTTTCCCATAATATAGTTGGGCAAAGCATTCGGAAGCGCCGCCCGAAGTTCCTGGCAGCTGATATACCCGTTTAGGCCCATGTCCTCCAGATGCTCAATATCCTGGCCAATAACTTCCGCCAGTCCGATATAACCGAAATCTCCATAATGAGCCCGGCCAAGCGGATAGTCATAGACAAAGCTGTCTCCATGAAATACTTCCTGCCATGCGCGCAGAAAAGCCATATTCTCATTTAAGTCCACAGGCAGCCGAATCTCATTTCTCCTGTATGGCGGAATAGCTTCATATTCCCGGCTGATGTGGTAAGACTCCTCAAAGGTACGGCTGATTGGTGCAAACATCAGCACAAAACGGTCCGGATTCTGAAAGCGTTCCTTTTCAGGAGGCCATAAAAGCTCCTGATACAGCAGAAATACGATCCGCATGCTGCTTCCCACCTCGGTAAGCTTTCGGTCTGCCATATTTAATATTCTGACATACTGGTCAGAAAGAAGCTCCTTCCTGCAGGAATTACACTCACAAACATTATTGTACTCATCTGCCAGCCATACATGGAGATAATCAATATCCGGGTTCTGGACCGCATAACGGACGATTGCATCGGTAAATTCCCTGATAACGATTTCACTGGAATAGCAGAGATTTGTATTCATCGGGATACCATGAAACAATGCACGTTTTCCGTTCAGTTCTGCCATAAGTCCAGTTTCTTCCCTGGTTGGCTTCCGTGAAGACGGCTTCCATTCCACGGAAGGATAGCCGATTACATCTCCAGTCCAGCCATGTCCCGCCTGATGAAGCCTCAGTCCCCGGCGTTTCATCTCCTTGCATGCCATTTTCGTATACACTTCTGCCTGCTTTATGTCAAACACTTCCTCCGGAATGAGCGGATTATTTTCATGATGATACCATCTGGCCATAAAAGTATAGGGAAGCTTAAACTGAAGAAAAAATGAATTATATCCCATTTTCGGCAGCCAGTCAATAAAGTCCAGAATATTCTCCAGCGAATTAGCACCCTCGATGCAGACTCCCCGATGTTGGAAAGAGGCCGTCTTTTTTTCCGTCATTGATAGCGCATCTATATCTGTCAGCGGTTCGATGATCTCGTACTTCTTCCCCGGACGCAGGAAATGGCAGCCGGCAGACTGAAGCCAGGCGTAAACGCCAATCAGCACACTGACGGGATTATTCCCGGCTATAACGCCTCCACCAATTCCTGTATGAATCACATATCCGTCCGGAGCCGTTTCAGGATACTGCATTTTTTGACAGCATTTCCCTCCATCTGTCAGTTCCAGCCTTAGTCGATAACTTCCTGGTTTTCTGAGTGCATGACTCTTCTTCTGCATTTTATTCCAATAATCCTTAAGCTCCTCTTCTGCAAACTGAAACACCTCGTGATTCTGATAGGTATTTTCAATAATTAAATTCAAAACATTCCCCCCTTTTCCTCGTCGGACTTTCTAAAAATGGGTATCCCACATACCGCACCAGACATCCTCATCATATTTTCCTTCAAATGGAGCAAGGCCTGCAATGCGTTTTATCGTCTCATCCACCGTTTCCGGCGTATCGTTATATGCATTTATAAATGCCGGTACTCTCGCCACGTCGATGAGATGGTTCGTATAGTTAAATGAGGTAAATACAGTAGGAACATCATGTATATACCAGGGATAGCAGCTCGACATCGGATGCGGCCACAGCAGCCTGACAGAATTGGTCTGTGCAAAGCTGGTAATATCTGCAAATATCATTACCGCATCATACCTTTTCTTAAACTCTGCTATCTTCCCTTTATCTACCGAAGATACCATGAGCTCCGGTTCATAGCCATATTTCTTTAAAGAAGACAGAATCCGTTCTGTAATTTGATCGCTTCCTCCCGACTGAACACCCTGACCATAGGAAGAATTCAGACTTCCTATATTCCCGGCCAGAACAAACACACCGATTTTTTTATAAACCTCCGGCAACAGCGGAATCTGTCCCTTCGTATTCTTAACCAGTGTGACAGCCCTCTGGGATGCCTTTCTCGCTGTCTCCAGATGCTCTCTGCATCCAATTCTTGCCAAAGCCTCCTTCCCCGGATGAAAGCTGCCATTCTCTTTCCTTTTGTGAAGTCCAATAGCCGCCTTACAGGCCAGAATCCGGTAAAGTGCATCTGTAAGCCGCTTCTCTGTCACGATTCCTGCTCTTATCCCCGCTTTCATCGCCTCCACATCTTCCTCCACATCATTGATTCCCAGAATCACATCACAGCCGCAGGCAATCGATAAAGGAAGCGCATCAAAACGGCTCATTCCATAATATCCCATCATTTTCGTCTGATCAGTCACCACCAGACCATTGAATCCGAGTCTGCCGCGCAGAAGCCCTTCTACCAGCTCTCTGGAAAGACAGGCTGGCTGCATATCCCGCTCCTCCAACTGCGGACTTAACTTCTTCTGATAGGCCGGAAGCGTAAAATGAGCTACCATAATACTCAATACACCATTATTGATCGCCGTCTGATAGATTTTTCCAAATGTCTTATCCCATTCTTCACACGTCAGACCGTTGTTTGAAATAGCCAGATGCTGGTCCCTTTCCTCCCATCCATCGCCGGGGAAGTGCTTCAGACACGGCACTACACCATACTCCATGCACCCCCTGTTATATGCTTCCACGCAGTCACTGACAAACTGCGGATCACTGCCATAAGCCCTCGTATTAATCAAACTGTTTCTCCAGTTACCGTAGATATCTCCCACCGGACCAAATGTCCAGTTATACCCCACTGCGGCTGTCTCACTTCCAGTAATCCGTCCTGCCTCATATGCATAATAGGGATCTCTCGTGGCCCGAACCTGTGCCCCGGAAGCTACCAGGGTTCCTCCTCTCAGTACACCATTGGGACCGGACTCGCAGTTTCCTGCATAAAGATATGGAATCCTGGCTCGTTCCTGCAGTTCTGCCATAATATCCTGAGCTTCTTCATTACCGTAAAGTGCAGCTCTGAATGGAATAGCTGACAACGGATACGCCTCCAGAAATTGAATCAGCTCTTCTTTGCTTTTTCCCATCAGCGGATCTGCAAAGAGCTGGCATATCTTTTCATGAGGTGTCATAGCTGCCTCTGTCTCCACTACCCATCGTTCCCCTGCTTCATCCAGATAGAATGGATTTCCCCTTAAATCAACCAATTGATTTTCCTCCTTCTCCTGAGTATCATGAAACCTTTTATTTAATTAATTTAATTAAATATTATACTGTTTCAACACTTTTGTCAATTGATGATACTCATATTTTCTGTCTCTCTCTCAATTATGGTGAAAATTTTATTCTGTGCTATCAGCACATTTTAAAATCGCCAACGATAAAAAGGCCCGGCATCCATCCCTCCTGGGACCTCCTGCCGGGCCAAATAACGCTTCTGTTAAATTTTCTTATACCGCTCGATCATCTCTTCCAGAGTCACCTGCTCCACCAGCGGTGCCTTGCCGAACGAGCCAAACTGCACGATCAGCGTTCCTACCACTTCCTTCACACCGCGTTCCACGCAGTTTACGATAGCCGCCACATCTTCATCCGGGATCGTTCCCTTCATAACCGTATCCATAATCGGCGGAAGGAAGACACGCGGGTCAAACTGGCTCTTTTTCGCTTCCAGCAGCTCGTAAATCTCACCGATGGACGCACTGGTACGCAGTTCCGGATATTTTACAAACAGTTCCTTCATGTTCCTGGTAACTGCCAGGCGGATATCGGTATCCACGTTAATCTTGTTGATCCCACAGGGAATAGCTGCCTGCAGTTCTTCAACAGCGATGCCATAGGTATTCGTCAGTTCTCCGCCCAGGGCATTGATCTCATCTACAATATATTTCGGAACCGTAGAGGAACCGTGGGATACAAGCGCACCGAAAATACCCTCGTGGCTTAAGCACTCTCTGATCGCCGTGGCGATCTCCTTTCTCAGCTTCACGTCTTTTCCCTTGGACGCGCCGTGCATGGTTCCGTAGGAGATGGCAAGCGCATCCACGCCGGTCTTGCGGAAAAACTCCACTGCCTTTAACGGATTCGTATAGGTAGAGGAAGCGGAGAATACGTGGTCTTCCACACCGGCCAGAACCCCCAGTTCCCCTTCCACACTGACGCCCCTGGCGTGAGCATATTTTACCACTTCTCTTGTCAGCTCCACATTCTCGTCAAACGGCAGTGAGGAGCCGTCGATCATGACAGAGGTGTAGCCTCCTGAAATCGCCGCCACGCAGGAATCAAAATCGCGGCCGTGATCTAAGTGCAGTACAATTGGAATCTCAGAATCGGCTCCGTATTTCTTTACGGCGTCCGCGATATTCTTTGCGCCGATCTTCTTGTCTTCCAGTGTTGCGTTCATGAAATCCGTACGGCCGCCCATAAAGCCATTTGCTAAATCTGCTCCCTGTAAAATGGCCGGTGAACGAAACATCTCGTGCACTTCAATAGCCGCTTTTGCCTGGGCTACCGCATTTACATTAAATGCGCCCTGGCCGAATCCGTATTTTATCGTCGCCTCCATCAGAGGTCTTAATGGAATCAATGGCATTGTCTTTATCCTCTCTCTCTTTTCCTGTGCAGTTTCTGCTTTCACTGCTTTTCTTCTTTTCTGCTTTTCTTCCTGCTCCCTATACCGCGTCTTCCCTTTTCAGTCTGTCAGGGCCGCCACATAGTCCGTCAGCGTCAGCGTAATATCCGGATGGTTCTGGAGTAAGCTCACCGGAAAATCGGTGGAAGGCTCTCCGTAAGCCGTACGGCGCACCACCGCTCTGTGCCAGTTGCGGAATACACCCAGGCGGATTTTTCTCGCATGGGCAATCTCGTAGATTCCGATCGTCACGCAGTAATGCGGCATATCCTCCAGCGCTCCGCCGAAATCACCGATAGCGTTGGCCGTCCTCGTCTCCGGTGTGATAGCCAGAACCCTCGTTTTCTGCGACAGAAATTCCTCCGGTGTAAGAGAAGGATCCGCCTCATTAAACGCCACATGGCCATTGATGCCGATGCCTCCGAATGCGATATCGACACCCCCCAGCTTCTCGATCAGCTCCGGAATATAGCTGACATTGTCAGGATCCGGGAATACCCGCTGCTCTTCCGGCATAATTAATTCCGGCCTGATCTTCGTATAGACAGTCCGTTCCATGAACCCATGGAAACTTAACGGGTGATCCACTGGAATCCATTTTTTATCGTCGTCCAGATACTCATCCATATTGATAAACCAGGTATCCTTAAGACTTAAATTCTTTTCGTTGACCATGTCCACGAAATAGGGGTACTGGCCGACCGGGCCGACCGGGCAGATAAATACCGTCTTCTTTCCGGCCTGGTTGTTCTCCTCGATCGCCTGGAACATCTCCTTTGCCATCGCCTGAAATACCGTGGCATTATCCGGCATGCAGATCAGCGGGAGCCGCGGATTCTTCAAAAGCTGTTCTTTGTTGTACTGGTAATATGCGTGATTCATCTTTAACCTCCTTAGAAAAGAGAGTGTCTCTGAATTGGAGATACCATCTCCGGGACACTCTCTTCACCTGTGTATTACTTTTAACAGTTACTGTTTACTTCTTATTTGCCTGCTTCTATCATGTTATCGATCATAACGTAATCGGCTACCGGAACTTCCTTCTCGACCACGCCTGAATTGATAAAGTTATCCTGCTGAATCTTATAGTAATTTTCTACGGTACCGTCTGCCGCTCCCTCGGAGACTTCTTTTCCTGTCAGCCAGTCCGCATCACCGCGCTGTGCATAAACGCTGTCGTAATCAGTGGCCGTCTGTGTCGAAACATACTTGGCAACCTCATCATAATGATCGTCTGCCGCGTAGTCCATGGCCTTAAATAATGCCTTTGTGAAACGCAGGATCTTATCCTGATTTGCTTCCGCATACTTTGGTGTTGCAATCCAGCTTGCAAGGGATACCGTAGTGTCGGAGAACGTTAAGTTATCACAGAGCTTTGTGGAGTCTTTCACTTCCTCTAAAATCTTTAAGCTGTTTGGAGACCATGTGGCGCATGCGTCTACGCCGCCGGAAATCATGGCAGTAACAATACCGGATGCATCCATATCCACAGCAGTAATATCATCCATGGTCATACCGGCCTTTGTCAGGCTGTTCACCAGAATGTCCTCGCTGGAGGTACCGGAAGAGTATGCAACCTTCTTTCCCTTTAAGTCTTCTACTTTCGTAATTCCAGGGCCGGCAATTAAAGCGTCGCCGTTGGAAATATGAGACAGAGCAAAAATCTTCGCCTGGCCGTTGACACAGAGCTTATGAGCGCCCTGACCGATGTATCCCACATCGATGCTGCCGGATTCCATGGCTGCGATGATGGTTGGACCGTCTGCGAATTCCACAAGGTTTACGGTAATGCCTTCCTCATCAAAATAGCCTTTTTCCTTTGCCGTCATCACGGACCATAAGCTTCCGTAGTTAGGCATATATGCCACATTCATGGTAATCGGTTCTGCCTTGGCTTCTGTAGGCGCCTCTGTTGTCTCCTCTGCTTTTGTCTCTTCCTTCGTCGTCTCTGCCTGTGCCGCTGTAGTCGTCTCCGCCGGTGCCGCTGTTGTCGCTTCTGTCTTGCTGCTTCCGCAGCCTGCCAGTGATGCTGCTACCAGAGCCGCCATAATTAATGGTAATGCCTTCTTCATAATGTTTTCCTCCTTTAATGGTTTTTTATAAAACATTTTTTAAACTGCTGTTTTCAAATACTGCCATTTTCCTTATTTACGCACTTCCAGATATTCCTGATAAACCTCGCCCCAGATATAAGTCTTTAAATCCAGAAATGGAAGCTCCATCTTCATCTCCTGAGTACGCGGATATGGAAGATTGATATCCACAATTTTCTTGATACGGCCCGGTCTCGCGCTCATGATAATAACCTTGGTTGCCAGAATGACGGCCTCTTCCACATCATGGGTGATGAAGAAACACGTCTTCTTCTCTTCCTGCCACGTCTTTGTCAGTTCTGACTGAAGCTGGGTTCTGGTCTGTGCATCCAGCGCTCCGAAGGGTTCATCCATGAGAAGCACTTCCGGCTGTACCGCATACGCTCTGGCGATCGCCACCCTCTGCTTCATGCCGCCTGACAGCTCCTTCGGATATGCGTCCACGAATTCTTCCAGTTCTACCATCTTTATGTACTTCATGGCGATTTCCTTCGCCTGTGCATCGTTCATTCCCTTTAATTTAAGGCCGAACATAACATTTTTTAATACGGTCAGCCATGGGAACAGGGCATACTGCTGGAAAACCACGCCGCGTTCCGTTCCCGTTCCCTCCACCTTCTTGCCGTCTACATAGACGGCGCCGGAGGTTGCCGGAAGAAGGCCGGCAATAATATTCAGCAGGGTAGATTTCCCGCAGCCGGAAGGACCGACCACGCAGATAAACTCGTTCTCCATAATATCCAGGTCAATTCCATTTAACGCAACCATACGGCCCTTGCGGCCTTCATAGATTTTCTCCACATGGTCGATCTTAACCTTTATATTTCTCTCGTTTCCTGCCATCCCGTGAACTTCCTTTCCAGATATTTGATGATCTTTTCACTTGTAATTCCAATGATACCGATGATGATAATATAAAGAAGCATCGGCGGAACATCGAAGCTGTTGTTCAAAGAACGAATTCTCATACCAAGACCTGCCACGGCACCTGTCGACTCAGCCGCAATCAGTGTTGTGAGGGCGACAGATACGCCCAGACGGACTGCTGTGATGATAAACGGAGTCGTTGCCGGGAAAATAACCTTTACAAAGATATCTCTGTCTTTTGCTCCCAGAACCCGCGCGGCCTTGATCAGTGTCTCATCCACGTTGCGGACGCCCTGATAAATCGTGACGCACATAATTAAGAAAGTAGCCATCCAGATAACGATAACCTGCGGCTTTCTGCCGACGCCTGCAGCGATAACAACAAGCGGTACGTATGCCAGAGGCGGAATATTACGAATGAACTGAATCCACGGTTCCACGATGTAGCGTACCGGACGGTACCATGCCATCAGAAACGCGATCGGCACTGCCGTAACAAAGCCAAGGATAAATCCCAGAATAACAGAAATCATACTGCTGGAGAAGTCGTTCCACAAAACGCCCCTCTCAATCATGGTTTTCAGTGATTTGACAACCTCCGGCAGAAACGGAAAGCTTCTTGCGGTGGATGGATTGACCGACAGCCAGAACCAGAGCGCGATGGCAACCAAAAACGATATAAGCAGCCAGCCCCAGTTTGGTATTGCGGCAACGATGTCCTTCTTCTTTTTGTTTTCAGAATTACCAAAAGACATTTTGTAAATCCCCTTTCTTTGTGATTTTCCCCAATACACATATCTTTTTTATGTGTATATTATAACACATTGTATAAATTTATCACCTCTTATTTAGTCAAACGTTTGCGTAACTGAAAAGATAAAACTTCACGCAAACGTTTGACCATTCACCTATGGTATTTTGCCGGTTTTTCGTGTATACTTATGATAAACTGGCATTTATAATAAGGATGCAAAACGCAAGGAAAGGGGGCTGGTTTATGACACTCAAAGAAATCGCCAGAGAAGCCGGCGTATCCATCTCCACGGTTTCCCGGGTTATCAATAAAAACAGCACAAATGCCGCCAGCAAAGAGGTGCAGGACCGCATCTGGGAGATTGTACGGCGCACGGGATATACCCCCAACAGCACGGCCCGCGATTTGAAGATGGGGGGCTCCGAATCTCCGGAACCGCTCTCCCGCTCGATTGCGTGCCTGTTTGCCCGGACCGAAGATTCCAAGTCCGATCTCTTTTTTTCCACGCTGGCACGCAGTATCGAGCAGGAGGCATTTAAGCATAACTATGTGCTCAAATACTCTTTTACAGCGATTGACATTCATCACCCCAACACCTTTCGCCTCATTACGGACAACCATGTAGACGGTGTGGTCGTGCTGGGACGGTGTGACAAGCAGACTCTGAGCTTTTTAAAAAAATACTTTAACTGCGTTGCCTACACCGGTCTCAATATTCTGGATGCCAAATACGATCAGGTCATCAGCGACGGATACCAGGCCTCTCTGACCGCTGTGAATCACCTGATGGGCCTCGGACACACCAGAATCGGATATATTGGTGAGACTCAGGACGAGGACCGCTACACCGGATACTGCACCGCCTTAAATACAGGAGGGATTGCATTAAAAAAAGAATACGTGGCAAACGTCCCCCTGTCCTCAGAAGGCGGCTACCGCGGCGCCAGGCAGCTGATTGACCGCGGCGTGGACGTGTCTGCACTCTTCTGCAGTAATGATGTGACGGCCATTGGAGCCATGAGGGCCATACAGGAAACCGGCTGCCGGATTCCGGAGGATGTATCCATCATCAGCATTGATGATATCGATACGGCCCAGTACCTGTCCCCCATGCTGACCACCATTCACATGCCGGTGGAGGAGATGGGACAGATGACTGCGAAGATCCTGATTGACCGTATCGAGGGCGGCCACCGCCTTCCTATCCGCATGAATCTGCCGTATTATCTTGCCAGCCGTGAAAGCTGCTGTCAGTACCATCCTTCCAGGAACCTGACAGCGTCAAAAGACACCACCAATAAGAAATAATGAATAATATATAGAAGAAAAGAGGTAAATCTTATGCTTGTAACGATCTTTGATTCCAACGGATCCGCTGTCATCGACAGCATTGGCGCCCAGTTAATCTCCTATAAGGACAGCACTGGAAAAGAAACCATCTGGCAGAGGGATCCGAAATTCTGGAACCGCTGCTCCCCGCTTTTGTTCCCCATCGTAGGCAACTGCCGGAACAACAAAACCATCATTGAGGGAAAGACTTACTGTATCGAAAAACACGGTTTCTGCCGTGACGTGGATTTTCAGGTTACCAGGCAGTCCGATACTGCGGTTACATTTGAAATTCACGATACGGAAGAGACGAAGGCCGTTTATCCTTACTCCTTTTCCCTCTCCTTAACTTATGTCATGGAAAACGGCATGCTTTCCATGGAATACCGCGTTGCCAACACGGATGACAGAACCATATACTACTGCATCGGTGCCCACCCCGGATTTAACTATCCGATGGAGGAAGGTGCCTCCTTCAACGATTATGAGCTCGTATTTGAAGAGGACGAAACCGTATCCAGCATGGTCTACGATCTGGAGAATCTGCAGTTCGACCCGTCCCACAGAATTCCCCGTCTGGACCACAGCCGCAGGCTGCCGCTTACGAGGGAGATGTTCAAGGACGACGCCGTATATTTTGACGACTTGAAATCCAGGAAAGTATCTATAATCCATAAAGATTCCGGTCATGGGATTGAAGTCGGATTCCCAGGTTTCGATACGGTTGCATTCTGGACGCCTTACCCGGCAGAAGCCCCGTTCCTGTGTGTTGAACCGTGGAACGGTTCCGGTGTCTATGCCACAGAAGACGACGAATTCGTACATAAAAACCATGTTCAGAAGCTGGAAGCCGGAAAGAGCAAAACTTACGGCCTTACCATACGAATGATCTGATTCAAATAATTCCGATTGCCCCAGCAAATACAGAAAACCGGAATCATCTGGAAGATACAGCTTAACTCTTTCGCTGTCTCCTCCGGCTGATCCCGGTTTTCATTTATTTTCTATCATACGACACTGAAATTTTCCTGGGCAAACTTCCGGTACTTTTCCATAAATAATTTTCTGCGGCTGCTGCTGATATACAGCTTCTCGCCGTTTGCCATATGAATTTCATCCCCCTCCATACTGCGTATCTGCAGCATATTAATCAGATTATACTGATTAATGCGTACAAAATGGTAACTGGAAAGCCGCTGTTCTTCAACATCGAGCCTGGCCTTTACCCTTATCTTTTTCTTACCCAGCACTAAACTGGTCTTTCTGTCATAGGATTCGAGAAAACAGATATCATCCATGTTGTAAACCATAGGCTGTCCGTTAAATACGGCCGTATACTTTGCACGGGCCAGTTTTTTCCATTGATCTTTTCTTCCGCAGATATAAATAATTAAACTGTCCTTTTCCTTCTGCTTCAGCTGCTTAAATTTGCACTCCTTTGCCGTCCAGTCCTCATCTGCGTAGACAATGATGGCATGATAATTTTTTTCCTCCACGGCACTTAACAAGTCAGCCGGGGATAAGAAATAGTCTTCGTTTATCAGAACCCCTCTTCTTTTCCATTTTTCAAAATATGCTCTTGCATTATCCAGCTGTGACGTATTGTCTGCGTACACCGCTATCTTCATGCACGCTACCTCCGTAATTTCCTGATATCATATAATTTTGAGATCTCATATTATATAACGTTATTTTCTTAAGTCTGTGACGTCCGCAGCAGAATATTCTATATACTGCGCATAAATATAACAAAACTCCTCAAACTAATATCAGTCACGTTTGCGAAAGGAGATATCTATGGAAAAAGATAAAAACACAGTCAGCCAGCCCGATGATTTTGATGTTGATATCCAGGCGTGTTCTACCATGGACTGCACCGGTCTCATCCCTGCCCTGCCGGAAACAGAGGCGGAAAAAGAAGCTTATGAGGACTTATATCCTTACATCACGCATGCGAAGAACTGCGCGGATGACAAATAAAGATCCGGAATCACGAAATCCCCCGAAAGGCGTTCCGCGCACTTTTCGGGGGATTTGATTCTTCTGTCCTGTACGAAATGGTTTTATACTCCTGAATAAGCGGAGAATCCGCCGTCAACCGGAATAACCACACCTGTAATAAAGCCCGCAGCCTCATTATTTAACAAAAACAGCAGTGTTCCGTTTAACTCTTCCGCCTCGCCGAAGCGTCCCATCGGAGTTGCCGCCAGGATCTTGGCTGTTCTGGCTGTAGGCGTTCCGTCATCATTAAACAGAAGCTTCTCATTCTGTTTCGTCACGAAGAAGCCCGGAGCCATGGCGTTTACACGGATGCCCACCCTGGAGAAATGAACAGCCAGCCACTGGGTAAAGTTGCTCACAGCCGCCTTTGCACCGCTGTAGGCCGGGATCTTTGTCAGTGGGGTAAATGCGTTCATGGAGGAAACGTTTAAGATGTTACAGCCTTCTCTGCCGATCATATCTTTTGCAAAGATCTGTGTCGGAAGCAGGGTTCCTAAGAAGTTTAAGTTAAACACAAATTCCACACCCTTCGGATCCAGGTCGAAGAAGGAGATGGTATCTGCCTCGATGTCACCCATCTCGAAATACTCCTTCGTTGTCTGTGCCTTCGGATTGTTGCCGCCTGCACCGTTTACCAGTATGTCACACGGTCCCAGCTCAGCCAGTACCTTTGCGTGAACCTCTTCCAGGCTCTCGCGTTCCAGAACATTTGCCTTATAAGCCTTTGCCGTATGGCCTGCTGCCACGATGTCGTCCGCAACCTTACCGGCAGCCTCTTCATTTAAGTCGAGAACCGCAACCTTTGCGCCTGCCAAAGCCAGAGTCTTTGCAAACATGCCGCATAATACTCCGCCCGCTCCTGTCACCACTGCAACTTTTCCTGTTAAATCCGTTCCGAATGATAATCCCATAAGTCATTTCCCTCTTTCTTTTTATTCTTAATTTTATTTGCTCATCTTCTCAATTGCTTCCCACAGTCCGTTTAAATACGTTGCACCCAGCGCTCTGTCATACAGACCATAGCCTGCGCGTCCCGTCTCTCCCCAGATCATCCGTCCGTGATCCGGGCGCATATATCCGTCGAAGCCATTGTCATAAAGCGCCTTTAATATGGCAAACATATCAAGGGAACCACAGCTTGACAAGTGTGCTCTCTCTTCAAAGCCTTTATTATCTTCCAGAACCGCCACGTTCCTCGCATGTACAAAATGGATTCTTCCCATAGCCGCGTATTTGGCTGCCATCTTCACCACATCGTTTTTATTGGAGCAGCCGAGAGAACCGGTACAGAGGGTAATTCCGTTGTGTCTGTCGTCTACAAGCTTTAAGAAACGGTCCAGATTCTCCTCACACGTAATGATTCTCGGAAGGCCGAAGATGCTCCAGCATGGATCATCCTCATGAATCGCCATGTTTACATCACACTCCGCAGCTACCGGAATGATGGCTTCCAGGAAGTATTTTAAGTGATTCCATAAGTCATCCTCAGACATGGCGTTGTACTCGGATACCACCTGTTTCAGTCCGTCTCTCGTATAACTGGAATCCCAGCCCGGAAGCGTTAAATCGCTGTCGCTCTCAAGAGGATTGACCTTGTCTACCTGATCCTGATAATATACAAGCGAGGTGGAACCGTCAGCCAGTTCATGGTCCAGCTGTGTTCTTGTCCAGTCGAATACCGGCATGAAATTGTAACAGATGCATTTGATGCCCGCTTCTGCAACGCGGCGGATATTTTCACAGTAATTGGCGATATACTGGTCTCTCGATGGCTTTCCCAGCTTGATGTCCTCGTGAACCGGAATGCTCTCGATTACCTCGAAGGCCAGCCCGGCGTCCTCAGTTTCCTTTTTCAGCTTCGCGATGCTCTCCCGGCTCCATACTTCTCCGACCGGGACGTCGTACACAGCCGTCACGATGGAATGCATGCCCGGAATCTGTCGGATCTGCTTAAGCGTTACCTTGTCATCGTCTCCATACCATCTGAATGATAATTTCATGATAAACCTCCTTGGGATTAAAAAATGGTTTCGTTCCCGGCAGCCTGTCGTTCCTCTGCCTCATGGTCTTAGTATAACAAATTCTGTTTCGAATACCATGGATTTAATTGCCGTTCACATTGCAAAAGTTGCGGTTCTCTATTATAATGGGATATAACTGAAGCGGCTTTGGAGGTTATGAGATGAAAAAAGAACTGTCTACCGGCTTTAATGCCAGGCAATATATGAATTCAGGAGAATTTGAGGTATTTTTTTACAATGATATCGATCTGGATCATGTTGTGGATCACACGCATCCCTATTATGAGATCTATTTTTTCTTAAATGGGGACGTGACCTACGAAGTGGACGGAAACCGGTATGAGCTGCAGTACGGCGACTATCTGATGATCCCTCCGGAGACGAGGCACCACCCCATCTTTCATTCCACCGGACAGGATTACCGCAGGTTCGTGCTCTGGATCAGCCGCCCCTATTATGACGCGCTGACGGCCAGATCTGAAGATTTCGCCTACAGCTTCCGCCATGTGGCGGAGAAGAAGCAGTACCATTTCCGCACGGATTTCATTACATTTCAGGAGCTTCAGGGACGTCTTCTGGACATGATTGAGGAGATGAGAGGAAGCAAACCGTTTCGCGGGACATCCGCCCACTTGATGGTCTGTTCCTTCCTGCTCCATTTAAACAGGATCACCTACGATTCCCTGCACCAGGTTCCCGCGGTATATGAGAATGTACTCTATTTAAATGTCTGCGATTATATCAACAACCATTTGGACGAGGATCTCTCCCTTGACCATCTGGCATCGTTTTTCTATGCCAGCAAATACCATATTTCCCATGTGTTTAAGGATAATATGGGCATCTCCCTGCATCAGTACATTCTGAAGAAACGTCTCCAGGCAAGCAAAAATGGAATCCTGTCGGGGATTCCATTTAATGAGTTGTACCATCAATACGGTTTTTCAGATTATACAAGCTTTTACCGGGCGTTTAAAAAGGAGTTCGGTCTCTCACCGAAGGAATTCAGGGAGCAGAGGTCCCTTCCGGAAGGCTATTGAACGGCTTTCTCCCACCGGTCCCCGGTCCGCACATACGTCACGCTGCTTCCATCTTTTTGTGTCAGCAGAACAGAGTCTGTCTCCGGTCCCCAGCTGATGGAAGCTAAATCCTTCACCAGGTACAGATCAGGACACTGATAGATGGTGCCGCCATTTTCCGCATCCCGGATCGTGAAACCCGCATAGACCTTTCCCAGCAGCGTCTTCGTCTCAGAGGTCAGTAAAAGTCCGTTCTGCTCCTCCGCCGTCGTCTCAAATTCTGTCGCCTCGCTGCTGCGGTACGTGTGGTATTCATCATAGATGTTCATGCCTATGATGACGCCTGCCACCGCCAGAACCGCCACGACCGCCAGTATCACCGGAAGCCGTCTCTTATGAACGGCCCCATACGTTTTTACAATCTTTGATTTTTTGTTCATCGGAACACTCCCTGTACCAGCACCATGTAGATCACGGTCCCCGCCCCGATGCTCAGAAGCGAATTTCCTTTCCAGATGTGAAGTAACACGATCGCTGCAACTGATAGGATCTCCGGCAGCGCATGCGGCCAGAAAACCAAATTAACGCCTTTTAAACAGTATACCACCAAAAGCCCGATTGTAGCATAGGGAAGTGTTGTTCCCAGAAAACTGATGTATTTCGGAGTTTTCTTCCCTGCCGGAAAGAGTATAAAAGGAAGGAATCTCGTGAGCAGTGTGGCCACAGCCATCACAACGATTATCACGATTCCCTGTATGGTATGTCCGCTCATGCCCCGGTCTCCTTTCCATTCTTTTTGTAATCCCATGTAATCGCGGCCAGAATCAGAATCATGGCCGGTATGATAAATGCGCTCTGCCCGAATATTACGACACAGAGTGCCGATGCCGCCACTCCGGTCAGCGCGGCTTTATGACCGTGACCCGACTTCCACTGGTCCACAAATATGACGACAAACAACGCAGTCAGCGCGAAATCCAGTCCTGTGGTGTTAAACGTAATCAGACTTCCCAACAGCACCCCGACGACGGTTCCCGCCACCCAGTAGCACTGATCGAGAATCGAGATCCAGAAACAGACCCAGTATCTCGGAATACTCTTCGGCGGCTCCTCATGGCAGACAATGGAAAATGTCTCATCCGTCAGTGCAAAGATCAGATACGGCTTCAATCTCCCGGCATCCCGGTACTTGTCCAGCATGGAAAGGCCGTAAAAAAGATGTCTGGCGTTCAGCATCAGCGACATAAAAAACGCGTACACAGGATTGACCATTGCAGTCAAAAATGTAATTCCCAGATACTGTAAGCTTCCCGCGTAGACAAACACGCTGATGGCGAGAGCCCACCAGATACCAAAACCGCTGATATTCATTAAGATTCCATAGGCGGCTCCCAGAACCAGATATCCCGCCATCACCGGCACCGTTCTGGGAAACGCGTATTTCAGTGCTCTTATTCTCTCCTGATTTTCCATGTGTCATCACCTGTTCACTTGCTTTTTTTATCTATATTGTTTACTATATTAAAGTAGAAAAGTATTTTTGTCAAATTTTTTCATTTGAGCCGTACACAGGCTCAAAATGCAGATTATGAAAAAACAGGAGGTTTGCAATGGATTTCACTTCCCAATATGATTCCTGCAGTCTTTGTCCCAGAAGCTGTATGGTGAACCGCCGGGCGCCGGGTGTGAAGGGCTTCTGCGGCTGCGGCGATACTGTCATGGCAGCCCGGGCGGCCCTTCATCAGTGGGAGGAGCCGTGGATCAGCGGAATCCACGGAAGCGGCACGGTATTTTTCACCGGCTGTACTCTTCGCTGCTGCTTCTGCCAGAATTATCCCATCAGTCAGGAGGGGCTGGGAAAGGAGATTTCCATCCGGCAGCTTGGCGATATCTTTCTGCGCCTTCAGGATGAGGGTGCTCACAATATCAATCTCGTCACCGCCACCCAGTATCTTCCCTCCATCGTCTCCGCGTTGGACTTTGTAAAGCACAGACTGTCCATCCCTGTGGTCTATAACTGCGGCGGCTATGAACGGGTGGAGACAGTAAAGGCCCTTAACGGCTACGTGGATATCTGGCTTCCCGATTTAAAATACTACAGTTCCCGGCTCTCTGCCCGCTACAGCAAGGCGCCGGACTATTTTGAAAAAGCTTCGGCTGCCATTTTACAGATGATCCGGCAGACCGGAACACCCGAATTCATCTCCTTTCAGGATACGGAAGATCCTGAGGCCCCCACCTGCACCCTGATGAAAAAGGGCGTCATCATACGCCACATGGTGCTGCCCGGGGCCAGGGAGGATTCCATCTTTTTGCTGCACTGGATGAAGGAACACCTTCCGGATGGGCAATACAACGTGAGCCTGATGAGCCAGTACACCCCGTTTTATAACAGCGGCAGTTTCCCGGAGATCAACCGCCGAATTACATCGTATGAGTACTATAAGGTCGTTGATACCGCCATCGAGCTGGGACTTGTCCATGGGTTTATGCAGGAAAAAAGCAGCGCAAAGGAGGAATATACGCCGCCGTTTGATTTGGAAGGGCTGGAGTAGGCTGTTTTTATAAGATTATGTACATAACACAGACACAGCCCCGGACGGTTCAACGTCCGGGGCATAATATTTTGCACAGCTATTCTCCCAAAATCTACAGCTCCCTTCGAAGGAACCGAACTCCCTCAACCGGTTCCACACCAACTGCCGTACCATTCACCAGAAATTCCTCCGCATCCCTTACCCGCATTTCACCGTACTGCACATCTGCGAATGCAATGCTGCGGTCCCCGTCCCATTCGATATCCATCTCTTTTAAATTCTCCTGAAACACCTCGAAGCTTCCAAATTCCTCCTTCGACCCGCATTTTACGATCACAGCATGGTTCAATCCTTCTGATATCAGCTCTTTTTTCGTGTTGGCACCATATGCAGCCATCTCGTACCCGTTGGAAAACCAGCAGCCCAGATATCCGTCACCGGATTTGGCAAAAAACCAGTTTCCGCCGCAGACATACGCTTCATACTCATAGACCGGCGTATAGGCATGAATATAATGCACCAGTTCATCAGGATCGATAGCGAACAGCATAACCGTTACATTGCAGTACCGCTCAATCCACGGCATCGTTCCGTTGCCCGCCCAATAGCTGGGACGGTTTTCTCCGCTGAAAACCCGCTCTCCGGGATGATTAACATAGAAAATCGCCGGACGTTCTTTTCCGAATACCACATTCATCAGATGCTGCTGATGGCCATGGCGGAATGGTTTAAACCTTCTGACTCCTGCCGTTAAGTACTCTCCTGTCCGGTAAGTATGAATCTTTACTCCCGCGATTCCCTGATCCATTTCCATCACCACACCCTGGCCCGGCTGGGGCCTGCACTCCATTTCATAGTCCTCCGGCTCGTAATCGCTGATCGCGTACAGACATGTGGCATTGCCGTAATAGGTACAGAAGCCCCGCCCGGCAGACACCCAGCTCACAAAATTCGGTTCAACCTGGAGCCGCGTCTTGATAGTTTCTTCGTAAATTCTTCCATAGGTGGTATTCATCACACCTTCAAAAGAGTTATATCCGATGATCTGCATGGTAAAATCCAGTGCTTTTTCTGCTTTCTGCCGGATTTCCCCATCAGGAGCGCTTAAGTACAGGCTGAAAAAGCCAATCAGATCGATAGGAATGTAGGTTGCTGAATTCCACTCCGCATACCCATAGCTGAAAAAGCTGTCAAACCATTCCAACACCCTTTTCCTTCCGATTTCGTACTGCTCTGCTCCCGTCCTGCCGCTGACGGTAAATAGTTCTTTCTCGAAAACAGATCCCCAGAGATACTGGGAAACATGGAACAGAAAGGCATGATTTTCGCTGAAATACCACATCACATCATTTCCCGGTTCATCAATCCAGTACCGGAAGTTCAGCACCATATCTCTGATCCGTTCCAACTTTTCCGGTGTCAGGAGATGCTTATAGCGGGTCATCAAAAGGCTAAAGGGGGCGAGGCTGAAATCGGCACAGTCATCATGGCGCTCGATCTTTTTACATGCCATATCAAACCCTTTTTCTGCATTGTCATTCCAGCCCTTTAAGAGTTCCAGCGAAGTAATCACAGACTGAAAACCGATCTCACCGTTCTTTACCAGGAATTCCAGAGCCTGCTGCTTCCTCTCCCCAATCGTTCCAGCCGGTTCCAGTACAATCCGTTTTTTCGGGATCACACCGACAAATAAATTGCGCGGTATTACATAGCCCCCTACTGTCAAACAGACGGAGATTCGCGATAGCCTGATACTGCTTTTCTCTGTCTCTGCAACCACCAGGTAATCCTTATCTTTTTTCAGTGTCATCACCGTATGTTCTATTTCGGAGAGCTGCATTCCGGTTCCACAGGGAGTTGAAGTCAAGTACACAGTTGTATCGCCGTCTAAAAGCGTCCGGTCGTAACAAAGCCTGACCTCTCCTTCCGTGTACATATCCTGCTCAAAATAACAGCTTTTTAAAATCTGCTCCGCTTTTCGGATCTTCTCAGGCTGCTCTGTCACTTCCACACTGCCTTCCACTGGCGTTACACCCTTATACCGCAGTTCAAAATAGAAAAAAACGTCCCGTTCCGCCAGCTCATCTGCGTAAACCCTGATTTCATTGAGTCCCTTCCTCAGAGAAAGATTCACCCTGGTATGGCCCGCAATGTTTCTGGTATATGGCGTATAGCAGGCCTGTTCCTCTCCGTTCACCCACACCCGGACTCCGCCGCAGGTATAGATCTCAAATGGATAGCATCCCTCTTCCTGCACACGCACTCCCGCCTTCGCATGAACGTAAATGTACTGGGGTGTGTGAAAAAATGTGGATAAATCAATTCTGTTATTCTCAAATGGAAAATAAAGACTTTCATATGATCCGTCATACCGGACCGCCTTCCTGATCCTTTCTTCCTTTAAAAAGGCTTCCCTGACCGGATACACCACCTGAACATAAGATTCCTCCATGTTCACACCGGCCTCAAAGGTTTTCTTCGGGGAATGGAACGGTTCTTTCCCCATGGCTGTCACATTCCATCTGCTGATTGTCTCATCATATCCGATCTGATACGTTAATTCCATGATTTTTCTCCCTTAATACAGCACTGGGATATGAAAGAAGCTTTCATATCCCATGTGGTTGATGATAAATATTCCAATTGCCTGTCAATCCTGATTACTCATGAACTCCAGTAAGATTTTCCAGGTACTGGGTCACTACATAGTCCATTACGCCGTCTGCGTCAAGTTCACCGGCGATAGCCCTGTCAAGTGCATCACGCAGTGCATTTCCTACACTCTCGCCGCTGTGCTCCTGATCTGTAATAGACTGATCATACTGAGTCTGACCGATAGACTCTGCGATCTCCGTGTTGAAAACGTTGATTCCTTCAATATCGTAGCTAACCTCTACATCCTTGGTTCCCGGCAGATAGTTTCCTGTCTGGCAGTAGAGAGCATAATTTTCCGGCTGGTAGAACCACTCCAGAAACATCTTTGCCTGATCCTCCACACCGGAGCCATCAAACGCATACAGCCAGTTGCCGCCCAGACACGTTGCTTTTTCCTTCTCATATGGCATGAGTACAGGCGTCCATTCGAAATCCTTGATATTCTGGGCATAATCAGAAATAACCCAGTTGCCTGCCATGTGTGCCGCTACAGTTCCCGTCTTAAATACATCCTGCGCATTCTCAGCACCGGTTCCGATCGATGCCTTTGAGATACCTCCATCTTTGAACATATCGAGGAAGAATTCAATTCCCTTCTTTGTATCATCGCTTCTGAAGGCTACCCTCGTTGAATCGGCAGGATCGAAATACTGCATGCCAAACTGATATAGCATGGTTCCTGAACGCTGCTGAGAGTGATCAATCACGAAAGGAGTGGTAATCTTCTCATTCTTTTCAGCAACTTCCTTCACTGCCGCTTCAAACTCGTCCCACGTCCAACGATCCTCCGATGCGGTGGGATAAGATACTCCCGCTGCCTCAAACGCCGTCTTATTGATAATCATACCTACTGCCGTATCGTTTACACCCGTACCATAAAGCTTGCCGTTTCTGACACCGTTTCGGTTAAAGTTATCCGGATTCAGGGAAGTATCATCGAGCGGAAGCACATAATCAATATACGTATCGAAGTTGGACATCTTGCAGATTGCGGGCAGGTTTCCTGCCTTTGCACGGTTCTTGATCTGCGTCTCCATATCAGCGTACGCAATCTCATTGACAAATGCGGTCACACCCTGGTCTTTATGCTCCTCGTTAAACTTCTCGACGATGGTCTTCATCGCCCCGCCTTCCAGCGTATCGTCGGCGAGCAGAATCTCCAGTTCCACCTCCCCTTTCTTTGCAGACTCCTTACCGGAGCATGCTGTAAGCATGGTCATTCCTGCCAGTGATAAACACACTGCGCCTGTCAGTAATCTTTTTTTCATGAATCTTTCCTCCTGATTTTATAATATAATTTGTTGATTTTCTCATGTCCTCTTACTTCTGTCAGCAGCTTTCCGCCGCGGTTATTCTGTTACCCCTTAACACCGGACGACATATTCGCATTCATAATCTGCTTATTAAAGACGATAAATACAATAAGAATCGGAATCATGGAAAGCACTGCCGTCGAAAGCAGAACCGTCCAGTTGACCGCCTCCGCACCGGACAGCGTCCTGAGTGCCAGCTGAAGTGTGTATTTTTTAGGATCGCTGAGTGCAAGCAGCGGCCAGATGTAGTCATTCCATCTCCACTGAAAACTGAAGATCGCCAGAATCGCTATCTGCGGTTTACAGATCGGAAGCATAATTCTCACGAAAATGGAGCCTTCGTTGGCACCATCGATTCGCGCTGATTCCATAAGTTCTGTCGGTACAGTGATGAAGAACTGCCTCATTAAAAATACACCAGTCATGGTTCCTACGGTCGGTATGATACACCCCCAGAGGCTGTTGTAAAGACCGAGAGTATTCAGCACAGTGAAGCTCGGACTCATAATGACCTCGGTCGGAAGCATGGTAGTTGCAAGCAGACACATAAACAGCACATTCAGCCATTTATACTTATATTTTGCCAGCGCATATCCGCACATACAGCTCATTAAAACAGTGATAACCGTGGCGGCTACTGTAATAAAAGCAGTATTGCTGGTGTATCGGATTAAGTCAAACTGCTGCAGTGCAGTCGTATAATTCTCCAGTGTAAAATGCTCCGGCAGAATGGTCAATGGATAATTGAATAATTCCGAACCGTCCTTGAAGGAGCTGATAATCAGCCATATGACCGGGAAAATCCAGAGAATGGCGAAACCAAATGCAAACACATATTTTAAAACTTTATTTACAGTTTTCACGTTTCTCCTCCTCCCTAATCATTACTCTTGTCGCTGACCTTTGTCTGTACAAAGGAAAGGATCAGCAGGATTACAAACAGCACCATGGAAACGGCGCTCGCGTATCCAACTTTGTTCTTCGTAAATCCGGTTGTGTAGATATACTGAATCATGTATGTCGTGGCCGTGCCCGGCCCTCCGTTCGTAAGGGTCTGCACCATGGCAAACACTTTGAACGATGAGATCACGGAAAGAATGATGACCATGAAGGATACCGGTTTTAAATGAGGCAGAATAATATTTTTAAACGCCTGCCATTTATTTGCTCCGTCCAGATTCGCCGCCTCCAGCAGTTCTCCGGGAACCTGCTTGAGCGCACCGATGAAGATCAGCATGTTTGTTCCGCAGCCAGACCAGATTCCCGCAATAATTGTGGTAATAAAAGCGGCTGTCGGGTTTGTCGCCCACTTGATTCCATCCAGTCCGATACACTGAAGCAGATAGTTGATCAGTCCAAAACTCTCTCCGAAGATCCATCTCCAGGTGAGACCGACCATGATTGTGGAAAGAAGGATCGGCCAGTAGATCAGAATTCTCAGAATGGTAATTCCCTTTATCTTCTCAGAGGAGAGCAAAAGTCCCAGTCCCAGCGCCACCGCGTAGCCGAGAGGAACGGACACAATGGAATAAAGGATTGTCTGCCACAGGGTCTTATAGAATTCCGGATCCCTAAACAGCTTCATGTAATTGCTCAGCCCGACGAAATCCATCTGTTTAAACCCGTTGTAATTAGTTAACGAGTACCAGACACCCACGATCGCAGGCGCTACGAAGAACACCAGAAAGAACAGGATATTGGGCAGACAGAAACCAAATGCCCAAAGCTGACGCGTGTCCCTCTTCTTTCTCTTGGCAGGCGCCGGCACCGCCGTATTCGTATTTGCCATTATTTTACCTCCCTTGTCAGTTCTTTTCTCGCTTCAATCAGATACAGGATCGCCATCGCCTGTCCGTAAGGCATCGGGCGGATCTCAATATCCTTATAAAATTGTTTCCCGTCTCTTCCCATCGGGGTTCCGTAGGATACCTGTCCTACCACACCATCGCCGCTGATGTAATCCATCACAGCTTCTAACGGCTTCATTCCACATTCTGCAAATGATTCGTCAATCAGTCCCATGTGAGCAGCTTTCAGCATTCCGTATGCAAATCCCGTCGTTGCACTGGTCTCCAGATAGGAATCACTGTCGTCGATCAGCGTATGCCACATTCCGTTGTCCGCCTGATAGGTTTTCAGGGCTTCCACCTGATTCATCAGGGCCTCAGTTAAAAGCCTCTTAATCACCGGCTCGCAGTCAGCTCCCAGTATCTCAATCAGTTCCGGAATTGCGATCGTTACCCAGCTGTTGCCCCTTCCCCAGAGTCCTTCGGCGAAATTGTGTCTGCCCTTGAAGGTCCATCCATGAAACCACAGCCCTGTTTTCCGATCCTCCAGATATTTTTTGTGGAGTTCAAACTGGTACTGAGCCTCCTCGATGCACGATCTGTCATTCATCAGTTTTCCCATTCTGGCAATAAAGAGAATGGTCATGAACAGGGTGTCATCCCAGAGCTCCTGTTCATTTAAAGTATCAGAGGTCAGATGCTGGAATCCGCCCTCCTCCGTCCTCGGAAGCTCTGTTAAAACCTTTTTCAGCCAGTCTCTGCAGGTCTCCCAGTAGGTCTCATTCTTTGTGTAGTCATAAAGATATGTAAGTGTCAGCATCGGTGCCGTCGTGTTGATGTTGCAGGATGGAAGGCCATCGGCGATCCGCTCATCGTAATACCGTTTCAGCATGGCAAGCGCCTTCTCGTCCCGATTTTCCTCAAACTGTTTCCAGAGTCCAAACAGTCCGACTCCCTGTGTCCATTCCCAGAATCGGTATTTCTGTACGTCGTCTCCCGCCAGATTATCGGTTTTCATGTTCTGAAGGAAGATGTCATCATCATCGTAAAGAACCTTTTCAAATCCATTGATAAGGCACTCCAGTTTTTCTGCAATTTCCTCCAAAAGCATGTCTTTCTTTTCTTCCAGACTATTTTTCATCATCATCTCGCTGTCTCCTTAAACTATCTATATTATATAGCCAATCATTCTGGCAAGCTATGCAATTATTGTTAGAAATAGAGTAAAAGTATTGCATATCTTGCTCAAAGCGACTATTATGAATGTTTTACGCTGATTTTAAATACTTTATCAAGCGGCGTATACTCATTGCAGTACACCGTAAAGCCGGAGGTATTGACTTCTTCTCCGGAATAATGTCCTTTAAACTCATGGCTTCCAAACCCCGGACCCATGACAAGTTCTCTGTCCGTTTCCTTCACCTGCAAATATCCGTTTCTCAGGATCATGCCGCTTCCAGCCTCTGCCTTCATATAAAAATGTTCATTCTCTATGGTTGTCCCCGCAGGGATACCGATCTCCAGGCGGAGAGGAAGCCCTTTTAAGCCGTCCGCCTTTACATGCAGTTCGAGTCCCTCGTCACGCTCTCTGAGCTCCAGTCTCGTGATCAGCCTTTCCGGAAGCAGTTTCTTCCGCTTTGACTGGTCCATCTCCCACCAGTCAGAGGTACCCTGAGGCTCGTCAAAGGGAAGATAATACCAGGAGTCAAACGCTTCGCTCAGCACACAGCCATGATCGTTCACCTCCATTGTCTTCGGTATAAAATTCCGCTTCTCACAGCAACTTTCACCGATCTTCACACAGACAGCCATACTGCCCGCCTTAAAAAACAGGAATGAACTTTTTCCATTTAAAACCGTATAGGTATACTTCTCCTTTTTTACCCTGAGAACTCCCGAATGCTTAAAGTATTTCCGGTACGATTCCACAAATCCGTACCCCTGGAATTCATGATTCATCATCTCATCATGTGTCATAAGAACAGGGAAGCAGTCCGGTGCAATATCACCGCGCTCCATATTATCCCTGATGATCTTATGGGCCGCTGCGTCAAAAACCCCGTCGTCCCCCAGGCACGCAGCGTATAAATACTGATAAAAATACTTGTCCGCATATTCAGCTCTCCCCTTATCCTGCCGGGATGAATTCTGTGTGAAAATAGTATCATCCGGATCGATATAGAGCAGCATCATCTTCAGATTTTTTCTCGCATAATCGTAGTACAATTCTTCTCCGGTCTCCTGTCCAATGGCAAACATGGCGTTATTGACAACAGCGTTGTAATTTCCGGTGGAACGCTCAGCGTACTCACCGTCCTCATCCTCATCGACTCCCTCAGCCAGATACTGAGCTGCCCGTTTTCTTAAGCTGTCTGCAAAATCCGTCTCCTCCGCAAATAAGTTAGCTCCCTGCAGGAGTGCCGCGGTAATTCCCCATCTGTGATTCGGCGTGTGGAATCCACCGTCTCGGACTGCCTTTAACGCATCATGCATGATTACAAGATATTTTTTCTTCAGTGTCTCCGCCTTTTCATCACCGTTTCCATATTTATCGATCAGACGGTAGCCCAGAATCAGTCTTTTAAAGCAGAAGGAAGTGTCGGCAGCAGACTGAAAATTACAGGTAGGGTAATCAAATGACCCATTTTCCCGCTGCATTCTTCTGACGAAACCGCAGGCCATATTGATCGCATCGTACAGTACTTCGCTCTGATAGAACCGGCTCTCTTCCTTAAAATAGACCGACAGCGCCGTCGCCATATGGTAGATGGTCGTCTTTGCCTCCACCACATCACCGTGCATACCTCCATACTGGATACTCTCCGGATTCTTGTCCTGACTTCTTAAAAAGCTTTCTGTCCTGATCTCGGCACCTTTCATCAGATGGTTTATATAACGTTTCATCTCGCATTCCTCCAAATATTATTTTGCAGTACCATATAACTGATATAAAATCCGGCCATGCAGACCGGCAGTATCATAAAGCTTAACCGGTATCCGATCACTCCCGTGATCACTCCGAAGAGCAGGTTAAACACAATATCCGCGACCGTCGCCACACTGATAATCGCTCCTGTTCTGGTCGCCGCGACCTCCGTCGGGTAAATCTGCTGTATCAGCAGCACCATAGTGGGATAAAGTACGGAGATTGCCAGACCGGAAATGCTTAAGAGCAGGATTCCCTTCTCCCCGGTCAGGATCCCCGCGCAAAACAGCAGAGTGCCAATCATTCCAAAGATTCGGATACTTTTCACCGTTCCCAATTTCTGGACCACAGGAGCAAAGATCAGCCTTCCGGCCGTCATTCCGCCCCAGAACAGGGATAAGTAGACCGAAGCCTTGCCGCCAGGGACCGAGAATGCCTGGATACAGTATGAGAAAAGCCAGTTCATGATTCCATGCTCTCCGATAAAGTAAAAGCCGATCATGATACACAGGAGTATAAATACCGCCTTTCCGGGATTCTGCTTCGTCTTCCCTTCTTTCGGCTGCGTCATTTCATACTGCTGTCCCTTAAAGGGAACAGCTTTTGACGGATTCCCTTTCTCCTTTTTTTCTCCATCCAGCGGAGTCAGAAGGAGAAGGGCTCCGGCGGCGGCTCCGATCAGCAGCAGAAGCAGACTTACTCCCTTAAAGCCAGAATAACTGAGGCCATACCGTCCCAGCACAAACTGACTGCCGCTGGTTCCTATTCCCTGAATGAAGAAGAATATATTTACCATCAGCCCCGCATATCCGCTAAAAACCACCGGCGTTAAAATATTGACTGTGGTATTTAAAAGTGTCGATGCTCCCAGTGCAAAAAACATGGAGATCAGAATACAGGGATAGCTGTCGGACACCACGTTTAAAAGCATGGAAAGTACCCAGATTCCGGTCACTGACAGCGCCACCGTCTTTCGTCCAAACGTATCGAGAAGCTTTCCGCCCAGACTCAGAAACAACAGGTTTCCCACATAGCTGATGGTAACAATCATGGACAGCTGGGGATCGCTCAGCGCATACCGTCTCTGAAACACAGGGGCGAATATCCCTCTGAGAGAATCGCTGGAGCCCAGCCCGAACATCAGAACCGCAAAACATAAAAATGGAACTGCTTTTTTCCACATTTTCATTCGTTTATCCATACCCTCTCGTTTTTTCTATCTTTTTTATTTCATAGTAGAGTATAGAGGAAACATCAGACAATATCTATTCCCTTCTTGCTCTTTTTTTCATTTTTATATTACATATTTTGCTTTTTTGCATGATTTGTAGTAAAATAGAACTACAAGAAAAGGAGAATTTTTATGATGAAACCATACCCTGATTCCGTCTTAAACTACGAAAAGGGGTTTTCAATCATCATCAATGAATTGAAAACCCCGGTGG
This sequence comes from Hungatella sp. SL.1.14, assembly GCF_024460495.1. Lineage (NCBI taxonomy): Bacteria > Bacillati > Bacillota > Clostridia > Lachnospirales > Lachnospiraceae > Hungatella > Hungatella sp. SL.1.14. The sequence continues at coordinate 67,137 of NZ_JANFYJ010000028.1, read as the reverse complement.
AAAATTCCATCTGCTATTATTTTGATTACGATGCGCGTTCTTACTCCGTGAACATGGAATTCCCGCATATGCACATGTTTTATGAGATTATGATTCTTTTGAGTCCGAAGGCATATCATTTTATCGCTGGAAAACCATACTCCATTATCAACAATGACATCGTTCTGCTGGCTCCGGCCATTTTACATCAGACGGAGTACTTACCCGGACCTCCCAGCGACCGGATCATTATCAATTTCATGGTTCCCAAGCATCTTCTGCTTCATCCGGGAGGATATGACACCATTCTTTCTGTCTTTAACGATCCTGTCCCGATTTTTCGTTTTGACTTAGAGCGCCAGAAAACGCTGTTCCAGATCATCAACCAGCTTACGGACCTAAGCCGTACCACAGAAGATCCCGCCGTCAGAAATATGATGATCCATAACAAATTCACGGAATTCCTGTTCACGCTCTATCAGATGCGGAAAGAAAATCTCTATGAAGAATACAATTCCGAGAGAAGCATCAAAGAAAAGATATATACCATCACCAACTACATACAGACGCACTATCATGAAGATCTTTCACTGGCGTACTTAGCTGACAAATTTTTTATCAGCTCCTTCTACTTATCCCACCAGTTCAAGCTGGTGACCGGATTCACCGTCGTGCAGTACATCCAGCAGACCCGCGTCAAAAACGCCCAGTACCTCCTGCTGAATACCAGCTTAAAGATCACCGACATCGCCGAAAAGATCGGATTTTCCAGCTTTTCGCAGTTTAACCGCGTGTTCCACAGATTCTGCAGCATGTCGCCGTCTGAATATAAGACCTTTTATAATCAGAATGCCATGCGGGTGAATGCGCCGATGATGTCTACGAAGAGTAATCTCTGAGAAAGAATCCCGCAATCGGGATTCACCGCCTGCGGCGGGGCGCTTAATCTGTACGTTACCTCTGACATGGCATATCTGGATCTCCTTCCGCACCCGGAAGCATTTTTTCTCCCCGGATCCATGCTTCATCTACACATACATATTTAATGCAGCGGCGGTTACCAAAGCTGTAGGCCGCATGGATTTTTCCGTCCTTTGACTGCATCATAACCGGATATTCATATCGGCGGTTATTGATGTCGTTAAATTCTCCTACAAATCCTTCCCCCAGCTCTATAATCCGTTTATAGGGCCACGTCTTTCCGCCGTCATCGGAAACAGCAAAGGTAACCGGACAGCGCTGATTCGGCCAGACTGTCTTTTCTGTATCATCGTTAAATTTCACCGGATTGTAAATTATGGCCAGACTGCCGCTCTGTAATTTCATCGAGGAAATGGAAGAATTATTGTTTGGAAGACAGGTTGGTACCGGGCTTGTCCATGTATCTCCGTAATCCTCACTGTACGCAATATAAATATAATCCGCAAAGCGGCTTCTAAACAGAGCAGTCAGCTTCCCTGGAGCAGTTTCTATCAGATTGGCATGGACACGGCCGGCGCTGTTGGGGATCTCTGTCTCACGCCAGGTTTTTCCCTCATCGTCCGAAATCTGTACCACCGTGATATCACTGCCGTTTCTTGATTCATCAGGAAAGCAGATCCAGTTTCCGAACACCCACCTTCCATTGGATAAAATCTGAATTTTCTGACGGCAGAAGGAACCTGGTCTAGCAAACATGGTCTCCGTAGGTCCCCAGGTATATCCGTTATCCTTAGATATTTTTCTTCGTATTTCAGCCGTATACTGCAGATTAAAATTCGGATTGTCATCCGGCGTCCGAGAAGTCTGCGCCGTATACATCAACCAGATCTCCCCGTTAGGTGCTGCGAAAAGGGAAGGATTCTGTTCTGATCGGGACGGATCATCCGAGACGATCTCCCCCACACTCCATCTGCTCTCTCCTGCCTTTAATCTGGACACGGCAATGCTGATGTCCGCGTTTCCCTCATCACTCCCTGCAAACCAGCAGGCCAGCAAGTCACCGTCAGGCAGCTCCAGAAGATCCGCCGCATGCACACTGTCAAACTGATTGGGAATCAGCGCCTCTATCGTATCCAGCAGATTATTGTGATATAATCTGCCATCTTCTTCTAAACAGTTCAGTTCCACATACTCTCTCATAGCTTTGTCCTCACTCTCAAAACCTGCAGGCACAGCTGCTGCCCGCGGCTTCCATTTATTGTTCTTAACCCTTTACCGCCCCAATCATAATACCTTTTTTAAAGTATTTCTGTACAAAAGGGTACACCATGACGATTGGCAGCATCGATATAAAGATGGCCGCTGCCTTTAAATTCTGCTGATTCAATGTAATGCCATTTAAAATAACATTTTTAAAGGCCGTACTCGTTCCTGCATCCGCTATTACTACTTCCTTCAACACCTGCTGAATCACCTTAAAATTATCCGTCTTGAGATAAATCTGTGGGATCAGATACTGATTCCATATAGATACCGCATAAAAGGTTCCAATGGTTGCCATAATTGTCTTCGACAGAGGAAAATACAGTCTGGTCAGAATCGTCCAGTCATTTGCTCCGTCTACCACAGCAGCTTCCTCCAGTTCCCCCGGAATTCCTTCAATAAAGGTTTTTGTGATAATCAAAAACTGCGTATTGATGGCACCCGGAATAATCATTACCCATGGATTATCAATAAATCCCAGTTTATTATAAATAATATACTGCGGAATAATTCCTGCATCAAAGACCCATGTAATAATGAATGCTCCCATCAGGAAGTATCTGCCCTTCAGCCGGGGTCTGGAAAGTGCGTAAGCCGTCACATAGGTTGTCAGTATTGCAACAATTGTTCCTCCCAAAGTATACAGAAATGAATTTCTCAGGCCAGTCCATACATGAAACTTTGTATTTCCCATAATATATTTAAAAGCCTCAAAATTAAATCCCTTTGGAAGAAAGGTGACCTCCCCTCTCTGGAGATACGTTCCGTTGCTACATGCCACAAAAAAAACATACAGGAAAGGATAGATACAGATCACTGCTACCAGCAACAGGATTATATTATTAACAATATCAAATACCTGCACTTTTTTTCTTTTCATACTTGAGTTCTCCTTTCCTAAAATAGTCTTGTCTCTGAAAACCGATCCGCCATTTTGTTCACGAAAGTAACCATGACAAAAGCAATTACAGACTTTAGTATATTCACTGCTGTTCCATAGCTGTAATCAGGAAATCCTTTTGACTCAAACGCGATTCTGTATACATAAGTCTGAATAACGTCGGCCGTATCATAAACACTGCTGTTGTACATCAAAAGAATACGATCCAGATTAACTGTGAAAATATTTCCTACACTGATAATCAGCATGACTATAATGGAAGTTGAAATACAGGGCAGTGTAATTCGCAGCATTTTATCCCACCGGTTGGCACCATCCACTTCTGCCGCCTCATATAAAGAAGGATCGATATTCATCATTGCCGCAATATAAATGATTGCGGAGTAACCAAATGTCTGCCATATTTCCAAAATTACATACAGCGGCCGGAACCAGCCGGGTTTGGCCATAAAATTGACAGAGCTGCCTCCCAGACTCCTGATTATGTTATTTACAATTCCCGAGCTCGGAGAAAGGATGGTATAGAGGATACTGACCATGACTGCCGCCGAAATAAAATAGGGAAGAAAACTTAAAGACTGCACCGTGGACCGAACCCACTTCTGCCTGATTTCATTTAAAAACAGCGAAAAAATAATTGGAATCGGGAATACGACAACAATAGTCAGTACAGCCAGTATAATGGTATTCATAAAAACTTTGGGTATATAGGGATCTGTGAAAATCCGCTTAAAATTATCCAGTCCAACCCACTTACTTCCCGTTATCCCCTGAAAGGCGCTAAACTTTTCAAAGGCGATTACCATGCCTCCAACCGGTCCTATTTTAAACAGGATAAGACTTAGAAGGCCGGGAAGCAGCAGCAGATATAAAATCCAGTTTCTCCTCATATCCTTTACAAACCTTTGTGATAAACTTCCTTTTTTCTGCCGGGGCGGCAAAGCCGCCCCTTCTTTTCTCTTTCCAGCCATCCTGATCTCCTTTCAAAACTTAGTTATCGAATGTTGCCCGATAAGCATCCAGCTGAATCTCTTCAATTCTGGACAGCCCAAGACTGTTCATCTCGTCCTGGAAGGCCTTCCATGTATCTGCATTGAACTCTTTATTTCCTGTTACAAAAGATACAATACCGGCAATTTCAGCATCAAACACCGTAGCAACCAGATTGGACAACTCCTCTGTCTGTTCTGCTGTATACTTAATATTATAGGATTCCATCATATTTTCTTCTGTATTGATTCTCTCAGCCGCTTCCGCAATCAGAGGAGAGTTCCATGCAAAGAATGCCTCATTATCCACCGGCTTGCAGACTGTGAATCTGTCACTTAAGAAGGACCACCGTTTCTCTCCTTCCGGAGTTGCTTCCTCTGCAGCATAATCAACGATAAATTTCCTGGAGCCATCACTTTCGGTTTCAAAGCTCTCGCCTTCAACACCGTAATTTGCCAAGGTAATTCCTTCCTCACTGTAAAAATAATCAATAAAGGTAAGAATTGTTTTTATTTTTTCTTCACTGCACTGGGCATTAACTGCCGTAACGCATTCTTCGTTATATTTACAGCTGCTGGTTCCTTTTAATATTTTTCCACTTTCATCCTGAAACATGTTCATTACACCCATCTGGTAATCCGGATCTGCTTCTGTTCCGCCGTTTGCCATAAACCATTCTGCCCTGTTGTAATAATCATATTCAAAGGTTCCGTTTCCATTGATCATCGCGGCCTCCCAGTCTCCCTCTGTACGGGTATTGGCTGCAAACTCAGGATTGATCAGTCCTTCATCATACCAGGCTTTCATAGTCTCGACCATGGTATAGGCCTTGTCATCCATAATATCCAGGGACCCGTCTTTCTGATGACCGACGTATATTCCATTGGATTCTTCCGATGAAATATTACTCGGGCAGCCGAACCATGCCGCAAAGCGAATAGGATTTTCTCTGCCTTCCAGAGGGTAGTAGTTTGGATTGTCCTTTCCGTAATGCGCTTTCAGCGTGCGCATGGCTTCGGTAAAGTCATTAACTGTCTTGATCGAATTCACATCAATCCCTGCTTTTTCCAGATGATCTGCGCGGTAAGCCAGATAATCCGTAAAAATCGGAGATTCCTTTACCAGACCGTAGATAGAGCCCTCCTCATTTGTAACCAGCGCTTTGTAGTCCGGATTATCATCAATATATTTCTGCAAATTAGGAGCATACTTTTCTATGTAAGGAGCCAGATCCACAAATGCTCCCTGCGGTCCGTAAACGTTAGTCTGTGTCAGTTTTGTCATCACTGCATCAGGAAGGGTCTTAGAGATAATTCTCTGGTCAACTTCTGCATACACGTCATTAAAATCATCAGGGCCTTCCACATACTCTACATGAATGCCAGTATTGGCTTCTGCCGCATCATACCATTTGAGTTCTTTAATCCAGTCTACATACGTATTACGCATAAACATTGTATAGCTGTTGTCACCGGCAGCCGTTTCTTTCCCGTCTCCTGCCTTTTCAGTTCCGGATTCCCCCTGTGTGTTCGCTGTACTCCCCTGCTGCTCTGCCGCTTTGTTTCCGCAGCCAGCCAGCATTATTCCCATCATAGCGACAGTCAAAATTACAGATACCATTTTCCTTCTCATTTTCGTTCCTCCTGGGATCATAATATAGATATACTTTTTCGTCTGCCGTCTGCAAATCTCACTGCATAATCGACCGCATTCAACAGGCTTAATTCATTTGCAGTTCCGGTCCCGGCCTGATCAAAGGCCGTCCCATGGTCCACGCTGGTCCTGATAATCGGAAGTCCCAGAGTGATATTCACTCCTTCCACCGCGTCCCATTTCTGTTCTTCCTGATTGTATACAAATCCGACCACTTTAAGCGGAATATGGCCCTGATCGTGATACATGGCGACCACTATATCGTACCAGCCCCCCCGGGCCTTCGAAAATACGGTATCGGCAGGTATCGGGCCATCCGCATGAATGCCTTCCGCTCTCGCTTCTTCAACAGCCGGAATAATCTCTTCTATCTCTTCTCTTCCAAACAGTCCATTCTCACCACAGTGAGGATTGAGGCCCGCAACGCCAATCCGCGGATTCCTGATTCCCATATCCCTGCACGCCTGTTCCGCAATCCGGATCACCTCTAATATCCGATCTTTTTTCACACGGTCGCACGCCTCTCTCAAGGCCACATGGGTCGAAACATGTACTACACGCAGATTTTTATGTGCAAGCATCATCGTATACTTTTTGGTTCCGGTAAACTCCGCATAGATTTCCGTATGTCCGGAATAGTGACGCCCCGCCAGATTGAGTGCTTCTTTATTAAGGGCATTGGTCACAGTCGCGTCCACCTCTCCGGCCATCGCCAGCTCAATGGCTTTTTTCACATACTGGAAGGCCGCTTCTCCCGCCAACGCAGATACCTTACCGATGATCAGCGCCTCCGGATCTACATTCTTCATATCTATGACATCGATACAACCGGAACGGTACAAACCGTCAGATGGTTTTTCAACAGTATTAATCCGGATCTCCGGTCTGCCAACGATCCTCGCTGCATTCTTTAAGACACAGGCGTCTCCAATCACCACCGGCCGGCACGTCTCATGAACCGGATGATCTGCCAGCGCCTTCACCGTGATCTCCGGTCCGATTCCAGCCGGATCTCCCAGTGTGATACCAATCAAAGGTCTCATCTTCTTCGTCCCTTTCTACTTAATTCCCGCTTCCTGGTTTACTTCAATCACCCGTCTGATGGCCTCGATTCCTTCCGGCGGAATTCTGTCAAACGGCGCGCGGCATTTTCCAACCGGATATCCCAGCATTGCAACCGCAGTTTTCACGATGGTGTTGGGATTGCCATATTTAAAGCAGTCACGGAAGGAGCGTATGGAATCCTGAGCTTTCTTCGCCCCTTCTAAATCGCCCTGCTGAAACCGTTCATAGATTGCAGTCATTGTCTCCGGATAGACATTGGCACAGCCAGCGATGCCTCCACCTCCTCCTGCAAGCAGGTTCCAGTAAATCAGGGAATCGTTGCCGGAGAGTATCGTGAAGTCCTTTCCTCTCGTTCTCTCCAGATATTGGAGCATATTATCGAAGTTGCCGCTGGAATCCTTGGCACCTGCGATATGATCAATCTCTGACAGCCGCTCTACCAGGGCCGGAGAAAGGCTGTTGCCCGTTCTGGCCGGAATGTTGTAAAGCACAACCGGGATTTTTACCGCCTCTGCCACCGCACGGTAATGTTCGTACAGTTCCTCATCAGACGCTTTGGCAAACCATGGCGTGATTACAGACAGGACATCCGCCCCCAGCGACTCCGCCATCCGGCACATCCGGATCGTGTCCTTTGTTCCAATACATCCGCTGCCTGCATAGACTGGAACCCTTCCACCGGTTTCTTCGATTACGATGGACAGAACCAGTTCCTTTTCTTTCTCATTTAGTATGTAGCCTTCTCCGTTCGTTCCGAATGGAAACAACCCGTGTACCCCCGCCTCTATCAGGCGGTTCACCTGCCGTCTCAGTTCAGATTCATTGATGGATTCATCCTCATTCATCGGAGTAATGATGGGAGGAATAATACCTTTCAGAACCGTCATCAAATTTCCCCTCTTTCCCTCTAAGTCTGCCGTGCCGGATATAATCAATTCATAATTTCCAAATACAGCCTGCGGGCATCCTCATGCGTAATCTCTTTCTTATTGTTATTCAGCAGCCGCTTCACATCCATCCCGGCATTCACCAGTTCTTCCAACGCCTCAGTCCCAATCCCGAATGAAGAGAGCGAGGATGGGATATCCAGCCTCCTGATAATCTCCTCCATGCGCGCCAGCAGCCGGTCCGCTTTCTCCTCGTCCGTCATCTGCTGATTCCGGCCCCCGTTCCCCTCCACTGCATCAAAAAGCTCCGCAAATTCCTTCAAACAGGCCGATTTGTTAAAACGCATAACCGGGAGCAGCAGCATGGCGTTGGATACTCCATGGGGAATATGGTACTTCCCCCCCAGCGGATAAGACAGTGCATGTACCGCTGTAGTTCCGGAGGAAGAGATCGCCGCACCCGCGTAAAATGCGGCAGTCAGCATATTCGTTTTCGCTTCCTCTGCTTCGGGCTCTTCACATGCCGCTTCTATATTTCCAAAAATCAGCCTCGCAGCCTCCTTTGCAAACAGATTGCTGAATGGATTTGCCTTATTGGATGTAAAACATTCTACCGCATGCGCCATTGCGTCGATTCCTGTAGATGCCGCAATTTTTTTCGGGAGATTTGTAAGGAGGCTGCCGTCCAGAATCACGTAATCCGGCATCATTTCCCGATTCACGATACCTACTTTCAATTGCTGTTCCGGTACCGCCACAATACTGTTCATCGTAGCCTCAGATCCGGTTCCCGCAGTCGTGGGAATCATAAGGACAGGGATACTTTTTCTTCCCAGCCCCGGATTTTCCAGCAGCTGCCTTACCGTTACAGATCCGTCCGCTGTAATAGAAGCCAGTTTCGCCACATCCATGACGCTACCGCCGCCTGCGGCAACAATCAAATCAGCACCGATCCGGCGGAACCGGTCGATTGCCTGCTGGGCCTCATCACAATCCGCTTCAGCAGGCAGATCCGCCAGCACAACGGTCTCTACCCCCGCCTCATGCAGCAGCTTTATCGGGGCCTTTAGGAGACCGGCCTGTTCCACCCCCTTATCCGTAAATAAAGCGGCTTTTTTAAATCTTCCTTCCGTAATTTCTCTGATCTTATCCAGCGCTCCCCGGCCGCTGTAGACAGTTCCCGGCATTGTAAGCGAATATTGATCCGGCATGTTTTCTTCCTCCCTCCAAAAAACGATGTTTCACCAGCTGTTCCACTTCCATCAAAAGCTCCTGATCCCCAAAACCGCCTGATTTCGAGATAATCCACTGCTCTTTTCCTTCCGTTTGTATCGACGACAGTACAGTTCCCTGTTCCAGTTCCCGGTAAATGGTAATCTCGCCGCAGTCCATCTCCGTGATAAATCCAGCCAGTGTGTCACCTCCTATAATCATAAAGGTGGCTTCCAGCCCCATTTCCAGAAGCTGTTTTAGGATTTCTCCCAGCGTCTTTGATATGGTTACCCGCGCTTCCTCCAGAGGAATGTGATTCTCCAGCCGGTACTCTGTCATCTTTTTCATATCAGAAATCCCGGTTTCAATCACACAGGTGATACCATTTTCACAATCCCGCTTCAGACCGCAGAGCCACGTTTTCCCCTCCTCTGAGCTTAAATATCCCTGGGTAAACTGCTGCAGCGGCGTCATGGTAATCCGTTTCATCCCATGCATTTCCGCATATTCAATCTGTCTCTTAGTAATTTCATTCATGCTTCCGCATACAATGATCATCCTGTCTGTTATAACAGGAATTTCCACCTTGCGTGTTTCCAATTTCAGGAAATCTCCCAGCACCGATGCGAATCCCGCACAGCCGGCCATGACTCCGAGACGCTTCTGCCTCATCAAATCCTCTGTAATCTTTTTTATCTGCAACTCACTTGACGCATCAAAGATACCAATTTCCTTATCCCCGCCTCTCTCATAGTGCCCGCTCTCCTGGTACAATACAGTCTTCACCGATGAACCAGAAAACAGTGCTTCCACACTGGGCGAGACCACAGGTTCAAAAGGATCACGTCCAAACACACTCTCATGGATAGGAACTCCTTCAACATAATGGACTCCTCCGACTGTGATCCGGTCCATGGCCGGCAGTGCCGGGATAAACGTCAGGTACTGTTCTCCACTGGCCAGAAGTGCCGCTTCCAGTTCTTTTCCAATGTTCCCTCTTAGCCCGGAATCCGTTTTCTTATAGATATAGGGAACGCCTGCTTTTCCTGCACTCTTTACCAGATCAAAAACTTTCCGGTACGCTTCCTCGCCCTCCAGATGTCTTGTCTGTGCATCGATCACCAGCACTTCCGCCTGTAACCGTTTCAGTGTCTCTTCGTCCTCAGGAAAATGATTCAGGACTTTCGTCGTCATTCCTTTCCCGGCAAACTGCACTCCGGTATCAAGGGCTCCTGTAAAATCGTCTGCAATCACAAGAAGTTTTATCATTTTATTTGCCCACCTATTATTGTTTCATTTTTAAACATTTTATTATTGATAGTTTCGTTCGTTTCCTTTTGTTTGTTTAATAATACCAATTAAAGTTCTGTTTTTCAAGGATTCTACCACTATTTTTTCTTAAAATATTGTTTTATTTTGAAACATTTATATTTTATATTGTTTTTAATAAGTTCATATGATATATTTGTTTTAAATAGAAACACTGTTTTAAAGAAAGGTGGGAATTCTTTATGGATAAAAAAACGAAGATACTGGGAATCGCACCATACGAGGGTATGAAAGCATTGATGATGCGTCTGGCCAGCCAGCGTGATGATATTGATCTGACAGTATATGTAGGCGACCTGGAGGCCGGAGCCGAAATCGCTTCCAGACATACCTTTCAGGATTACGATGTTATCCTGTCCCGCGGAGGCACTGCCGAAATGATTTCCTCCATTTCCCCGATTCCCGTAGTGGAAATCCAACTGTCGGTATACGATATTCTCCGTGCCATGAAACTGGCAGAACATAACAATGACCGCTATGCAATCGTCGGTTTCCCGGGGATTACCAAAAATGCACGTTTTCTCTGTGACCTTTTACAGTATACGATTGATATTTACACCATTCACAATCCAGAGGAAGTCCAGGACACACTCTCCCGCCTGACCGAAGCCGGATACCGTATGGTTTTATGCGATGTCGTGACCAATTCCCATGCCCAGAGGCTGGGGATGCGCTCAATTCTTTTTACTTCCGGTTCCGAAAGTATTGAAGCGGCATTTGACCAGGCTGTCAAAACAGCCGGCACGTACCAGGCTCTGATCTCGAAGGCCGAATTTTTCCGGACGCTTCTGGAGGACTATCCATATTATGTATTTGTCTTCAGTGAAAAAGGGGAGTTGATCTATACATCGAAGGAACATAATTTTTCACCGTCTGTCATGACTGCCATGAAAAATTATGTAACAGAGATTCTTTCGGAAAACAGCAAAAAATTTTACAGAGATGAGGGCGATCTGCTGGTTGCCATAAAAGGAGTCAGAAAACTGATTTATAAACAGACGTATGTTGTCTATTACGTGAACACCCGAAAAGTTCCTCTGTCCCTCATAAAAAACGGAGTGCGTTATATTGACAGGAGCCAGGCTCTGGAACAGTTCTACTCCAGTTTCTACGGACTTACCAATCCTTCCGGAACCTACACACCCACTCTGGATCAGATGAACCAAACCGGTGCTCCGGTTATGATTCTGGGGGAAGACGGAACCGGAAAAGAAGAAATGGCCGCATTTATCTATTCTCAAGGCAAATTTCAGAATAAACCAATGGCAATCATCGACTGTTCCCGTATCACGGATAAAAGCTGGCAGTTTCTAACCGGACACACCAACTCCCCATTCAGCGATACCGATACCACGATCTATATCCGTGAACTCGAGTTTCTGTCTGATCCACAGTTTAAAGAGCTTTTTTCCATAATTCGGGATTTGAATCTGCACCGGCAGAACCATATGATCTTTTCCTGTACCACACAGGAAGGCGAGGAACCGAATCCAAACTCTCAGCTTCTCATGAACCACTTTAACTGCCTCTCCTTCACGCTCCGGCCGCTCCGGGCCAACAGGGATGAGATTCCGGATCTTGCCAACTTATATATCAGTAATCTAAACATGCAGCTGGCCAGGGAGATCGTCGGACTGGAGCCGGAAGCGGTATCCCTTTTAAAAGATTACAGCTGGCCCGGTAATTATAATCAGTTCAAGCGAATCATGACGGAACTGTTTGCCATAACGGACACCTCCTACATCAAAGCCGCCTCAGTTTCCAGACTTTTGCTCAGAGAACAGCCCGCCGCTTCCTCCGGCGGCGGTATTCCCTTCGATTTAAACCGCACACTGGAGGAAATCAATCTGGATATCGTGCGCCGCGTTCTGGCAGAAGAAAAAGGCAACCAGAGCCAGGCTGCCAAACGGCTGGGAATCAGCCGGACAACCTTATGGAGAATGATGCAGAATATTGTGTGAAAACGCCTGTTTCCACGATATCCGGCCGTACATGAAGCACAAATAATCAAATAATAAAAGGAATGCTCTGTTCAAACGGTTTCAAATTTCTTAATACAGTTTCTTCATCGTATATTTATGTAATACGTCACAAAAGCTTTTTATTGGCACAGGCAAAAAGATAAAAATTGACGATAAAAGTAAAAATCCAAATATATACTCCTGGTATTTTTTCCCTTATGCTAGTGAAATACAGATATCACTTCTCTTATAGATGGAGAAGCAAAAATATCAAAGGAGGTTGTTTATGAAAAAACACAAACAAGGGAAACAGTACAAAATCAGGGCCGCCGCGTTATTTCTGACCGCTGCCATGGTCGTACAGGCTGCAGTTCCGGCTATGGCAGCTTTGCAGTCCGGAGAGATAGCGGCCGCAGACTCAGGAAAGACTTCCGTCAGAACCGCAAGTCAGTCCAATGCCGACCGGGGGAATGGCGAAACAAAGGCAACTCCGTCCGAAGCTGGGAAATCAGAAAAGGCGACACTGAGCAATGCCCTGAAAAAAGCAGACAACATTCATCCCAACGGCGGTTTTGAGCAAACAGTAATAACAACAAATGCAGACTGGAAAAAAGTATGGACAGATGAAATAATGCCTGAAGGATGGAGCATGTGGCCAAAGCCGACAGGATCAGAAAAAATAACATTTGAGATAGTAAATGATCCGGAAGGAGCACCGGAAGGGAATAAGTATTTGCATATTCATTCCGATAACAAATCCTCAAGGCTCGGCATCAGCTACGCCATCAAGAATATAGAAAACCCTCATATAAATTATCTTTGCACGTTTCGGATGAAGCTGGAAAACGTGGAGGGCTCTAAAGGTCTTAATGCCAGACTAACCTGGCTGAAGCCCACTGGTTCCGGCGAATATTATTCGACCGAAAATCAAAAAGGAACAACAGACGGTTGGGTCCAATATGGTTTTACAACCCAAAATACTCCTGCTGGTTCAACTGGAATCCAGGTCGAATTTTACATTGAGCAAATGTCGGGAGATGTTTATCTGGATGATATATCGGTTGTCCCAACCTACATCCTCAATCTGGATCAAACAGAAGCCAAGCTCTTCACTGGGGAAACCACGGAGCTGGAAGCCGTTTGCAGTGATGGTTATGAAGAAGAAATTAAGTGGTACAGCAAAAACCCGGAAATTGCCGATGTTGATGAAAATGGTATTGTAACCGCCCACAAAATGGGCATTGCTGAGATCGTTGCAACAACGGATGCTTTTCACGAATCCATCTGCAAGGTTTATGTAGAAGACGGAAGTCTGCGTCCATATTATAAAGTAATCCGTGATAACTGGAGAGACCGTCTCACCGGAAACAGCATGGAAGATACCGATGACGAAGACTACAAAGCCATGATGGCCGATCTGACCGAGACAGCTAAGAAGAATTGGGATACCATGGAAAAGGGCGGGAATGACAGAGCCTTCCTGTGGGATGACATTGATTTTACATACCATAAGCAGAATACCACCGCCAATGTGACGGAGGGCCTGGGAACCGGATTTTCCCGGATTGAACAGATGGCCACCGCTTACAGTGCAAAAGGGAGCAGCTTATACCATGACGAGGACTTGAAGGCGGATATCATCGGTGCCATGGAATGGGTATACGCGACCATGTACAATGACACCATGGATGTAACAAAGGACATTTACGGAAACTGGTGGCACTGGTTTATCGGAATGCCGCAGAGCTTATGCAATACGGTTATTCTGATGTACGACGATCTTGACCCGGAATTCATTGAACGGGAAGCCAAAACCCTGGAAAACTTCAATGAAGATCCAAATTACCGATATCATACAACAGGCGGCAACAGGCTTCCGCTTGATTCGGCAAACTTAATTGATACCTCTCTCGTATCGGCCCTCCGCGCTTCCATCGGAGAGACTGCCCTGCCCCTTAACATGGCGAAGGACGCTCTGGAAAAAAACCTGGGCTTTACGTCTGAAGGAAACGGTTATTATGAAGACGGCTCCTATATTGATCACGGCAATCTGGCTTACACTGGCGGATACGGCGCCACGCTGCTGGGAGGCATAGAGAAGCTCCTCTTCATCACCTCCGACAGTCCATGGAAAGCAGATTCCGATAAACTGACCAGCATCTTCCAGTGGATCTGGAACGGCCTCCGACCTCTCTATGCAGATGGCGCCATGATGGATATGACAACAGGGCGAGGCATCGCAAGGCCGTCTACCAATGAACACACCGTAGGAAAGGGCCTGTTAAAACCGATCTCCCACCTGGCAGCCATTGCGCCGGAAGACGAAAGAGATGCATTCCGCACCTTTGCCCGCACTGAAGTTCTGGCCGGCCTTGAATACGAGGAAGACTTCTTTATCGGTATGACCGTCGCCGACATGACCGCCATGAAAAATCTTATAACCGATAATTCTTTAGGCAAAGATGATGAGATATACCACAAGAATTTTGGAGCTATGGACAAGGCTGTATACCACGGTGAAAATTTTGATTTAGGCATCAGCATGTATTCCAAACGAACCGGCAGCTTCGAGTACGGAAACAAGGAAAACAGGAAAGGCTGGCATATGAGCGACGGCGCCCTCTACTTATATAACGGGGACCAGGCCCACTATGCGGACGTATACTGGCCTACTGTCGATCCTCACCGTCTGGCCGGCATCACCACAGACCACACAGAAGGATTTATTCCTTCCGATGACAGCTGGGGCCCCCACGTCAGTACAAAAAACTGGGTAGGCGGATCTTCTGTCCTCGATCAGTACGGTTCTGTAGGAATGGATTTTGAAGGAGAACTCCCCAACGGAGGAATCTCCTCACTGAAAGCGAAAAAATCATGGTTCACCTTCCCCAACGGCGCAGCCGCTCTGGGAGCCGGGATTACCTCCAACGAAAACAAAGCTACAGAGACGATTGTAGATAACCGGAAGGCAATGGAAGACGCTGCCAATACCATATGGGTAAACGGAACCGAAGCTGAGCTTACGGTTGGCAATCCCGCTGTCATGCCTGCAAAATGGGCTCTTCTGGAAGGAAATAACGGAGAACAGCAGAACATCGGATACTATTTCCCGGAAGAAACCGAGATTACGGTACTGAAGGAAACCAGAACCGGCAACTGGAAAGATATTAACGGAGCCATTGCAGCCGGAAGTGCAAATGACAAAGAGATTATCAGAAGCTATATCAGCCTTGCCGTAGACCACGGAACCAACCCGCAGGATGAAACCTATAGCTACGTTTTGCTGCCCGGCAAAAATGCAGATGAAATGGCTGAATTTGCGGAGAATCCAGAAATAAAGGTACTGGCCAACACCTCCAGTGTACAGGCTGTCGAGAATACGGCATACGGAGTCAGCGGCTATAATTTCTGGACTGCATACGATGGTGAAGAGCTGGAAGTATCCGCGAAAACACCAGCTTCTGTGACCATCGCGAAGGAAGACGGCACTGTGACCGCAGGAATTTCCAACCCAACCCAAAACGGCAAGGATACCGTCATTCTCTTAAACGGCTTCTATGAACCGGCCGAAATGGATAAAGGCGTGACTGTAACCACCGAAGACGGCAGAACCGTCATCACCATAAAAGGAGCCAGCGATTTAGGAAAAACCTACACCGTTGTCCTGGAAAGTATGGATAAGAAACTGGCAGACTGGCAGAACAAACTTCAGAATATCACGAGAGAAGATGTAGCCGATGTGGAAGTCATGATAAAAGGGCTTCAGAATCTTGATACTGAGAACCTGAACGAGGAACAGAAGTCTTTGATTGATTCCCTCCTCGAAACTGCCGGTTCCAAGCTGGTATTAATCAATTCCGTAAACGAAGTGATGGCTCCCATCTCCAAGGTTGATGAAGTCACTTTCGAAAACGCAGACGCTGTGGAGGAATATTTGAAGAAATACGGAGAACTGACAGAGGCAGAAAAAGCAGTCGCATCCGAGGCCGACAAGGCAAAAATTGCGGCGCTGACGGCAGGTTTCCAGACAGAAAATGTCCATACAGCGGCAGAAGGCGTCACAGTCAAGGCAGTTTACGGCACCGTGGATGTTCGCACCATGCTGCTCTTACATGACGAGTCAGCGGCCGCGGATTTCTATCAGGAAACAATATCCGAAGGCGAAACCCTCTTACATGTATTCAAGCCGGCACTCCTTTTAAAAGACAGCATCTTAAGCCTGAATGATTATCCGGTGAACATTACCATGAAGGCCCCTGCCTTAGCTTCCGGCGAACAGGGGATTTTAAAACTGTACAGCTTCACTTCAGCAGGAAAAGCGAGAGCAGCCATCTCTGCGTCGGAACTGTCCTTCACAGATAACCGCAACGGTACCATCACGTTCGAAGCCAAATACGACGGCATCTATGGATTTGCTTTGGCAAAAGACACAGAACCTGCACCAGATCCGGAACCTGTCCCGGATAAAAAGCCATCGGGAAGCAGCGGCAATTCCAGTGAAAGCGTATCCGACGGGGTATGGATTCAGGATGCAAACGGCTGGTGGTTTAACCATTACAACGGAACATGGCCAGCCGCTCAGTGGAAATGGATCAAAGGCAGCTGGTATCATTTCAACGAAGCCGGATACATGCAGACCGGATGGATCCTTGATAAAGGACTCTGGTACTACTTAAGGCCAGACGGAAGCATGGTGGCTGATGACTGGGTATTTTATAAGGATCATTGGTACTATCTGACCCGGAATGGGGAAATGGCAGCCAACATCTCAGTGACATGGAAAGGCATTGTATATCACCTTGGGGCGGATGGCATCATGGCGGAATAACAGAACCTCAAAATTATTTCTGCAGCTATAATGATATGTGTAAGAAAAGGACCACTGCACAAAAGCAAGATCTGTGCGGCAGTCCTTTTCTTATATTCTTCATTTCCTGCGAATTACCCGTTCTGTTTCTCTTTCCCAGCCATACATGCTGCGATCCGTTCCACCTCCAGTTTCGGCGTTCTGTCTGCATACAGAAGCCCGTTCGTCTCCTGTTCCACATCGGTGAGCTGTGTATAACAGAAGCCTGCCAGGCCGTTTATCCCGTTCACTGCACTGGTCAGTCTTCTCAACCGCGCTTCAAATGCTTCCGGCCCTGCTGCCTTCTCATGATATCCCCAGGATTCCTTCTTTCCATCTTCCATAGCGATCCCGCCGAATTCTGATAAAAATACCGGTTCCCCTCCATAGCTGTGACCCTCACTCAACACCATTTTCCCGACCGCCGTCCAGCGCGCCAGTTCAGCCACGTCACCAAACTTCCCGGCCAGGATTTCTCCGTCACTCTCATAATCATGAATTCCCACAAAATCGGCTTTTACAGCTTCCCAGCCATCATTGGTGCTGACAAGACGATATGGATCCAGCGCCTTTGTGTAGTGGTAAAACGTCTCCGCAAAATGCTGCTGCGCCTGATCAAACAGGACATTTCGGATTCCCCAGCTCTCATTGAACGGAACCCACGTAATGATGCAGGGATGGTTGTAATCCCTCGCTATCACCTCTCCGTACTCATGCAGCAGCGCCGCCATGCCTTCCCGGCAGAATTCGTAATTGGAGGGCATCTCCTCCCACACAAGAATTCCCAGATGATCCGCCAGATACAGAAAAACCGGATCTTCGATTTTCTGATGCTTGCGCACTCCGTTAAAGCCCATTGCCCGGACCAGCTCCAGATCCTTTAAAAGTGCCTCGCCATCCGGCGGCGTCATGAGGCTGTCCGGCCAGTATCCCTGGTCAAGAACCAGGCGCTGGTACAGTGGAAAGTGGTTAAGCAGAACATGATTCCCTTTCACTTCAATGGAACGCATGCCAAAATACGTCTCCACCCGGTCGCAGACCGCCGTCTCCTCCAGATACTCTAGTTCCAGATCGTAAAGCTTTGGATTATCCGGGCTCCAGAGGTGTACCGTATTGTCTATGGGATCCTCCGGCTGAATGGCTATGACAAATTCGGGACGTTTTCCCTTTACTGTCACAGTTCCTGTTCCGATATTCCTGCCTTCAAATTTCAGCTTCCATCGGACCGCCCCGCAGATCTCCGGTTCCGCAAAGCTGATTTTCACCTTCACTTCCCCCTGATCCGGAAGCGGAGTCAGCCAGACATTCTCCATGCGGCGCGGACCCGTGATCTCCATCCAGACACTCTGCCAGATTCCGCTGGTGGCCGTATACCAGCACCGGTCCGTCTCGATATTCCAGTGCTGTTTTCCCCTGGGCTGGGCTGTATCGTAACTGTCGCGGCACATAACCGTAACTCTGGCAGTTTTCTCCACACGGCTTACAAACGGCGTCATTTCCACAGAAAATGGTGTATGGCCGCCGCTGTGGCTTCCCGCCCACCGTCCATTGATCCAGACTGCCGCCTCATAATCCACAGCTCCGAAATTCAGCCAGAGTCTGGCATCCTCCGCCTGCTCTTCCCACGTAAATTCCCGTTCATACCACAGGCACGTATGGCTTTCCGTCTCTCCAATTCCGCTTTTTAGGCTCTGGTAACAGAAGGGTACTGTGATTTCCCGTTCATAGGAATGGCCATTCTGCCAGCCTTCCCTCATTCCGTCATTATTATCATCAAATGCGAATTTCCATGTTCCATTCAGACTCCTAAAGCCCCTCCGGTAAAAATCCGGCCTTGGGCTGGCTGCTTTTTCTCTGTCAATCATTGTGATTCTCCTCTATCTCATTTTCCCCGTCCAAAAACATGGGATCACACCCATACCGGCCCATCCGGTTTCCATAGATGATACAGCCTCCATCGTCCGTTTCGATCACCAGTTCCGTATTTTCTTCCAGCTCCACCGGTATATCATACCGGAATCCGTAGCCGTACGTCCCGGTCCGGCGGTAAGAGACACTCCCCTCTTCCATCGCCCGGGCATTGGAAAACAACGCCCTTTTATCCCATGGCTGATCCGGAAGAAGGAACTCCCCGCACAGTTTCCCCTGTACGTAGATTCGAACTTCTGACGGATACCTCTTCTCATCGGTCAGTCTGGTTCCCTCCAGACACTCGCAGGAAGACATCTCAAGCCTTAATATCCTGCTTCCGCAGAAATTCTCCGGAACCTGAATATGCCAGGTGACGCGCCCTGAACCAGACGCCCACCAGACGCGGCGTTTATCCGTGACCAGCCTTCCGGTAAAACCGGAAAACATCTCTCTGTCCGGTTTCGCCGGATTCCAGTAAAAGACTGCCGGATCCGTCTCCTCCTCCTCCGTCTCCTCCTCCTCCACCTCAAACTGAACATCATGCTCACACAGAGTAGCTGCGCCGTCTGTAATCCAGGCAAACAGCCAGGCTCCTTTTATCCCTTCCGGTATTTTCACTTCGATTTGCCCCGGATCCCCCGTTTCCAGCCATGGGACTTTCATCGTCACCTCGCCTCCGGCCAGTTCCCGTTTCCAATGTCCCAGATAATCCACCCCGGCCAGGCTCCAGCATACGCGAAGCTTTTTGCCTTCTGGCTCTCTTCCCCGGATTCCGGCGTAAACCGGCACCTTTACAAGTGCTCCTGCCCTCACTTCCGTCAGCCACGGCCTCGCCAGAAAGATAAAATCCGCCTGATTTGCCTGATCATATCCGGCCGGCGTCATATCCCCATGCATAAATCCGAAATCTCTTCTGGTACGCCGAGAGGTAAAAGGACTGGTGTCCTCGTTCTCCTGAGATATCAGATTCATCCGCACATATCCTGCAAACCGGCAGATGCGGACCAGACGCTCAATCTCATTGGTATGCACAAACTCACTGATCATAACCGGTTGTCCTCTCTGGCAGTCATTTCCCGTAAATTCCGTCTCTTTCAGCGGATTTCTGCAATTTCTCTGCAGGAGATCAGCCACCACGTCCTTCTTCATCAACCGGCGATTTTTTTCGTTATAACAGTTAAACACCGATCCCGGATAATTCTGTTCCTCCAGTCTTCCAAAAAAGTCCATCGCATCCGCAAACTCTATGGGATAGCTGTGATAATCGAGAATATCCGTCTCCCCGGTCTTTCCATACCCGGAGTTATCCACCACCAGAATTCCCGGCGCCAGCTTTTTATAAATCCGTGCGGAAGTACGAATCCATGCCTGGGCCTCACCGTTGTCCCACGGACTTCGCTCGTGGTCCCCCAGAATCCCCCATGACTCATTAAAAACAGAGCACATCACTACACTGGAATGATAGTTCTGTTTCTTCGCCATAGCCTTCATCCGCCGCAAATGCAGTCCCCGCCACAGCGGATCCTTCCACGTTCCATAGAAGCAGGAAGGAATCTCGTCCCATACCAGAATGCCTTCGCGGTCACAGGCCGTGTACCATTCCGGCTCATTATCCTTGATATGCATCCGGATCATATTGTATCCGCATTCTCCGGCCGCCCTGACGTCAAAGGAAACACTCCCCGGTTCCCCGCCCGTCAAAGACGGATATGTATAGATCCCCCACGGATTATATCCCTGATCTAAAACTCCGCGTAGATAGACCGGTTTTCCATTCACTGTCACATAAGCAGTTCCGTCTTTCACAGTCTTTTGTCCCACACGGCGGAATGCGGTCCATCGCTCATACGTCCCCTGAAAACCGTCTTTTCCATAAACGGAGGCTGAGAGCAAATATCGGTTCGGTGCTTCGGGTCCCCACTCCGCAAGCCCCTTTCCAGCGATCTCAAATGATGCCTCCAGTATACCGCGGCTGTTAACTGTCAAAGGTTCCACGATTTCTGCCATTACGTCTTCCCGTGGAATATGAAGCTTCAGTTCCAGTGTATCATTCAGTTCCACCGGCCCCGCCGTAACACGAAGAATCTCTAAATATCCTGCCGAATTGACAAGCCGGGCCCGTTCTGACATTCCAGCGGATCTCGCATAGACAGTCAGGCGGTCATACCCATCGCCGTATGTCGCGTCAAACTCCATAAGAAGTGAAGTCTCTCCGAATTCCAGTACTGCCTCCGCGCGTCCCTTCGGCGCCAGGTAAACGAAATCCAGGCGGTATAGAATATCACTTTCGGTATCCCACGTAAAATTCCATGACCGCGGTTCTGTATCTGATCTCTCTGAAGAAATCGTACGCACCTCGGACATGATCTCCGGATTTACCTCCGCCTCCACTCTTCCGCAGAAACGGATTCCATTGTCCTCTCTGCAGTAATTATCCACCAGTATATCGCTG
This sequence comes from Hungatella sp. SL.1.14, assembly GCF_024460495.1. NCBI lineage: Bacteria > Bacillati > Bacillota > Clostridia > Lachnospirales > Lachnospiraceae > Hungatella > Hungatella sp. SL.1.14. The sequence goes on along the minus strand of NZ_JANFYJ010000028.1, from coordinate 45,767 downwards.
ATCCGAACCTTCCGTTCTTCTTCCAGCCAGACATTCTGCCAGATCCCGGGGCTGTCCGTAAACCAGAATCCCTGTTTTCCAAAACAGCACTGATCTCCTTCAAACGGATACAGAACCTTAACGGTCAGCGTATAGCTTCTGTCTGCCTTGAGCCGTCCCAGCCGGAAACGGCAGGGCGAATAAAAGTCCACGGTACAGCCAATTTCCTTTTCCTCCAGCCAGACCTTTGCAATACCCGATACCGCCCCCAGCACCAGCTGAACCCTCGTATCGTTTTCCACGGAAATCGTCGTCTGCATCCAGGCTGTACGTCCCTGTTCTCTCCAGTTGCACCGAAACGCAGACGCCTGATGCAGAGAATAATCATCGGCCAGAAATTCTTCTCCAAAGGCTCTTAAAGACTGCCAGGAACCGGGAATCCGGATTCTCTGTTCATATATGTGCCTGTCCGGCAGATACCATTTCTCCTTTTCTCCTATCTCCAACGGATCCAGTGAGAATTTCCACACTCCATTTAAGGAGGTCAAAAAACAGTCATTGGTTATCTCCCCCTGTGGAACCGCTTCACGGCTGTCCTGCTGCCAGTACGGCTCCAGACACCATCGGTACGCGCCGTCTTCCTGTCCTTTCAGTACATATTCTGTCTCATATTCTGTTTCGTGTCCCTCCCTGTCTTCAGACGCAAAGCATGCAGTGATGCCATGTTCCACCAAAAAATGGCAGAATCCCTTTCCCTCTGCCCCGCCAATCATCTCATATTCTCCAACAGGCAGACAGCCAAGATCGAAACAGCCAGTTTCATCGGTAAGTCCGTCATGCCCCTGGATACCGGCTGCATGAAGCCACACCTGGGACAGCGGTCGTCCTGCGCCGTCTACGCATATCCCCGCCATCCGTACTCCGTGTTCCACCCCCTGCACCCGGTATTTACCCATGGCTGTCCCCGCTTTTGGAGATGTGCCCCTGTCATTAACCGCCATCACCGCCAGCCGTGCATACGGTTTCCTCCAGGGAACAGCAATCACCGTATGCCCAATCACCGTCTTACCGTCGCAGGTCACCGAAAACCCCGCTTCCGACGATGCGATTCCCAGCCGAAACGGTGTTTTTCTGGTAAATGGTGCGGACGCGGCTGTAAACCAGCGTTTCGGTCCGTCATAACGGAACGTATCCCCCAGCGGTACGCCATTCGGGATCCGCAGCTCCATCATTCCATTTCCCACAACAGCCAGAATATACCGGTCAAAACAGCCGTCTCCAAAGTAAAGGCCAATTCCTGCTCCATCCTGGATATCAAGAATCTCCGTCTCAAACTCACAGGAAGCCGCGTCCACAAAAAACGAGGAAAGAAGCAGGTGACCGTTTCTGCATCTGTCGTATTCCTCCAGATAGATCGTGCCGTCCTCCAGATAATGACAGAATAAGTCTGCCGGGCTGTTCATATTCATAAAATTCCACTCGGCCTTATTGAAAGCTTCTTCCATGCTTCTATCCCCGTTCCTTTCTTTTTGTTCACTGCCGCTTTCCGGCGCCTTAATTCTCCACTTTCGCCATCTCGTCGTTGAATTCCTGTTCCATATTGGCAAGCGCCTCCTCCGGAGTTACCTTTCCCGCCATGGCTTCCTGAATATGGAATTCCATCACATCGTTTAGTTTAGACGAAATATACGGTACATCCACGTCGGCCAGCGTCTTTGCATACTGGAAGGATTCCATCAGCGCGCCGTACAGCTGGCTGGACTGTGCGACTCCCGGCACCTCATAGGTGGAAGTACGGCATGGATCCATGGTATTTTCAATTTTTAACAATTCCCCATCCTTTGAGGTCATAAATTCAATCAGCTTCCAGGCCAGTTCCTTATTTTGGCTTCCTGCTGATATACCTACTCCCCATCCTCCGAGAACAGGGGTCTTACCGGGAGCAACCGCCACGCCAATCTTATCCTTAACTGCAGAAGTATCCGACTGGCATGTCAGCCACAGGCCGGGCCACTGCTCCATCATTGCGGCATTGCCGTTTGCAAAGAACTGATTGGCCTCATCCCAGCCCATCTGCATCCACTCCTTCGGAGCATATTCCTGAAGCTTAAGTACACGGTTCAGTGCATCAATGCCCGCTTCATTGTTCATGTTCGGCTTTAAATTCTCGTCCACATCGTCGCCGCCGCGGTTGATCCACAGCAGTCTGGTACAGCCCTTCAGCATATTAGTGGAATAGCCATAGTCCACAGGAGATTCCGGATTGATACTCTTTGTAAAAAACTCTGCAACCTGCATCATCTCCTCATTCGTTACCGGCACTCTAAGCTCTGTCTGATACTTCTCCTGATAGGCCGTTTTTAAGGACTCATCCTCGAACAAATCCTTTCGGTAAAATAACAGCTCTACGTCAGGCTTATAAGGAATCGCACAGAGCATGCCGTTATAATTTCCATACGTATCATACAGTCCCGGAAGGAAATCTGAAGTATCGTAGGATTCGCCCGCATACTGGCTGATCATGGCGTCAAGCGGCTCGATCTTGTCCGCCTTTGCGAAGCTGTGCAGGAAAGCAATAGGTGCCAGCACCACATCGTAACGCTTTGTGTTGTTTAAATCCAGCTGCAGCTTATCGGTAAACTGCTCACCCGGGATCGATTCCACCACAACTTTAGCTCCTGACAATTCCTCAAACAACGGAACCACATCACTGACCGCCTTTTCAAAATCGCCCGACATGACCGGAACCGTAAGTGTCTGCCCTGCATACTGTCCGTGAAGTGTTCCGTCCAGATCGATATTATCGAGCGTTTTTCCGTACTTTTCGATGGTTTTCTTTTCAGGGACTTCCGTCCCCCCAGCCGCTTCCGTAACCGCCGTCGTCTCCGCAGTTGTCTGCATTTCCTCAGATACGGCCACCTTACAGCCCGTCAGGCCCATCGCTGCAACTGCCGTACAGGCCGCTGCCGTTGCTACTCGTTTCCATAATCCATTCCTTCTCATCATCACTTTCCTCCTCGTTTGATATGTCTTTTTTGCTACTCCCTTAACCTTTTACGGCACCTGCCATCGTACCCTTTACAATGTATTTCTGTGTCGTCATGGATAAAATCACAGCCGGAATCATCGCGATCACACCCGCTGCGGCCAGCGAGCCGGAGGGAGTATCCTTATGGGTCTGTACCATACTCGCAATGCCGATGGGCAGCGTCTTCTTCGCATCAGAAGACTGAAGCACCAGTGCAAGGCCGAATTCATTCCATGCACCGATAAACACCAGAATCGCAATTACCACGAGTCCAGCCTTTACTAACGGCAATGCAATCTTCATGTACATCCCGTATTCCGTGCACCCGTCGATCTCAGCTGCTTCATACAGCTCGTCCGGTATTTCATAAAAGAAGCTGATGGACAGCCAGATCGCCAGCGGCAGTGCAAATGATATGTATGCCATGATGAGTCCTGTCATGGTATCCAGCAGATGGATTTTACTGTAAATAATATAATACGGTATGGTATACACCAGAGCCGGAATCATGCGGACTGCGATCACACTGTTTTTAATCATTTTATTTCCTTTAAAATGATACCGTGACAGTCCGAACCCTGCCATGGTAGCCAGAGCCAGCGAAATAACCGTGGTACTTACCGCCACCAGCATACTGTTGGAGAAGAATGTGGCGACATAGGATTTTCGGAATATCTCAATATAATTATCGAGATAGAGCGTATCAATCCATAAAACAGGCCGTTCCACGAATACCTGCGCCTTCGTCTTAAACGATGTAATAATCGTCCAGTAGACCGGAAAGAAAAAGAGCACACCCAGCAAAAGCAGAATGATAAGGAGTCCCGCGGACTTTACTATTTTCTTCTTCATAATTATGCCTCCCCTATTCTTCTTTTCCGGTAAGCTTCATAATCAGCAGGGAGAACAGCACAATCAGCACGAAAAAGATAAATGCGCCTGCCGAGCCCTCGCCCACGTTGTAATACCGGAATGCCATCTTGTAAATGGTAGACGCCAGCGTCTCTGTCGATGTCCCTGGCCCGCCATTTGTTAAGTTGTAGACAATATCAAACATACGGATAGCATCCATAAAACGCATGGTCAGCACCAGAACGGTAAAATTCCTAATTAACGGCATGGTCACCTGGAAAAATTTCTGTCTCCAATTCGCACCATCGATGGTCGCCGCCTCTAAAAGTTCCTCTGGAACCGTCTTCAATGCAGCCATAAAGATCAGCATGCAAAGCGGTGTCGTAGCCCATACCTCTACAATAATAAGCGCGATTCTGGCCGGAATCACAGCGGACAGCCACTCCACCCGGTCAAGCCCCATGGAAACCAGCAGCCCGTTGAGCACACCGTAAATAGGCGAGAACATCAGCTTCCAGATAGTGGCAATGACGATCGGTGCAATCATCATCGGTATCGTAAACACAGTCTTCATCACTTTCGACAGCCTGGGGAGAAAATTCGTCGTGAGAACCACAGCCAGTGTCATACCGAACAGCAGATTCAATGCCACGGCGGAGATCGTAAAGATAAATGTCCAGCAGGCCGAATCCAGAAACTGCCTGTTCGTCAGAACGCTCACGTAGTTTTTCAGTCCGATAAACCGTATGGTATCTGTGTTCATGGATGTGTTATAGTGGAAGAAACTGATTCCAAACGAATACAGCATTGGTATAACTGAAAATACAACTAAAAATAAAACTGCCGGAGAGATAAATACAAAAGCCGCTGTCCGTTTTGGCTTATTCAGTCTCCTGCCCTTTCCCTCTTGCATCTGCAACACCTTCCCTTCATCTGGACTCATTATACTATTTGGACAGTGTAATTAATATACTAACCTTAGTATAAAATAGATTATCTTCTAATTTTCCCAGGTATTCGTGGCCTGTTTTGGATATTTTTTACAATATACTTGCTTTATTTTTCCAATCTAACTATAATTATGGTATGCAATACCTTTCACCCCTTATCCGTAAATAGTATACTAAGTAAGGAGTAACTGATTATGAACAGCATTCCACTCTATAAACAGATCATTGAAGATATTCTATCCAGAATCCATGACGGCAGTCTGCAGCCTGGAGACCGGATCCCTTCAGAGCGCGAACTGGCCGAGCAGTATCTGGTGAGCCACATCACCTCCAAGAATGCGCTGGCAGAACTCGCAGACAAGGGTTATATTACCAGGCAAAAGGGCAAGGGTTCCTTTGTAAGCCCCATGGAGCAGTTACAGATGATTGCAGAGTTTAACAGTACCATCAATCACCGGACCATCCTGAAAGCAAAAACCATCGGCCTGATCATGCCCTCTATGAAGACAAGCATCGATCAGCAGCTTCTCAACTGTATCGAAAAAGAGCTAAATGACACCGATTATATTCTTGCGGTCACGATCACCAGAGAAAATCAGGAGTTGGAATCTGCTGCCATTCATAAACTGAAGGAACGCGGGGTCAGCGGTCTCATCATCTTTCCGACAGAACACGAAATGTATAACGAGGACATCTTAAAGCTGAATCTCACCGATTTTCCCTTTGTGCTCATCGACCGTTATCTAAAAGGAATCCGATGCAGCTGCGTCTATACCGATAACGAGGAGATTACAAAAACTGCCGTCCGTCATCTCCTCTCCCAGGGTATCGTCCAGCCGGCTTTTCTGTCCCCGGACAGCCATAATACGGTGACGAGCGACCGGCTGTCCGGCTTTAAGGCGGCGCTGGAGGAGGGCGGTTTACTTCTGCCTCCGGAACATCAGTGTCTGATTCCCCTGTCCGTCACGGACCCCGCCGAAAAAGAGGCACTTCTGGCAAAATATCTCGACAGTCATCCGGAAATCGACGGCCTTTTCTGTGTCAACCGTGAATTCACGAAATACATTTCCCGGATTCTGGACCGCCGCGGCTGGTGGGACCGCTACCGGATTACAGCTTTTGATTATCCCGACGACCGACGCATCTCCCATGTCAGACAGGACATCCCTCTGATCGCCCAGGCGTGTGTAACTAGACTAATCCAACTGATCCAGGGAAAGAAGGAATACGGCCATATCATCATCCCCGCATCATTTGTTCCCCAGGACACGAAAGTTCCCCCTCCCGCCAAATGAAACGTTCGGCACTCCGGACAAAAAAATCCTTTCCAGCCCGCCGTCTTTCTTGCCGGAACACTGGAAAGGATTTTTTATGAATTTATTTTATTACCCCATTGCTGCTGCACAGACAGATAGAAACGGGCACCGTTTGATTTGACATTCATACGATACCCGTTTCTACACTATCTCATCCATTGGACTTGATACCTCTTTTCTCTCATGTTTTTTTGTACCTGGTACTTTCTCTAACATGATCTATATGAAATTTTTCCCTCTCTCCGTTGCTTTTCTACCTCATCTATGTTTTTCGTTTATTCTCTTACTTTTTCATTCTTACTATCTGTTCATCATTTCGTATTTCAAAATTTTCTTTCATTCCTCATTATACTTTCTCGTCATATAACAAAGATGATTATTCTTTTGTTCTACTTTTTGAATCAATCATAGTTCTTTAAACATTTCATAGATTTTATCTTATACTTTTGATATCAGCTCTTTGATGTTCCTCTTTTGCTTTTATCTGATAAGATTGGTTTTCCAGCATCGGCAGATCGGTTTTTCCTTTTGCCTAATTTATAATATAAATTATAAATTAAGCTAAATTACTGTTTCTGGTGGACTGTACCTCCTTCTTCTATATTTTTGATTCTTAAGAGTTTGTTTCTTCTCCTTTTTCTTTAGGAGTTTTTGTTTTCTTATCTCTTATCTCTTATCTTGGCTTTATTATAGCGTATGAGTTTTGATTTGTCAATACTTTTTCTTTATTTTTTCATTGTTATTTGCTAATTTTCGAATTGTATATAATTATTGCAATTGTTTCTATTTTTATCCCTTTATTTTTCAGTTTTGCAAGGTTTATTTTTTGAATATTCTGATTTTATTGTCTTTTTTTCTTTTTAAGCACTGCCCTTTTTCCGTTTTCATGCCGGGAATCCATCAACAGTTTCTTCTATAAATCCGGCTGAATGGACGAATGACCTGCCGTCTGCTATAATACTTATAAAAATGATCCAAACAGCGAGTCATTAAATAGTTTAGAAAACCTGATGATATGAGGAGGTACGAAATGGAGAAGAAAGATATCGTAAAATATTTCTACGAGACTGTAGTTTCAGAAAACCTGCTTGATGAAGTTCCACACTACGTATCGGAAGACTGTGTGGTAAAATCCGGTGAGACCCTCCTACCTGTGGGAGTCAGCGGTATGAAGCAGCATCTGGCGGAGGTAAAGAAGACTTACCCGGACTATACAATGAAGATTATAAAGCAGTATACGGATGGAGATTATGTGATATCGGAATTCATAATGGAAGGCACCCATGAAGGAGAATGGATCGGCATAAAACCGACACACAAAAGGCTTTCCTTCACAGGTGTTGATATTGACAAAGTCATAGACGGAAAGATCGTTGAGCACGGAGGCGCGGTAAATACCTTTGACACTCTGTATGAGCATCATCTCATAAAACCGGTATAGCGAAATGGCATACAAAAATGGGTCTGCAGTGTCTCTCACACGCCCTTTTTCTTATCACAGATCACAAATCTCTGCTGATCTTCCACTTTCCCTTTAAATAAAAGCCGAGAGACAGCACCGTGGCAATGGTCCAGCCAATGGGCCACGACATCCAGATCCCTTTCGCACCCAACGGTCCGGCAAGGGCAAAGGAAATCAGGACACGAAGAATCAGATCGGCAAATGTGGCAATCATAAAGCAGCCCATGGCACCGGAGCCCCTCAGTACGCCATCCGCCATCAGCTTCGTGGCGACCACCACGTAAAACGGAGAGACAATCTTTAAAAATGTAATCCCCGTATTCATGGCCTCTCCGCCGGTCTGTTCCATAAAGATTGTCACTGACGGCGCACCGAAGAAAAAGAACAGGACCGTAAACGGCACGGCCACACAGAACGCCATGAACCAGCCGGCCTTAAACCCGCTCTTCACCCGTTCCTCCTGCCCCGCTCCGATGTTCTGGGCCGTGAAGCTGGAAAGTCCGTTTGCCAGCGTCGTAAACGAGGTAATCGTGAAGGTATTGAGCTTCACTGCCGCGCTGTAGCCCGCAATCACCGGGGAGCCGAAGCTGTTGACCAGTCCCTGGATAAACATATTTCCCACGGAGATAAAGCTCTGCTGAAGAATGCTGGGGACTGCAACCACACTGATCTTTTTCAGCATGTTCCAGGAAAACAGCGGAAAACTGCCTTTCGTCTTTACCTCTGCAATTCTTTTATGTACAGTCAGAAGTGCCAGAACACAGGCTGCCCCCTGGGCGATAAAGGTCGCCCACGCCACACCTGCGACACCCCAGTGAAAGACGATGACGAAAATCATATCCAGCAGAATATTCCCCAGGGAAGATCCAATCAGAAAGTAAAGCGGCGTCCTGGAATCCCCCAGCGAAGTAAAGATACCCGTACATACATTGTAGAGATACAGAAACAGAAATCCGCCGATATAGATTCGCAGATACAGCGCCCCATCCGAAAAAATGTCCTCCGGCGTCTGAATCAGGTTCATCACCGGATGGCAAAAGATAAACCCCAGAGCCATCAGGCCGAGACTCAGCGCGATACAGGCAATCAGCGTCGTATAGATGGCCGTCTTCATCTCTTTCCACCGTTTTGCCCCGAAGAGCTGGGAAATGACGACTGCACAGCCGATGTTGCTGCCTACCGCCACCGCCATAAAGATCATGGTGATGGGATACGACGCCCCAACGGCTGCCAGAGCCGCCTCACCTGCAAATTTACCAGCCACCACGCTGTCCGCAATATTGTACATCTGCTGAAAGATCACGCTGACAAACATGGGGATGGAGAAACGCCAGAGCACTGACGATGGTTTTCCTACCGTTAAATCCTTTACCATTGTTCTACCTCTTTCCTCACTTTTCATACAAGGATAGATTATACTACTACTTTCAGGCGATTTACAATGGATTTTTCATTTTTCTCACTCCAGAACCGTCATCCCGAACGGCTCTGTCTGAACGGTCCTGCGGCCGGATGGTGTGCAGATCACTGTTTCCTGTTCCTTCCCGCTGTTGTTGATCACCACCAGTTTGCCGGAAGCCGGATACCATGCACATTCCGTATCGGAACTGTCTGTCAGGTAATTCTGGTTTAACTCCAGGCCCATCCCGCTTATCATCAGGTTTAACAGCATTCTGGTATTCTCCGGCGTCACCTGGAAGCTGCTGAGATAGAACGCAGTACCGCTTCCGAAACGGTGGGATGTGATGACAGGAAGGCCGTCCTCTTCCCGGAGCACCTCCGTGTCCGCGCTGGTTAAAAAGATTCCTTTTCTGCCGCGCACGGAAGCACCGGCCGGAATCAGGCCGCATGACTCCGTCAGTTCGTATGTCCGGCGTCCATGACACACTCTGGCCCCCGTATCTTCATCCACTCCCAAAACTGCAGCCATACGGAAATACGCGGCAGCCCCCGGAGCCGCCGACGGCTCGCCCACTCCGAGGAATACGCCGCCCTCATAGACCCAGCGCGAGATTTCCCCGGTAACTTTACTGTCAGCCCAGGCCAGCCCGCCGCTCCAGGCGCTCCCTGCAGCTCCGGCGTTAATCAGGACATCCACGCCCTCCAGGCAGCCCGCCTTCACATCCTCGAAATTTATAAATTCCACGGAAACCGGCAGCCCGGACAGAGCCTCGTTGATATGGATCAGATCATGCATATACGTTTCGTGAAAATGGCCGGAAAGCGTCCAGGAACGCAGCTTCCCCCAGGAATGGAGAACCGCAGCCCGGATCGGCAGTGTATACACGCCTCCCTCTTCGTGGAAGGACTTGATCAGCCGGAAATCATCCGCGACCGTCTCCATGTAACTGCAAAAGTCCGGAAACTCTTCCACCAGATGGAGATACCCGCCAAGACCGATCCGGTCAATCTTCTCTCTGAGCAGCGCACGGCGCACACGGATCCAGTATTCTTTCGCATCACGGACCGGATCTCCCCCTTCACAGAACGTGGGGGCTCCCCCCAGTCCCACCGGGAATAAGTAAGGATGAAGCCTCAGCTCATGCGTTTCCACCTCCACTCCCGCACAGAGTCTGGCCTCATAGCCGGAAAAGACGCATTTGATCAGACCGTCAAAACCGAACTCCTTAAAATGGTCATGATACGGTTCCAGACCCACCCAGCTGTCGTCATAGAATACGTACGCCTTCTTTCCATAGCTGTGCACCAGTTCCACCAGACGCTTCCCGAAATCCACAACAAAACGATTTACAAATGCCATGTAATCCAGCTGGCGCCCGGAAGGCGGCATATGGGTGACATGGAATTTCCCCTGGTTGATGAAGTCCTCCGCAGTCAGACTGTAGCCGTACTCCGCCTCAAACGCTGCGAGCATCGCAGGACTGACGGTAAAATCATAGGAGCCCCAGTCCGTAAACAGATTTCTCTTTTTTTCATCGCTTCCCCACATCCAGACGAAATTGTAAAACAGTGAGGTAAAGCGGACGACTGTTGTCACCGGATGAGAGTCACACCACTCCTTCAGCCAGCCGTATAAGTATTCCCTGGTCTCCTCATGAATTGGGTCCACCGGCATCAGATGCTCTTTCTCCCAGTTATTTGTCACATGGTTATACATCGAAATTTCTTCCCAGATGCGATATGCCAGAAAGCTCACCGTATAGTCATGAAACGCACGGGCGCCCTTCAGAACCACGGTTCCGCTTTCTTTCTCATAATGCCAGAAGCCGCGGGGCACCTCCCTGTCTTCCGTTCGGTCGTAGACCTGCCAGCGGGCGAACGCCTCCGGGCTGTCATTGACTTCAAACTGTTCGGCAAAAAAGTCCTCCATCAGGTGAATCTTCAGTTCATCTCCTAACGCCGTCCTGGGTTCTGTCATCAGAAACGTCTGCTGAAGCTGGTCCCTGTGGGTCCTCGCCCACTCATTGTGGTCACGTATCAGGCAGATGGTGGAATAGATCCCATATCCTGCACTTGTGATCTCCTCCGACAGCTCTGTACCGTCACTGTCCCTGATCACATCGGCTCCCCAGCGCTCCGCCAGTTTAAGCGTCAGCTCCTCATAACCGGCCTCTCCCGGCAACGTAAAACTTCCCTTTTTCTTCTCCATGGTTCCTCTTCTCCTTCATAGTCTTTCTTTCCTGATTATATAAAAATGGCCGTGCTCATTTCCAGTCGGAGCACGGCAAAAGCTTTGCAATTTCGATCATTTATAGATATAATGGAATTATAAAAAAGGAGGCGCCCCATGCCCAGACATAAGAAACCTTACATCGAATTCCGTGACTACAATCTGCCGGCCCGTTTTCCTGTTCTCCTCTTATCCGGGGAAGAGTGGCGGATCTCTGATATTCCGTCTCCACGGCTTCATATCCACAACTGCCTGGAGATCGGGCTCTGCCGCTCGGACTGCGGCACCATGGTCTTTGAAGATACGAAACGTCCGTTTAAAGCCGGTGATGTGACTGTGATCTCCTGCGATGTCCCCCACACTACCTACAGCGCACCGGGAACAGCAAGCAGATGGTCGTACCTGTTTGTCGATTTAACGGGACTCTTAACCCCCTTATCTTCCGGATCAGATCTTCGCATTTTCAATCTTTTAAACACACTGGAACACCGGATCTGTCTGATTCTGGACGAGCAGGAGTATCCGGGAATCCACGCCTTAACAGCGGAGATTATGAGAGAACTGGAACAGAGGGAGGAATATTATGAAGTTTCCGTGCGCGGTCTCTTCCTGGCCCTGCTGACAGACCTTGTGAGGGCAGTCCTGAAAATCGCAGGTCCCAACGAAAAAAAAGATGACCAGCCGCCTGAAAATGCGCTGGTCATTGCTCCTGCACTGGAGTATATCCGCTGTCACTATATGGAAGATTTTTCTATGGAATACCTGGCCGGACTCTGCAGCTTAAGCCCGGCTCATTTCAGAAGACTTTTCTCCGCTGTCATGGAGACAAGTCCGCTTAAGTATCTGAATGTCACCCGGATCCGGCAGGCCGCCGCCCTGCTTCGCACGACGGAAGCCTCTGTGCTGTCCATATCGGAGGAGGTAGGCTACCGCTCCGTATCCAGCTTCAACCGACAGTTCCGTGATACCATGGGGCAGACACCACATGAGTGGCGCCGCCGCATGTCGATCCTGAAAGATCAGTCCGTCATGAAATACCGGGGTTTTCTGGTTCCCGAAACTTTGACGCCGGATGAACCGGAATCCGGATTTAGAGGGACTCATCCTCCCTGCTGAAGATATCCATAAATTCCTCTCCGGTAATCGTCTCCTTCTCCAGTAAATACTCTGCAATCTTATGCAGCTTTCCCTCGTTCTCTTTCAAGATCTGAAGGGCTTTCTGATGCTGCTCTCTGACAATCTTAATCACTTCCTCGTCGATCAGCTTCGCCGTATCCGGAGCACAGGCCAGAGACGTGTCGCCGCCTAAATACTGGTTTGTCACCGTCTCTAAGGCCACCATGTCGAACGTCTCGCTCATGCCGTAGCGCGTCACCATGGCTCTTGCGATTCTGGTTGCCTGCTCGATATCGTTGGAAGCCCCGCTGGTCACGGAATGGAAGATCAGCTCTTCCGCCGCACGGCCGCCGGTAAAGGTGGCGATCTTATTGAGCGCCTCGTCCTTTGTGAGCAGATACCGCTGTTCCTCATCTACCTGCATGGTATACCCCAGCGCGCCGGAGGTTCTCGGAATGATCGTGATCTTATGCACCGGAGCGGAGTGGCTCTGGCACGCAGCAACCAGCGCGTGTCCCACCTCATGGTAGGCGATGATCTTCCGCTCGTTGACGCTGACACCGGAATCCTTCTTCTGGTATCCGGCGATAACCACTTCCACACTCTCCTCCAAATCTTCCTGGGATACGAGTTTTCTGCCCATACGGACCGCGCGGAGCGCAGCCTCGTTGACGATGTTGGCGAGTTCCGCGCCGCTGGCGCCCGCTGTAGCCAGCGCCACGTCATGGAAATTCACATCGTCGGACAGCTTCACATTCTTTCCATGTACCTTCAGGATCGCCTCGCGGCCGCCGAGGTCAGGCAGTTCCACCGGAATGCGCCGGTCAAAACGGCCCGGACGCAGCAGCGCCTTATCGAGCGAGTCAGGGCGGTTGGTCGCCGCCAGAATTACGACGCCCTTCTTTCCATCGAAGCCGTCCATCTCGGCCAGAAGCTGGTTTAACGTCTGCTCCCGCTCATCGTTGCCGCTGAAGCCGCCGCCGTCACGCTTTTTACCGATCGTATCGATCTCATCGATAAATACGATACAGGGCGCCTTCTCATTCGCCTGCTTAAACAGATCCCTTACCTTTGACGCTCCCATACCCACAAACATCTCCACAAACTCTGAACCGGAGATGGAAAAGAACGGTACGTGTGCCTCGCCGGCCACCGCTCTGGCAAGAAGCGTCTTACCGGTACCCGGAGGGCCGACCAGCAGTGCGCCCTTTGGAAGGCTGGCGCCGATATCTGCATATTTCTGCGGATTATGAAGGAAGTCCACGATCTCCTTTAAGGCGTCCTTCGCCTCTTCCTGGCCCGCCACGTCGGCAAAGGTCTTGCCGGTCTCTGACTCCGCGTAAATCTTGGCATTGGACTTTCCAAACGTCATGGCATTACCGCCGCCCATACGCTTCTGCATCTGCTTCGCCATCATATTTCCCAGGAAAACAAAAATCAGAATCGGGAGAATCCAGGTCAGGAAAAAGGACAGCAGCGGATTCATCGGCTCCACAATCGCCTCCTGGAAATTGATTTCCTTATGCGCCATGAGCCGTTCTGTCAGCTTCTCATCGGGCCACGGCCCGGTTTTATACGTCGCGTATATCTCTTTCCCGTTCTTATCCTTCTCTCCCGTGTCCGCGATAAACTGAATCTCTGAATCCGTCTTGGCGACATCGGTCACCTGTCCGGCTTCCACCTTTTCAATAAATGTACTGTACGGCACCTCGATGATGGTTCTGGACTGAATCCACGGCACCATCAGCGCATTGAACAGAATCATGACGATCATGACGATTAAATAGTAATAAATAAATGGTTTCCGCGGACTTTTATTGTCGTCCTCGTTCTTTATACCCATGGTTTTTCTCCTTTATCTGCCGGTTACCTTATTTAAAACCTCTTCCACAAATGCTTCCGCGTCCTGGAAATCTTTTTCATCCGGATGAAGCATTCCCTCCTCGTACGCGGCTATCATTGTCCGGATCTGAGGCGAATCATTGATGGCCTGCATCTGTTTATACCTGTCCAGCACCTGCGGCATCATCTTGCCGCCGCAGAGGAAGCAGCCGAGATAGTCGTTATCCTCCGGCACAAAAACAGACACCCGGTTCTCCACCTGTTTAAAATACTCGCTGCTTCCACCCATTCCGCAGGTTCCGAAAAGGGCTACCTTCTTCCCGTGGAGCCCGGAAAGGAATTCCATGACACGGCTGCCGCAGGTGCCTCTGTCATTCCAGAATCCTACAAAATATGTGTCCGCTTCCCCATCCCGCAGCTCCTCCAGTCTCTGAATATCCTTTGAACGGCCCGGAATCGAGTCGAATATTTTCATCGCTACTTTTTCCGTATTGCCTGTATTACTCGTATAAACAACCAGATAATCCATGTTCCTGCCTCCTTGCCACTTTTACGCCTGGCTTTCTTCTGTATATAAAATATACCTAAAATTCACAGATATCAAGATCAAATCGGAAATGTTTATCTACTTTATGCTTTTTTTAGATTCTCCGGCTCCAGTCTTCAGAAACAGCCTCCGTCATCCCCTCCACTGTAAACCGGGAAGCAGTCACATCCGCTTTTCTTCCGTGTTCTTCCAGCTTTTTCGCCGTAATATCGCCGATACACACCACACGGATTCCGGCCAGAAGCGCTGTCACGTCCTCTCCTGCGTTTTCAAAGAAAGCATCCACTCCCGAACCGCTGGCGAACGTTAAGTAATCTGCCTTCTTAAGGGCCTCTGACAGTTCCTTCTCTCCCTGCTTCCGCTCCGCCACATTGTAAAGGACAACATCATCGTAACGGATACCGGCGCCATCCAGAATCCCGTTAAGCTCCGGAGAACCTTTTAAAGACCGCGGAATCAAGAGGCGTTCCCCGTCCTTTACAACATCCTTAAGCCCCCGGGCAAGAGCGGCCGCACAGAATTCTTCCGGTATATAATCCGTCGTAAATCCATACCGGAGAAGTTCTTTTGCCGTTCCCTTTCCTACGGCTGCAAACTTCACGTGGCCTACGCTGCGGTTATCTCTTCCGCTCTCCAGAAGGCCGAGAAAGAATTCACGCACCGCATTGGCGCTGGTAAAGACAATCCAGCCGTAATCCGCCAGCCTCTCATAGGCTGCCTTCATCGCTTCACCGGACCGGCAGGATTCCAGTTCCAGACTGAGAACACACTCTGTGCTGGCCCCTGCCTCTTCCAGACTTTTTCTCAGTTTGGCAGCCAGTAAACCGGTTCCCGTCACAGCCACTCTGGCGCCTTTTAACGGCTCATGGTACGTGGAAGAAAAATTGAGGGCAGCCACTTCTCCTACAACGATGATCGCGGGCGTGCCGATCCCTTCTTCCGCCACCCGCTGCTCAATGGTGTCAAGAGTTCCCCGCACGACCCGCTGGTCCGGCAGCGTGCCTTTTTCAATGACTGCCGCAGGCGTGCTCCCGGACTTTCCGTTCTCCAGAAGCCCTTTTACAATGAGCGGAAGATGGGTCAGTCCCATGAGAAAAATCAGGGTGCCTGAAAGTCCTGCAAATTCCGCGAAGTCCAGAGGGAGTTTTCCCGCCTCCGTCATGGTGTGGCCGGTCATGACATGAAAGCTTCGGCTGACGGCCCGGTGAGTCACCGGAATTCCCGCTGACGCCAGTGCGGCGATGGCCGATGTCACTCCGGATACCACCTCATAGGGAATCCCTTCCCTGGAAACGGCCATCACCTCTTCTCCGCCGCGTCCAAAGACGAAGGGATCGCCGCCCTTTAACCGGACCACGTTCTTTCCCTCTCTGGCCAGATCCACTAACAGCCGGTTGATCTCCTCCTGCTTCATATAGTGACAGCCCGCCTTTTTTCCCACGTAGATCTTTTGGCTCTCTTCCGGCACCTCATCCAAAAAACGCTCGGAGGCCAGATGGTCGTAAACCACCGCATCACACTCCCGGAGTCTCTTTAACCCCTTTTCTGTCATCAGGCCCGGATCTCCGGGTCCCGCTCCGACCAGAAATACTTTACCCGTTTCCTTCATCTCTATCTCAGTCCTTTCGCCGCGCGTTCTGCCAGAAGATCCAGTTCCCCGATTCCGCCTGTCAGATACACCCGTTTCGTTTCTCTGTCCCGCCTGCTGATTCCAAATACTTCGATTTCTTCTCCCCTGATTCTGGAGTACACTCCAACCGGCTCATGACAGCCCGCATCCAGCAGTTTCAGTATCTTCCGTTCCAGCATGAGACACGTCTTCGCGTCCTCATCCTGGATACGGACCGCCATCTCACAGATTCTGTCCTCAATCCGCCCCTCCACGGCCAGAATACCCTGCCCTCCGGCGGGAATGAACGTTTCACAGTCAAAGTAATGAAAATCATACGTCCCGTTGGTCTCAAAATACTCTTCCAGGCCGTTCTCCGCAGGATTTGCCAGCTTCATTCGTTTTAACCCCGCAGCAGCCAGTATAATGGCATCGTAGAGTCCTTCATCCATCTTTCTGATTCTCGTCTGGATGTTTCCCCGGATATCCTCACACCGCACGGCTGCGCCGGGCCACAGCTTCTTTCCCAGGGTCTCGATCTGGAGCCTTCGCCTTAAGCTGGAGGTGCCGATGACAATCTCCTTTTTCACGCTTAAATCGGTTCCTGCCGGTGTCATCAGCACATCTCTCGGGTCCTCTCTCGGAGGCACGGCCACAATCCCCAGTCCATCCTCTAAATCCATGGGAAGATCCTTGGCACTGTGTACCGCAAAATCAATCTCACCGTTTTGCAGCGCCTGCTCAAACTCCGTCACAAAGACACCCTTTCCGCCAAACTCCAGCAGGGGTTTATTTAAGATGCGGTCACCCTCTGTCACCTTCGTCACGATCCGGGTCTCAAGCCCCGGCTGTACCTGCTTCAGAGCTTCCGCCACCAGTTCTGTCTGCACCATCGCCAGAGCGCTCTTCCTCGTTCCGATACGAATCGTCTTATTCATGATCTTTCTCCAATTCCTCTAACTTTCTGTCAATCAACTGCTCCGCCTGTTCCCTGGTAAACATTCCCCCCTGCCGGATTCCTTCCTCAACCATCTCTTTAAAGATCTCTGTTCTGACAGACAGGACCGGAACCCGCTCCTTCACCAGCTCACGGTATGTTCCCAGCTCTGCGGCTAATTTTCCGAAGCCCTCCGGGATCGCGGCGCGAAACTTCGCCTTTAAAAACTGAGCGATGGTAGGGCTGCTTCCTCCGGTAGAGATTCCCACGGTAATATCCTCATCCTTGATCAGCGCCGGGAAGATAAAACTGCATTCCTCTCTGACATCCACTACATTCACCGGAATCCGCCGTTCTCTGCAGGCCAGGGAGATCCGTCTGTTCAGCTCCTCATCCGCCGTAGCTGCCACCACAAAATCAACACAGTCCAAATCTGCCTCCTGATATTCCCTGCGAAGAAGCGTAACCTTACCGGCCCCGGTCTCTTCGTACGCTTCCATACGCTCTGTCATCTCAGGGGATACGACGACGATCTCCGGTCCATAGTCCAAAAGAACCTCCACCTTCCGGCAGGCAACCACGCCGCCTCCGACAATCAGGCACCGCTGCCCTTCTATATCCATAAAAAACGGGAAATATGCCATTGCTTTTCTCTTCCTTCTGTAATTTTTATACCTGTCTATTTTACCATATAATTCTCAGTTAGGACAGATGTTTGAAATGGAAACCCGGACGAGCCGGCAGGCTTTTCCATAATATAAAAAAAGCGGGAGCTATTGAGGGAAAATTGGACTCACGTTTTGGTTAAGGGATGTGAGGGGGAATTTTATACCAATTTTCGGGGTACATGCCTTTACGAGGTCCGTGAAGATATCTCTGAGGAGGCACAGTATACTCAATCTTTCCTGCTTTTTTATCGCATCAATACAAAACAGGGAGGGCGCGGTGGTCTGATATAGATGGCGCGCCCTCCCTTTCAATTATTATTTCTGATTAAATGTATAGTTTGCAGTCTCAGCCGGGCCCGCATGCTTATGCTGGGACAGCGGCATGACGTGCATATTGCCTCTCTGCTCGTTCTCAGCCCAGTAGATGTCATCTGCCATCTTGGCTTCCGGATTGAATTCAACACCCTCGAAGATGTGCTTCACGAATTCCTTGTATCCCACACGGTCGATTAAATGGCCGCCGTGTAAGTACTCCGGCTTGTAGTCAAGTGCCCATGCAGAGAATTTCTGCCAGTTTGCGAACATGCCAAGAACGACATCCTCGGTTACCCAGTTTAAGAACAGCTTGCCTGCACGAGGATTCTGCTTGCCGGTACGGCCGCCCAGAGTAACCCGGTATAACTGCTTGCCTCTGCTCCATGCGCCGGTCGGGCAGATTAAGGAACATTCCCCACAGCCTACGCAGCAGCATGTATCCTTGTCAATCTTGCCGTTGGCATTTAAGGAGAGAACGCCGGTTGCGTGATGCTCACAGGCATCTACACAGGAACCGCAGCCGATACAGCGGTCAATATCATAAATCTGTTTATGGATACCCATTACGCCGAAATCGTTGAAGTTTGCCTTCACACAGTCGTTTGGACATCCGGCAACTGCAACCTTGATATGGTAGTGGGACGGGAAAATCAGCTTCTCGATCTTTCTTGCCAGCTTGTAGGTATTTACATTACCCTTAATACAGTGTGCGTTTCCGATACAGGACATGATGTTGCGGGCGCCGATGGTCGGGTAGCCTGCGTCATTGGACTCCATATCCACGTTACACATCTCAATATCAACGTCCTTGATATAGTTCTTGATGTATTTGTTTACTTCTTCGATGTTCTCATACTTGATTCCCGGGATGTTTAAGGTCTGTCTTGTTCCCATATGGAAGGTTCCGTTGCCCCATCTCTGGCAGATTTCCTGCACCATGGTTAAATGCTTTGCCTCGATTAAAGCGCCCGGAACACGGAGCTGGAGCATGAACTCTCCCGCAACTTTAGACTGTCTGAAACAGTTAATTCGTACTTTTTTGATATCAATATCGTGATTCATTCCCTATTCGCTCCTTTCCTTAGTCAACCAGATATTTGGCCTGTGTATAGTTGAATACCGGGCCGTCTAAGCAAACGTAAACCTCGTCAATACGGCAGTGTCCGCATTTGCCGACAGCACATGACATCTTACGCTCGAAGGATACCCAGATCTTCTCTTCCGGAACGCCGCATTTTACAGCTTCCAGACCGGTGAACTTCATCATTGGCGGCGGTCCTACGATAACGACCTCATAATCGCCGTCAAACTCGGAAAATGGAACCTTGGAAACGAACTCGGTAACAAAGCCTGTGTTCCAGCCGTCCTTGTGATCCTTATCCAGTGTATAGAATGTGGTGAATTTCTCATTCCACTTTTCTAAGTCATTCTTGAAAATGATGCCCTCTTCATTCTTGAAACCGCTGATTAAGGTTACGCTCTTCACATAATCAGGATTCTCATAGAACATGTTTAACATGCTCTTAACTGGAGCCAGACCGGTTCCTCCGGTGATCACTACCATGTGCTTGCCCTGGAACTTCTCTACCGGCCAGCCTTTTCCGTAAGCGCCGCGAAGGAATAAGGTATCGCCAGGCTGCTTCTCGAAAATCTCATCTGTAACTTTACCAACGGAGCGGATTGTGAAATCCATCCAGCCGTCGCCGAAAGAGCTGACAGAGATTGGAGCCTCTCCTACCTTCGGGATAGAGAGCTGTAAGAACTGTCCGTGCTCCGGTCTTATATCGGTTGCAACTTTAAATGTATACTCATGTAAGCTTTCTCTCTTAACTTCAAGAATCTTGCATGCAACAGGTTTTACTATGTTATTCATCTCTTCGTCCACCTCTCCCTATTTATTCTCTTCCGCTGCGATTTCATCGATTGCGTTAGCCATCTTCTTCACAGTAGCAGCGATGGAAATGTACTCTGGACAGCGGTCAATACATCTTCCGCAGCCTACACACATATGGTAATCTTTGAAACGTTCCTTGTAATCATGGAATTTATGAAGCACTTTGAAACGCATTCTGTCTCCGGCTGTATTGCGGAAGCTCATGCCGCCGGCCATATCGGTAAAGCCCTTTACCTGACAGGAAGCGGTTGTTCTCTTTCTCTCGCCTACGTTTCCGTTCTCATTATAGATAATATCGGTGGTAGTGAAGCAGGTACAGGTGCTGCAGGCTACGGTACAGGCACCGCAGGAAACACAGCGCTTGTTGTATTCATTCCACATCGGATGGGATTTTAACTTGGTTAAAACCTCTTTGTTCGGGATCTCCGGAACTTCAACGGTCATCTGGTTCTTCTCGATGTACTCCGGTTTGAAGCCGGTCTCGTTCTTTCCTTCAAAGTAAGGAGCAAACGCCTCATCCTTCACATCCAGGCTTAACTCGCCGTCTCCGAAACGAACTGCCATGGAATAGTCCTCAGACTTGTTGGTTCCCATGCTTACGCAGAAGCAGGTATCCCAGCCTGTTGTACATTCCATCATGACGATTTTAACCTTCTCGTTCATGCGCTTATAGTACATGTCCTCGAAGCCGCCGTTTGTTAAGTAGATCTTCTCCTGATGATGCTGTGCATGGATATCGCACGGTCTCATGAAGATTAAGAGCTTCTTGCTGGTAGCCTTGCTCTCGATGAACTCATCCTCTGTGAAATAGAACAGGGATTCTGTAATCGGGCTTAACACCTCTTTTGCAGGGAAATCTGACTTATCCATGTATTCGATCTCTTCTACCGTGTTGATCCTGTCGTACTTGATCATATCGGTATCAGAATATCTTCCTCTTCCTACAAATCTTTTCGGTGCCCAGATCTCATACTCATCCTGGAGCGCTGCAAAGATCTTGTTCGCTTCTTCAAAGCTTACTTTGTAACCCATTGAATGTATCCTCCTTTTTTTGACTCCTTCAGTCTCATTGGTGTATGATAAAGAAATTCTCAGAAGTTCACTGTGACTCCTGTATCGTATTTCTTTTCATCGATCGTAACGGTAAGCTTATAGGTTCCTTCGATTCCCTCACCGCTGACAGGGAATTCCACCGCTCTCTCATCGTGTTCTAAGAATGTGCCTACGCACATGGCCAGGAACGGACGTTTCGTGGTAGGAACAAAGTAGTGGCGTGTCGGGCTTCCGTTTTCGCCTTCTAAATTCAACATGACCAGGGTGCCCTTCTCGAAGCTTGCCTTGAATACAAGACGGTCCGCCTCTTTGGCAATCTTTGTCTTATAGGAATCCGGAACCATACCGCCGTCCTCTGCGGGCGCTTCCGTTAAGAACTCCTCTGTCACTCCGATACTGCCCAGAATTTCGCCGCGGCCGAAGGTGATCTCATCGCCTTCGTCGTACAAATGGAGCTTCTCCGCACGGTAATAGTTTGCCGGGAGATGCATCTCGTACAGGACAACGTCGTCCTTAATCTCTACGGTAATGGAACTGAGTTCGGCCGATCCATCGTCGATGGCTGCCGTCATACCTGCACCCGGCATATTCATCCATTCGCCGTTTAACTTGCCGATACCGCCGGAATGAACGAGATAGTGGCCTCTCTCATAGTATTCGCAGTTGCATATGTAACAGGAGAAGAATTCGGCACCTCTCTCCTTGCCGTACTGCCATACCTGTTCGATGGTCATGTTGTCTGTATCAATATGGTAAATGACACCGCGGGAGAAATTATCTTTTGCTTCCAGATAATGTTCCTTCTCCTTGGAGCGCCAGTGGCCATTGTCAAAGCACATGATATCGCCGTTTGGAAGTACCATGCAGGCATGCTGCTCATACTGCCAGTCGAATTCGTCCCCGATTGGCTTAAAGAAGTATTTCTGCATATCCTCCGGCCATCCCGTCGGATCTCCGATGATCCAGTTCAGCCTGCCAGTCTCAAAATCCCGGTTGATGATGGCATCCTGATGGCGTCCGGAAAATGTCAGGGAATTCGTCTTTTTATCGTACCATACCGCATTATTATGGAACCAGTCGTGGGCATCCTGACTTCCGGAACCGCCGGCCGGGTACACAGGAAGCACATCCTGATGATCCCACTCTTTTAAGATCTCACCGGTATTTCTGTCCACCATGACACACACATCCTCTACGGTACCACGGGCCAGATGCTGGGTCAATATTAAAATATCTCCATTTTCCATCTCCCACTCATCGTGGTGATAGCCGCCCGGTATGCGGAATTCTTTATAGATCTTTCCGATCATTCCCATCTCATAGATACCGGTGGTGTGATACGGCGGAGCCACCAGACGGTCAGTTCCCACGAACAGACGGCCGTTGCGGACACGCTTTAAATCGAATGCCAGGTTCAGCGTGTTGTACCAGCGCGCATCCCCCGCATAGTCGTAAGCCGCCGTGTAAGCCGGCGAGGTCGGGCTTACCATCATGACATTGTCTTCCATATACTCCGGTGTTGTCCGGGTGGAAGTCGGCTTCTTTAACTGGTCGGAAGCCTTCTCTGTCACAATCTTAACCGTCGCTGTCTCCCCCGTGCTCAGTTCGATGACTACGGTATTCTCATAGTCCTCGTACAGGCCGTAAATCGGAAGAACCATCTTTCTTGCGTCCGATTTCGGACGGTACATATAATCTCCCGCCGCTTCTTTTCCCTTCACCGTGACCTTAGCGAAGGCCGGTTTTTCATTTTCAAACATGACGAGCGCGGTAAGAGGCGCAATCAGATATGGGTTGAGCACGACAAAAGGATTCGCGATGGTATGGCTCTCCTTCTTATACTCCTCCAGAAATCTCGATTCCGCCTCATACTGCTGGTCAATGATATGTTTTACTTCTTTGTATAAAACTCCCATAAACCCTCCTGAAAGCCTGCGAAGGGGGGACGTCTCCAACATCGCGGCCCCCTTCTGCAGTCATAATATGTTCTCCTGTATCTGTTACAGAGTCCGATCCTCTTAGCAGCTGATCGTAACGCCTGTCTCGTACTTCTTGTCATCGATGATCACACGAACATCGTAGGTACCCTTTAAGCCGGCCTTATTAATGTTGGTTCTCGTGTTTCTGTCATCGGAATCAAGGAATGTACCGCAGCACATCGCCAGGAACGGAACCGCCGTCGTGGAGATGAAGTAACGGTGAACCTCTTCGCCCTGCTCTAACAGAAGCATAACCAGCTGGCCCTTTTCGAAACGGGAGAAGAATGTGAAACGGTCAATCTCGTCCTCGATTCTCGCGTTGCAGCTCTCCGGAAGCATCTCGCCTGACGGATCTAACGGGATCTCGGTATCAAATTCCTTCGTAACACCCATCTCGCCTAAAATCTGGCCTTTGCCCAGCTCTAAGTTGATGCCGTCGCTGTATAATTTCAGCTTCTCGCCGCGGTAGTAGTTGCCCGGTACGTGTAAATCAAGCATCTTCTTGTTGTCGCAGATCTCAACGGTGATACTCTCCAAACGGCCGCCCTGATCCTTTGCAAACGCGCCCAGCGCCTCGGAAGGATTTCCCTCTGAATCGTATGCGATACCGCCGGAATGAACCATATAGTGTCCTTCGTTGTAGTACTCTA
Source organism: Hungatella sp. SL.1.14 (assembly GCF_024460495.1). Taxonomy (NCBI): domain Bacteria; kingdom Bacillati; phylum Bacillota; class Clostridia; order Lachnospirales; family Lachnospiraceae; genus Hungatella; species Hungatella sp. SL.1.14. The sequence continues at coordinate 21,939 of NZ_JANFYJ010000028.1, read as the reverse complement.
CGTTACAGATGTATGGAGAGAAGAACTCAGCTCCTCTGTCCTTGCCGTACTGCCATACCTGCTCGATGGTCATATCGTCGGTATTGATTTTATAACGTACGCCTCTGGAGTAGTTGTCTTTTGCAGCCAGATAGTTCTCTTTATTCTTGGAACCATAGTGATGGTTGTCGAAGCACATAACATCTCCGTCAGGAGTGATCACGCAGGCATGCTGCTCATACTGCCATCCGAAGTTATTGCCGACTGGTTTGAAGAAATACTTCTGCATCTCTTCCGGCCAGCCTTCCGGATCACCGATGATCCAGTTCAGATCTCCGGTCTCATAATCGATGTTTACGATGGAATCAATGTGACGTCCGGAGAAGGTTAAGGAGTTGGTGTTCTTATCGTACCATACGGCATTGTTGTGGAACCAGTCATGGTCAGACCAGCTTCCGGATCTGCTTACCGTCTTCGGATCAAGGAACTTCTTGTAGTCCCAGGTCTTTAAGATCTCGCCTGTGTTGCGGTCGATCAGAACGCACATGTCTTCTACAGTCTCGCTGGTTAAATCGTCTGTCAGGCTTAAGAGATTGCCGTCTTCCATCTCGAACTCATCGTGATGGTAACCGCCCGGGAGACGGAATTCTTTGTAGATCTTGCCGCATGGGCTGATCTCGTATAAACCGGACATGTAATATGGCATCTGGATAACTCTGTGAGAACCCATGATTAAGTTGCCGTTTTTCAGTCTCTTCACGTCGAATACACACGGAACCGTCATATGCCATCTCGCATCACCCGCATAGTCAAATCCGACTGCCAGATCCTCGCCTGCCGGAGATACCAGGATGATGTTGTCCTGTAAATACTCAGGAGTGGTATCCATGGAATAGATGACTTCCTTGCCGTCAAATACGTCCGGCACATCGATGGTGATAATATTGGATTCACCGCGGTAAGCCCGGATCTCAACTCTGTTCTGATAATCGGAATACAGTCCCACGATTGGAAGCACATGCTTCTTTGCCTTCGGGAATGTGTGACTGATATTTCCCTGAGGTGTCTTGCCAAGGACTGTTACGGTAACTGCTGTCTCTTTTTCCGTATTGAAGCATACAACTGCGGATAACGGATTCACCAGATAAGCGTTATACGTTACCAGCGGATTGGCAATGGTATAATTACCTGCCTCAAACTTTGTCAGCATCGCCTGCTCTGCTTCGTACTGTCTGTTAATAATATGATCTTCAAATGAATATTTTACTGACATAATGATACCTCCCCGTATCTGTTCTTTTTCGTCTAGGTTCTGATTAAGATCTTATCTGTGCTCTTCCACCAGCTTGATAATAACCGGCTTCTGCTGTAAACCCTGAAGACGTCCTACTTCCTCGCCTTCTTTTAAAAGAACCAGAGTTGGGTATCCCGTTACGCCGTATTCTGCAGTTAAGTCTTTGTTCTGGTCGAAATCAACCTTTAAAATGGTCAGGTCATCGCCAAATTCCTTCTCCACATCTTTCAATACAAATCCCAACATCTTACATGGTCCACAGGTGGTAGAAAAAAAGTCTGCCAGTACCAGGCCCTTTCCGGCCAGTTCTTTGAATTCTTCGCTGTTTACTTCTTTTAACATAATCTTACATCCTTTCTATCTTTTTGTATTAATTCCACACTGTTTTCCCATTCTAAGCATACTGTCTTCATTTTATTGCAATTTTACAATAAAGTAAAATTCTAATTTTTTATCTAACAATAAAATTACGTTATGGTTAGTCATGAGAAAACAGGTGGTTAGGAATCGCTGTCTCTGCACGCATACTTCGTGCTTCTTAATCCTCTAAATTCTGTACGTAATGGGAAGCCTCCTGGGCTGCGATTGCACCATCCGCGCAGGCTGTGATTACCTGACGTAAATTCTTCGTCACACAGTCGCCTGCTCCGTAGACGCCTTCCACCTTCGTGTGCATCTTCTCGTCAACTTCCACGTATCCAAACTGGTTTAACACGCCTAAATCCTTTAAGAATTCCGTGGTCGGTGTGAGTCCGATATATTCAAACACGCCGTCACAGGAAACCGTATTCTCTTCTCCGGTCTTCGTGGATTTGAAGTGAACGCCGGTAAGCTTTGTATCTCCGGTAAAATCCAGGATATCCTGATATGGATAAACGGTTACGTGATCCATGGCGCGAAGCTTGTCGCAGGCCATGGGATCTGCCGTTAAATCAAACATGGTTACGATGGTCAGTGATTTAACGATACCGGCCAGGAATATGGATTCCTCGACCGCAGAGTTTCCTCCGCCGATTACCACCACGTCTTTATCGCGGTACTGGGCTCCGTCACAGATGGCACACCAGCTGATTCCGTTGCCGCGGAACTTATCTTCGCCCGGGATATCGAGACATCTTGGTCTCGTTCCGGTCGCAAGGATAATGGCCTTTGCCGTAAATTCCTTGTCGTCTTCCTCGCAGAGGACCTTCTTTACTTTTCCCTCATCCAAGATCTCTTTTACCGTGCCGTAATCGAACGCGATATTCTCAAACTGCTGGGTATGTTCAAACATCTGATAGGCCAGCTCCGCTCCGTTGATCGTTCCGACTCCCGGATAATTCTGAATTTCATTTGTATTGATAATCTGTCCGCCCGGGGCCAGCTTGTCGAGAAGCAGAACATTCATGTCCGCTCTCGCCGCGTAGATTGCCGCCGTCATACCGGCAGGACCCGCACCAACAATAATTACATCATACTGTGCCATGATACATAACTCCTTTCTAAACTTACATTAACAGATTTGCTAACGGGACGCCGACTACAAGGACGATAATCAGCTCCAGGATAACGAATGGAATCGTATACTGGTAAACGTACTTGGTCGGAACCCATTCCTTGTTGCTGTGCAGAATCGCCGCGAACGGGGATGCTGCCGGTGTAATAGCCGCCGATAACAGAACAAAGATGATTAACAGCGTTACGATCGGTGCCGGGTTGGCTCCGGTCTGGATACAATATGTAACGATAACCGGCTGCAGAATCATACCGATTACCAGGCTGTTGCAGAGATTGGTTAAGAGAACCGCCATCGCCATCAAAAGAACGGTGAAGACCATCGGTGACATTCCCTGGAAAATCGGGGAAAGAACAACGCTTAAGAAAGCGGAAACACCGGTATTCTCACTCGTCAGCACGCTTCCCAAAAGGATCGCGGCAACGATGATAAAGTATGCGCCCCAGTTAAAGTTGGTGGCCATAACCTGCGGAATCTCCAAAACGCTCTTTCCGTTGAGACGGATCGCTGCCAGAGCGGCTACCATGAAAAGGGCCAGACCCAGGCTGTTGGAGGAGAGGAACGCCATTCCCGGCAGTGACGGGAAAAGGCTCGGAAGAAGCATGCCCAGAATCAGAATCACAAAGCTGGCGCCAATGATCTTCTGTCTCGGTTCCATAGGCGGAAGCGGATTCTTATTGAGCATCTCCACATCGTAATTCTTTAATTTCGTTACATCCGGGCGAATGACAAACTTCGCAAACAGGATATTGGCCACGATCATAATGAGACCGAGTATAATGGCAACGCCCATGTAAGCCGCATTATTGACTACAATCGGGCCTCCGGGAAGATTTGCCGTAATATTGGTAAAGTTTGTAAGCAGCGCCAGACCATTCTGGGCGAACGGCGCCATCGGGAAGCCGATCAGGGACGCGACAACCACCAGGGTCAGCATGACGCGGGGAAGTGCATCTCCCTTCTTATAACCAACCTCCTCAAACACATCATAGAGAACCGGCCAGAATAAGAAGATCGCAGTAAACGGGCTGATAAAACCGCCCAGAAAATAACAGCCGATACAGATTACGAACATCAGAAGCCATGGCTTTCCATTCGTGAATTTTCTTGTTAAAAAGAAACGGCCTATGTAAAGCGTAATCTTATAATAAACAAGACCGCCAGCCATAATCAGCAGGAAAAATACCTGAGCCACAACCGGTGCTCCGAATGCTTCCTTGAGCAGACCTGCCATCGGCATATAATTCGATAAACCGACCATAGCGATGGACATTAAACTCCCCCAAAGCGGATCTACAAAAGTCCAAAGATAAAGTGTTCCGATAAAGATTCCCAATACTTCCATACCAATAGAAGTAACCTCCGGGAGATTCAGCGGGAGGAAACGGAAAAATACCATAATTCCTACACCGATCAGAGAATGAATTAAAAACATTTTTTCTCTCTTACGCTCATTTTGATTCGCCATGTCTTGAAACCCCTTTTCTACCATATTGTTAAAAATATAACAATGAGGGCACAATAAGGCCCGAAAACATACCTTTTATACTTTTCCGGCTCATTTACTCCCATACATTGTTGATTCAATTTTATCATATATCTGCTCATAGAAAAATAACACAGGTTATAAATCTGGTTATTTTGACAAAATTATGATATACTAAATCCGATCTTTTATTACTATCGCAGGGAACGGAGAAAACATGAACGAATCACTCTTAAAAATCATCACAGACAGCGGAACGCGCATCACAATGCCCAAGGACATTGTTCTTAATAAAAAGTATGACAAGTATATATCAAACTATGTCTATTTGCTGGAAGAAGGAATCTGTGCACTCAACAGCATCACGAAGCAGGGGGAAGAAAAAGTATATTTATACTTCCGTCCCAACCGCCTCATCGGCTTTAACCAGTTTGTAGTCAGTGCGGAAAAACTCAACGCCAGTACACCGGAGTTTTCGGTTGTCACAAAAACCACATGCACCCTTTGCCAGATCCCCTATTCCGCCTTTCAGGAGCTGATCGTAAAGAACCCGGAGTTTAACGCATTTTTTATAGAGACGCTGGCGGACAACTATAACGATGCTTTGATACATTTTCACTTAATGCAGGAGGAATCGGTTGTGGTCCGGCTGTGTCATCTGCTGTTTGAAGTATCACAGCTCAGGGGGGGGAAGCGGGTCGTTCCCCGTTTTTTTACATACGCGGAAATGGCCAAATACCTGGGCTGCCACTCCGTAACCGTGTCACGGATTATGGCAAAACTGAAGCAGAAGGGGTATGTGACGAAGACGCCGTCTGGAATTGCGATTGAGCAGGAGGACGCGCTGCAGGAATTGATTAATTCGGAATCCCGCTTTCAGTATTGAAAGCGGGATTCCGAATATAAAAAATGGTGTCCTCCGTAGTCTGCTCTCACGGATGGCACCATTTTTTTGTTCTTTCTTTTATAAAACCTTACTCAAAAATCCCTTAAGCCTGTCATTTTTCGGATGTTCGAAGAATTCCTTCGGCTCGTTCTCCTCCAGGAAGTATCCGCCATCCATGAACATAACGCGGGTCGCAACTTCTCTGGCGAAGCCCATCTCATGGGTAACCACCACCATGGTCATCTTCTCTTCGGCCAGATCTCTCATAACATTCAGTACTTCACCGACCATCTCAGGATCCAGAGCTGACGTCGGTTCATCAAACAGCATCACGTCCGGGTTCATACAGAGCGCGCGGACAATGGCAATTCTCTGCTTCTGTCCGCCCGAAAGCTGATTCGGATACGCAGATGCCCTGTCGGCTAAGCCTACCTTTTCAAGCAGGGTCATGGCCTGGGCCTGAGCCTCTTCTTCGCTTCGTCCCTGGAGTTTTACAGGGGCCAGCGTTAAATTCTTTAAGATTGTCATGTGGGGGAACAGATTAAACTGCTGGAACACCATCCCCATCTTCTGGCGGTGGCGGTCGATATCTGTCTTCTTATCCGTAATATCAGTTCCCTCGAACAGAATATGGCCAGAGGTCGGCTCCTCCAGTCTGTTTAAACAGCGGAGAAACGTGCTCTTACCGGAACCGGAGGGTCCGATCACACAGACAACATCACCCTTATAGATGTCGACTGTAATATCCTTTAAGACCTCTATACTCCCGAATTTCTTGCCTAAGTTCTGTACCTGAATCAGAGGCTCTTCCATACCTCCCGCCGAACGTACGCGAGTGGTGCTTTCCATATTTTCTCTAGTGCTCACTTCTGCTCAGCCTCCTCTCCAGTAATTTTACAAGGTAGGAAAATATCATGACCATAACAAGATAAATAAGAGCCACAGCGATGAGCGGCATGAACGCGGAATACGTCCGGCTCTTGATGATATCGCCGCCCTTGGTTAAATCCTGCAGGCCGATGTAACCGGCTACGGAAGTTTCTTTTAAGAGCACTATAAACTCATTGGCCAGCGTCGGAACCACATTCTTGAAGGCCTGCGGCATGATGATATACCACATGGTCTGTGCGTAGTTGAAGCCCAGGCTCCGCCCGGCTTCAAACTGGCCTCTCTCGATGGAGCTGATACCGCTTCGGAAAATTTCAGCCACGTAGGCTCCCGAGTTGATACCGAAGGCCAGGATTGCCGTAGTTACCATACCCGGATTAATCGCAACAAAGATAACAAAATACACGATCATCAGCTGAACAACCACCGGTGTTCCGCGGATTACGGTCAGATACACGGTACAGACTGCATTTAAAATCTTCAGCTTATGGGTATTCTCATAAGTAGACCGGATAATAGCAACCAGAAAGCCCAGAACGATTCCGATGAGAACCGCAAAAAATGTAATTTTCAGGGTATTCTGGAGACCGTCCGTAATGTATTTCCAACGGTTGTCTTCGATAAAGTTAAAATAAAAGTCAGCGACTAATTTTTCCCACATGGCACTCTTCCTTTATATTATTCTGCGGTAATATACTTATCCACGATCTTCTGTAACTCGCCGGATTCCTTCAATTCTTTGATAGCGGCATTCATCTTGTCAAGCAGCTCCGTGTTGCCCTTCTTTATGGCAATTGCATACTCTTCCTCGGTAAACGCTTCATCCAGGATCTTTAAGCCTTCATTCTCCTTAACGAATACTTTTGCAGGCTCACGGTCGATGATCACTGCGTCCAGCTTATCCTGGGTTAATGCCATAACGGCTTCCATACCCTTGTTAAATCTCTGAACCTCAGCATTCTCCACATCATCCGCATAAATATCACCGGTTGTTCCGGTCTGTACGCCGATCTTCTTGCCTGTCAAATCAGCCGGCGCGGCGATCGCACTGCCTTCCTTCACGATAATCACCTGTGCCGCCTCTGCATATGTTTCTGTAAAATCTACATTTCTTAAACGTTCTTCATTTACGGTCATACCTGCTGCCGCGAAATCAGCTTTACCGGACTGGATAGCCGGAATCAGGGAATCGAAAGCCATATCCTGAATCTCCAGTTCCATACCCATCTGATCGGCAATCGCTCTTGCAATATCAGCGTCGATACCGACGATGGTATTATTCTCATGGTACTCATATGGCGGGAACTCGGCGTTCGTTACCATAACGATCTTGCCGCCGGCACCTTCTGTTTCCTCTGCTGCGCTTGTATCAGCTGCGGTGTCTGCTGCTGTATCTGTGGATCCTGCTGCTGTATCTGCTGCTGTTGTTGTCTCTGCTGCTGCAGCTGTTGTCTCTGCAGTGGAATTTGAGCTTCCGCATGCGGTCAGTGCTGCGGCCATGCATACGGCTGCTGCCAGTACTAATACGTTCTTTTTCATAATGAATCCTCCTCATATATGCACTTTTTCTGCATAATTATAGAAATAAGTATCAGTTATACATTATATAGCATTTTTGAAATTATTCAAGTGTTATTTTATCTGGTTTAGCACTGATTTATCCTCTCTGAAGTTAAAAATCACAATAATAGAATAAGCTGTTCAAAGACGATGTTTCGGACAGCCCCTAACATGACATGTACTTAATGATCCAGCCATTCACCCGCCACCGGCCGCTTTTCCGCCGCTTCTTTCCTGCTTGTCCCGGCGTTTATTTTCATACATTCTGTCGTCTGCAAGTCTCATAAGTTCTTCCATATCCCTGCATTCTCCGCTGTATGCAATACCGTAACTCACCCAGAGTTCAAACGGATATTCCGAAGAATTGGAAAGCTCTTTTAATGCCCACTGGGCATTTTTAATGCCGGCTCTGACCCGTTCGATTCCATCTTCCGCCGTCATCAGTAAAAATTCATCACCGCCGTACCGGCTGACAATATCATCCGCTCCCGCCGCTTCCTCCAGGGCATGCGCAACCGCCGCAAGATACCGGTCTCCTGCATCGTGTCCCAGATTATCATTCACCGGCTTTAAATTATTCAAATCAGCAAAGCATATATAAAAAGGAATTCCGTTTTCATAATGGTACAGCATGGCCTTTCTGGCCACTTCACGACTTTGACAGCCTGTCAGGACATCATGGAACGCTAACTGCTCCAATTTCTGTTCCAGAATTTTATGTGAAATCAGCTCTTTTCTGACCGAATAACTCTGCCTTTCAAAATGCTGAAGCTCCGTCAGGGTATGTATATGGCTAATTCCAATATAGTATCCAATTAACACGCAGATACCCGACTTCATTCCCCAAAGCTTTATGATCGGTTCATTGCTCGGAGTAAAATAAATCAGTAAGTTTAAGTCCAGATAGATAAACAGAGAAAGTACAAGGCATAAAGAGAAGATAAGGTTCACCGGTTTGTCCGGATTCTCCTCTTTTTCCGCCCAGTCATGAAACTTATGCTGAAGCCCCCAAAAGCCCAATCCGGCCAGAACAAAACCGGCTGCAATGGGGTACGGCTTCAAACTGGCTATACTGCTGCTGATTCTGGAATCAAAGGCCGCCAGAGACTGATTTACAAGCAGGGCAGTTCCCGACCTTGTAATAAAATTGAATGCCAGACCAATCATAGCCCCCTGGATTCCGCAGAAAAGGCTCATAGTCCACGGCACCCGGTACAGCAGCGCAATTTCCAGAACCAGAAATACTGCAAAAATCGTCCAGTTGATAATCAGATAAAACCGCAGCTGGGAGATCAGCATAAATACTTCGTAGTTGATAATAAAAGTCACAACACTGCGCTTCCATTTTGGAAGCTTCTTTCCGGTCAGATAATCGATGTAGGCAAACATATGGTGATTGTATATGTAATAGCATACAGCCACAAACATGGTATAATAACCCTTCCAGGACAGTACAAGACTCATTTATACATTCCCCCTTTTAAACTGCATTTTGTTAACATACATCCGCCGGTCGCTTTCCCGAAGCAGTTCTTCTAAATCAAAAGGCTCTTTGTGAGGAGCAGACACTACCCCATAACTGAAAGACGGTCTGTAGCCTTCCCTGCCGGCGGTTCCAAGCAGTTCATTTACCTTCTTAAGCATGGATTCCAACCCTTCTTTTTCCGCGCTGTTAGAAACAATCATAAATTCATCACCGCCGATCCGGGAAAGAATATCACTTTTATTTAAGCTTTCATTCAGGCTGTCAGCGATCAATTTCAAGTATCTGTCCCCCTCCTGATGGCCAAGAGTATCATTTACCTTTTTCAGTCCGTTCACATCGATATAGGCGACCGTTACCTCCAGCCCGTCCTTTTGCATGGATTCCAGCATTTCCATTGCATATCTTCTGGTAAATGCTCCGGTCAGGCCATCTATATAGGCCAGCTTCTGTAAAATCATCTGACGCTTCACATGCTCGGCCCGTTCCTCCTCCAGCCGATAATATTCTGCTTCATAATGGGCCTTTTCAATAATTCTATGGGTATGGGCCAGAAAAAGAATAAACTGGATCATCAGGAGAATGCAGCTTCCAATTAAAAAGACGGACAACAGCGAGTAAGGCAGTACAAAGACACAGGAAGTGCTGTCAAATATCAGATATCCAAGTGCATACCATTCAAAAAAAATCAGTTGGTTAAACCGCTTTTCATCACTGGTTAAAAGTGTGATCCAGTCTGCAAAAATCTTTTTTTTCCACAGCTTATTCATTAAATGAATCATAATCAATGTAATACACAAAGTAATTACACAGTATGTATTGCTGAGATAGACGTCTCTTAACATGGACCCGGTCACCAATGATACGGCCGCCATGCTGATCAGGTTAACAGCAATGAAGCAAACGCTGAAAAAATTCATCCAGAAAAAAAGATTCAGCCTGCTTCTCTTTCCAATTGACCAGAATGTCATTCCGTAGCCGCAGAATATCAAGAGATATACGATAAATAATGGCAAATGAATGTACCAGCCTGAAAACAAAATTCCCGCTTTTACAAAGGCTCTTATCATATATTCCACTTTTGTTCCCGTCTCACCTTCCCCGATCCCCGGCAGCTGATCGATCCTGAGTTCATTCATATAAAGAAGAAAAATGATTACGATCCAAAGCAGCGCCTCTCCGTACTTCATCTGACACTTATCCCCCTTTTGCTTATTATACAGCTATTTAATAATTTTCTTTTATTGTACCAAATAATATTCATTCTGTCTCACAGTAAAAAAAATTCTTTCCGGCTGAAACATGGTGTTGTTCACAGTTAAATTCTGAGAAGGTTTGTCTGTGAATGCAGAAAAGAGGGCAAAACACCCGAAATGATCTTCCGGCTGTCCTGCCCTCTCTGCTTAATTACCTGAAACAGGTATTTTTCACCCTTTTCACCGTTCCTCTGCCGCTATCTCGATTCTCTGGTCCGGCTTCAATACCGTATGAACCCTTACCGCCCGTTTCCCCAGAAATTCCACTTCCTCAAACTCCGCGTTTATCCCACGATCCGTAAACTCCGGTAATCCTTCCGTTACCAGGGTTAACACCAGGTTCACCTCATAATCCACACGGCTGGTCACTGACGCAGTCACCCTGTCCTCTGATTTCTGATACGTAAAATCGAACTCGCCGCTCCCTGTCCTTGCATGCTTCCATTCGAAACCGCTTCCCGGAGAAAATGGTTTGAAATTCAGCGTCTTTGACGGTGCGTCGTAGCGGACTCCGAGAATCTGTGTCATAAACAGACTGGCAAATACTCCGGCTGCCCAGCCGCATTTTCCGCAGCAGTTCAGCCTGACAACGTCGCCGGTCTTCGTATCGCATCGGTACGGCCACCACCACCAGGAACCATCCAGATCACAGAGACGTTTTAGCTCCGTCATAAATCCCCGCTCCCCATTCATGGTCTCCTCGTCCACAACGCCTGAGAATGCAGTCGTGTATCCCGGGAAGGTCGCACCAGACTCATGGCCCCATTTGATGCCGCGGCACTCTGTGCCGTAGGTCGGATTCTCTTCACTGGAGGAAAATCTGGCATAATTTCTCACCACCGGATCGTCATACGTCTTATAGCCGTAAAACGGAATCAGCGTCGTGTCAGACTCTTCTCCGTCGTGCATCATCAGGTTTATTGTGTCCCCATTTATAATATCAGGATAAAACGTGAGAGCCTGGTCCACATACTTTTTTTCATACTCTGATATCGGATAATTTTTCTGAGTATCCCGGGTCAGGCCGCCGATTCCCTCCAGATACTGAGGACCGAATCTGCCCTCTGTCACCATATAGGTCTCAATGGCTTCTTTAATATTACGGGAAATCATCCCATACTTTTTCTGTTTCTCCTGATCTCCGAACACCTCTCCCATGAAACGGGCCATGCCGTCAAAAGCTTTCCACGCACAGATATTGGAGCCGGTATGGTATTTTCCCAAAGCGAGCGCATCTGAAATCCACACCGTCGGAAACAGCCACACATCTCCCTCTTTTAAAGCAAGCACCTCCTCCAGTATCTCTTCGAAAGCGTCCGCCACCTCCCGGTGGGTCAGGAAAAACTCTCTGTCTGCCGTCGCCTCATAATACAGAACTCCCATGAGAACAGCGGTCAGGGAATTACTCAGCGAGTGGGCCACTCCCCCCTGGTACTTTGATCCCTCCGGACGGATTCCATGCTCTAAAAACCACAGACAGGCCTGACGGAAAAAGTCAGGATTCAGCATGCTGAGAGGAAGGCAGGAATAGTACATGTCTTTCATCCAGATCTGCCTCGTAGCCGGAAATGTGCCCCAGTTGGAACCGCAGATTTCACCGTCCCTGTCCATACCGACAGCCGAGATCCCCTGATATACGGCACGCTCAAAGATAGCTGCTGTCAGAGGATCCGCATCCATTGTAAGATTTCCCAGCATTCCACGGAAGTAGGCCAGGGTCTCATTGAGCCAGTGAAGCGTCCCCGCCGCTTCGATCACTTTTACCGCATCAGTCTCGCCAGGCGCATAGATAACCATAGGGAACCACTGGCCGCAGCCCTTTTTCAAATGAAATGGAACGCATTTTGCTTTCTTCCCGCATTCCACCATCGTTTCACATTCCACCATCTTCCCGCTGGCATCGGGAATCGTAAAATAATCGCTGTCCGGGGAAAATTCGGGCGGTATCACGGTCCCGCTCACGTCGCCCTCCGTCGTGTTTTCCAGATACAGACCGTATATCAGAGCCCGCGGACGAGTTTTTCCGTCTGCGGAAACAGGCGCATATGCCAGCACCGTGGCGGTGAGACTGGGGTGGGTAAATACTGCTCTCGGGAACAGATTTTCTGCCAGATCCGACTGGCACGGCAGGGAACCACTGCAGAGAGAGACCGCTTCTCCCTCTATGGTCATTCCAAAGCAGAACGGGCCTGCCTGGCCGAAGTCTTTGGAGACCCATACTCCCGGGATATCATCACAGGTATAACAGCCCCGGTAAAAGGTCACAGTCTTCAGCGTTCCAAACTCGTCTGTATTTGCCAGAACCTTGTTATTGGATATGTCATAGGAAAAAGTCTCGTCCGGCAGCTTCTTCGCATAATAGCTTTCCCGGTTGCCGCATTCATACTTCCCATCCTTCACAGCGACAGAAAAAAAAGGATTGACGGGTGCATGAACCATATCTTTGATCGTTGTCATCATCTTTATCTCCTCCAAAATAGTGATCGCGCTTATTTTCTCAGCCCTTGACGCCCGACATGGTGATACCCTCGATCAGATACCGCTGTCCGACGATAAATACCAGAATAACAGGAATCAGCACGAGGCAGGCTGCCGCCATCATTAAGTGCCACTCCGAGCGGTAGGAGCCGGTAAAGAGCTGAAGCCCCAGGGCTACCGTATACTTTGCCTCATCGTTTAAATAGACCAGAGGCCCTAAAAAATCGTTCCATGTGTTCATAAAGGTAAAGAGTCCTACCACAGCCAGGGATGGCTTTGTGATCGGCAGTATAATTCTTGTAAATATCTGAAAATGGTTTGCACCATCCAAATACGCCGCCTCATCGAAATCTTTTGGAATCGTCATATAGAACTGACGCAGCAGAAAGATGTAGAATGCACCGCCGCCAAACCAGGCCGGGGCAATGAGCGGTACAAAGCTGTTGGTAAATCCGATGGCTCTCCACATCAGAAAGGTGGGAATCAGAGTCACAGCGAACGGCAGCATCATGCTCCCCATGATGCATGCAAATACCACATTTCTGCCTTTCCACTTAATTCTGGCCAGTCCGTAGGCGCAGACCGAGCTTGTAAGCATGGATCCGGCCACAACCAGAGCTGCAATGAAAAGAGAGTTTCTATAATAGGTAAAAAACGGCAGAACCTCAAATACTTTTCTGTAGTTCGACCACATCATCTTATCCGGAACCCATTTCACCGGCACCATAAAAATTTCTACGGGAGTCATGAGAGAGCTTCTCACCATCCAGACCAGAGGGACGATGCAGAAGAGGCTGCCAGCCACCAGCACGGCATATGTAATCACCTTTCCGACTGTTTTCTTCATTTTTGCACTCAACATCATTCACCTCCGTAGTAGACCCATCTGTTCTGAAACTTGAACAGAATTGCGGTCAGTATCATAATGATCACGAAAAGAATCCAGGCGATGGCGCAGGAATTGCCCATTCGCATAAACTGGAAGGACTCCCGGTATAAGTAGTACACATAAAAGAGGCTGGCATTATTGGGACCGCCCTGCGTCATAACGTAAGACTGTGTAAAAATCTGAAATCCATTGATAAAGCCCATCACCACGTTGTAAAAAATAGTAGGGGTCATGATGGGAACAATAACGTGGAACATCTTCGCCAGAACGCCGCCGCCGTCGATTTCCACGGCTTCTATCAGCTGCCTCGGCACGTCCTGCATACCGGCTAGAAAAATCACCATGGTGGAGCCCGTTGTCCATAAATTGACAAACACCAGTGTAGGCAGAACTGTAGATTCTGAGGACAGCCACTTATTCGGCGGCATCCCCACCGCCTTTAGCAGGCTGTTGGCAAGGCCCACATCCGGATTAAATATCCACATCCAGATCGCGCCCATGGCTACAATGGGAATGATGGACGGCAGATAAAAAAGTGTTCTGAAAAGTCCCTTTCCCTTCACGCTTTTATTTAAAAGAGATGCAATCAAAAAGGCAAATACGATCGATGTCGGAACGGAAAGGACTACGTAGATGACTGTCACGGTCAGTGATTTGTAAAAGTAGGGATCCTGTCCGGCAAACAGCCGCACGTAATTATCCAGCCCGACAAAATGGCTCTCCTTTACAATGCTGTAGTTGGAAAAACTCATGATAAAGCTGATTATCATCGGAATTGCGGCAAAAAAAAGAAAGCCCAGGATACAGGGAAGGCAGAAGAGAAAGCCAGCCACGTTTTCACGTTTTTCCCTGTGGGTCATCTTGATTTTTCCTTTCATTATGATACCTCCTGTCTCCGGCCGGACTGCTCCGCCGGTATGGCGGGCCGCCCGATTCCAAACGGCGGCCCGCATGCCCGGATTGCCGCAGCCTCTGTATTCTGCGCGGCAATCCTTTACTATACTGAGATTTCATCAGGAACGGTTTCCGGAGTACGTACCGTCAACCAGCGGATCTACGCTCGTCTTGATCTCAGTCATCGCCTCCTCGGCTGTCTTATCTCCCGCCCATACCTGCTACAGGGCCGCCTTCACCATCGTATCAATCTCATTGAAATTCTTTACGTCGATTTCTGTCGCAATTACCTGATGATCGTAGGTGGACTGGACAACGGCATCCTTAAATCCTTCCGGACGCGCCGGGAACTCCTCAGAAGCCCAGAAATCAAGTTTTTCGTCGTTGGTATAATATTCCTTGTGGACAGGAAGCCAGATGCTTCTGAACATTTCCGTAATCTCCGCAGAACTTTCCGGATTGGTGATCCATTGATAGAGCTTCAGCGTTTCCTCCAGATGCTCCGTCGCCTTGAAGATGATCAGAGAACCGCCGTCAAAAAACGTGGTGTAATTCTTGTCAATCGGGAGCACACCTACACCCCAGTTGATGCCTGCCTCCGCCAGATCCAGATGGTTCCAGCTGCCGTCAATGTACATGGCCGCCTGCCTGGAGGCCAGCGCGGTTGCGGCTGCGGGCATACTGTTGGACTGGATTGCAGTCGGAGCCACGTGATATACATTGATCAGGTCTGCAAAGTTCTGGATTACCTCCGCTGCCTTCGGATCATTTAAGCCGAATTCTGTCATGTCTTCATTCAAATAAGCGCCGCCGTTGGAGTAGATAAACGGCATATACACATTCCAGTTCGGTGCGAACATTACGCCGTACTGAGTGATGTTATTGGCGTCGAATGCCGGATCTTTGGCATTACGTCCGGCGGAATCCAGCGTCAGCTCCTGGGCTTTCTCCACAAATTCCTGCCACGACCACGCGTCCTCCACCTTCGTTGGCGGTGTATCAATACCGGCGTCTTTGAACAGATCCTCATTGTACATCAGAGACAGGGTGACATTTGCCATAATGGGGCCGGCAGACTCTGTCGGCGACCAGTTCCACCAACAGGTTTCCAGATAATCATCCACAGAAACCTCCGGGTCGTCCTTGATCAGATCGTAAAAGTTATAGATCAGTCCATCCTCGCCAAACTGGCATTTCCATGATGCAGAGTAACTGATATCCGGCGTCTCCCCCGCCGCAATCATCGCGTTTAGTTTGGTAAGGAAATCGTCACTCGGAATGTGCATGGCCTTCACCTTAATATCCGGATTGGCTTCCTCAAACGTCTTTACCGACGCTTCAATCGCCGTTTTCTCCGCGCCGCTTCCCCAGTAGGTAAAGGTGATCTCCACAGGTTCTCCTCCGGTTTCGCTCTGGGCTGTCTCTGTCTTTCCCTCCGCAGTGCCTGCCCCTGCAGTTGTGGTATTCCCGCCGTTTCCGCCGCATCCTGTGAGTAACATGGTACCTGCCGTCAATAGTGCTGCCAGCTGCATCAAATGATTATGCTTCATAAATAATAACCTCCCATTTTTAATTTCTGATTCCTGTCTGTTATCGGCCGTTTGATTGGAAAAGCTTTTCGATACCTATATTTTAAAGGCTGGAGCCGGTGACTTCCATATGGTTTTTATTGGAAAACAGCACTTTCATTGTTTATGGTCAATGCTGAACTTTCCAATTACAAAAAAAGGCCTCAGAAAACTCAGGCCGTCTCTCTTCCGGCTTTTGTTCCGGGAGAAAGCTTCCGAGTATTTCTGCGGTCCTTTTTATAATCTTACAGCAGATGTATGATCCAAATCCTGTTTATTTAATGCGGGAGACTGCCTCCCTGTTTCGGAATCGTGACGACCACCGCAGTTCCTTCCCCCAGCTGCGAATGGAGAGACACACCGTAGGCATCCCCATACAGGATCTTAATGCGCCGGTCCGTATTGGCCACTCCGATGGAAGTACCGGTAAACCGGAGTACTTCTTTTACCCTCTGCTGTGTCATACCCACTCCATTGTCTTCCACGGTAAAATAGATATTCTCTTCATCAGTTTCCGCGCTGATTTCCAGGATACCTTTTTCTTCAGAATTCTTAAACCCGTGAACAATGGCATTTTCAACCAGAGGCTGAAGAAACAGTTTTGGGACCTCCTTGCCCAGCAATTCCTCCGGAATATCGAAATTCACCTCAAACTGGTTCTCATACCGGATCTGCATGATTTCAATATAGCGTTTCAGCCAGTCAATATCATCTCTTAAATACACCAGCTGCTTTCTGCTCTGACTGGTATACTGGAGCATCCGGGACAGATCCACGATCATCCGGCTGGCCTTGGGGGTATCTCCCGCCAGGCACGTCCAGTTGATGATATTCAGGGTGTTATACAGAAAATGTGGATTCAGCTGAATCGTCAGGATCATGATCTCAAAATCCTTCTGCTGCAGCTTCACTTCGTAGTTCTCGTGAATCAGAGCCTTGATGTTGCGGCTCATCTCATTGAGCTTTTCGTAAAAGAAGGAGAACTCATCTCTGTCGTCATAGGTGATCATGCTTCCGAACTGCCCCGTCCCCACCTGATCGATCATATGGATCGTACCGTAAATCTTCCGGTTAATATAGCGGGAAATCATATAGGAGGAGACCGCAGACAAAAACAGGAGAATCACCATGATAGCGATGATATAGCTCCGTAAATTTCGTTCCACATCTTTAATCAGCAGGTGGACCGGAACCCGGGCAACCACCAGCCAGTCCGTTATCTCGCTCTGGGCGTACGTTACCATATACTTTTCCCGCCCGTCCATTTCCGTTGTGTACCCGGAATTCGTCCCCTTCTTAAGCGTTCCCAGCCAGTCCGCCTGATAGCGGTGGCTGGCGTCATATGCGGGATCAGAACTGCATATCACGTTTCCCTCTCGGTCGATCACCAGATAATCCGCGTCATTTACGATGTCCTTTGCCCCGTAACGCCGGATTAAGGACATCAGAAATTCTTCCGTATAATTGATCACCAGGATGGGCTTCTCCACAGTCTCACTGAGCCGCTCCACCCGTCCGCTGGACACATCACAGAAATTCATCTGGCAGACAGCGGTAAAGAGTGAACCGTATTCCACCTGGGTATCCATCAGATTACTGATTCCGAACATTTCGGTATAGCTGTAGGTCGGAATCCAGCAGACCGAACCTTTCGCCTCCCTTGCTTCCTTCTCGAGTCTGGAATTCATAAAAGCGCCCCTGGGATAAAAGTTCTTATCCTCCTCTCCGAACCGGAAATAGGATGTGACCAGATGAACGGAATAGATGTTGCTGCCCCAGGGCTTATACGCATTTAAAATGGCAGTAATCCGGGAATTGGCGTTCATGAGGGAGACTTCATCCGTGCTGTCCAGATTTTTAAAGATCTCGTAAAGACGGGAGTCGATATTTAATTTCTGAGCAAATTCGTCGATATAGTCAAATTCCTTGTCCACAATCACACTGCTCTTTTCCACGCTCTGCAGGAAATATCCCTGTGCCTGCTCCGTAATGGATTTGACGGAATTGCGGTAAATCAGAATACCAAAAATAACAAGCGGCACGATCGTGAGAATGAAAAACAGGAGAAGCAGCTGAGTTCTCAGCTTCCAATATATCTTTCTCTTATACTTCTGCTTCCACTTTTTCATAGGACATCACTCCGTTCTGCCGCTCATTTTCCTGTATTCCTCAGGTGTCATCTCATAGTATCGCTTAAATGCACGGACAAAATAATTGGCATCCCGGTAACCGGTAAGAACCGCGATATCCCGAACCCTGGATTCTGTCGTAAGCAGCAGTTCTCTGGCCTTTTCCATCCGTATCCTGATCAAATATTCGGAAAACGTGCTCTTATACGTATTTTTAAACAGCGTACTGAAATAGGACGGGTTAAAATGGTATTTCTCTGCAACGCTTTCCAGATTAATCTCATCCATATAATGATTTTCCAGATACTCCCCACAGTCGGTCATAATATCCCGCCCGTTTCCCTCTTTCTGGCAGTTCAGTTCCTTTCCCAAGTCCAGAAAGAAGGCGTAGAGGCTTCGTTTCAGCAGCGTCAGAGTCTCTGCCTTCTGCAGACTGCTGATCTGTAAATTAGCCTCTTTTTTAAAGTTTCCTGAGATGAGAACCTCGAAATTTCTCATGATCTGAAACAGCGCAAATATCACTCTCTGCTTTAACAGCACCGGAGGCGAAAAGAGGGTTTTGACCCCTTCATCGATCTCGGCAGCCAGAAGTTCATAGGCACTCCGAAGTTCCCCCCTCTTCAGTCCTTCCACAACGGGAAGAACATGGTAAGTGACTGCATCGGAATTTTTACCGATCCGTTTTCCGATGGTTTCCTCTGAGAGCAGTGTCCCCGGTTCATAGAATTCGTACTGGCTGTAACGGACTGCCTCCTCATAGGATACGGACGCCTCCTCATAGAGATTGTCCACCATGCCGCCGGGAGAACAGATCATTTTACCAGAGGGCAGAACCGATCTCATATGGCCCTCAATGACAGCCCACCGAGCCGCACTCATGGGTTCTCCTGACAGCAGGCAGACCGCCATCATATCCGGCTGATGCTCGAGAAAGAAGGGGTAGGAGGAACAGGGGTCCAGGGATTTTTTCATCTGATATTTCAGATCGTTTCTCTGCTCCTCACTCAGTTCTCTTCCTCCGCCCGCCACATGGCAGCAGAAAATATAGCCCGGCCGTTCCAGCTGAAACATGTCTTTCAGCCTCTCTTTCCCGGCAAAATCCGGCTTTTGTACAAACAGGTTCATCAGGTGATCCATATAGACCGGCATCGTCTCTGTCAAACGGTTCTCAATGCTTTCCTGTCTGTTCCTGCTTTTCTGACGCTCTGAAATTCTTTCTGTGACCTTATTTAAAACCGTCCGGATCTCATCGCTGTCCACCGGCTTCATGATGTAATCGGCCGCCTGATATTTTAATGCCTCTCTGGCATAGTCAAACTGTCCATAACCGCTTAAAATAATCACCTCGACGTCCGGATTCTGTGCCTTCGCTGCCTTTAACAGTTCTAAACCGTTCATATTGGTCATTCGGATGTCGGTTATGATGACATCGCAGTCCACCAGTTCAATTACTTCCAGAGCAGTCACGCCGTCATCCGCCTCCAACAGCATGTCCTCCGGCCTCATGGCAGCCAGAAGGTTCATAAGACCTTTTCTGTGGTCCGCTTCGTCGTCTACAATCAATAATTTATACATGGCTTACATTCCTTTAAATGTCAGTGGCAGCGGAAGATTCTCTCTGTACAATTTCGATTTCCACTCCATTGGGATCTCTTACCAGCATACCGGTCCAGTTCAACGTCTCCACCCAGACCGGCTCCATCAGTACTTTCACCCCATACGCAGTACATCGGTCAAACAGTCTGCCGATCTCATCCGTTGTCAGAGCCATATGACGATAGATGCCCTTGTCATCCGACGGTTCCGGATGCGCCGGACTGTCGTTATAGTACTCAATCAGTTCCAGACGCGTACAGCCATTTAAGTTAAAATACGTAAGTCTGTGGTCCCCCATATCCACATCATACAATTTTTCCAGTCCGAGCACCTCCTCATAGAATTGAAAGCTTGCCTCTCTGTCCGCCATGTTTACGGTTATGTGATCCAGGCCTGTAATCATGATTATCTCTCCTCCTTTTATAAATGCTTTTCTAAAAGTCATCTATAGTTTACCACGAGTTTCTTTCGACTGTCAAACCATGAAAAATGCTGACTGAATCCTGATAATCTGACAGGAGCTGATTACAGCTGTAAGTTCCCCATTGACTTATCCCCCCACTGGAATTAAACTTTAGAAAGACACAAACCCGACTGTATAAATATTAATCTGAGGTAATCAACATGAAAGAATTCATTATAAAAACAGCATGGATGATGGTTCCGCCACAGCCATATTCTGCTTTTCATATCTGTATTACAGCTGCAGGCTTTCTCATTGCCGTGCTGTCAGCTTATGTTCTTTCCAGGAAAATGGAGAGGAAGTTTTTTATACGGCTGCTGTTTTTCTGCGGCGTTATTCTGACCGCAAGCGAGATTTATAAACAGCTGTTCCTGTATTACGTGGTAAATCAGGAAAAATACGACTGGTGGTATTTCCCGTTTCAGCTGTGCAGTCTTCCCATGTATTTCTGCCTGCTCCTGCCTCTCGTAAAAAACAGGAAGCTGCAGCTGATCATTCTGACCTTTATGCAGGATTTTAATCTTCTGGGAGGTATTATGGCTCTGGCGGAGCCCTCCGGCCTCCTTCATCCCTACTGGTTTTTGACGATGCATGGACTACTGTGGCATATCCTGCTGATCTTTATCGGGCTTTATATCGGATTTTCCCATGAATCTGATTCCAGTTTTACCGGTTACATCAGGACACTGCCGCTGTTTCTGCTCTGCTGCGGGATCGCCACGCTGATTAATATAACGGCCAGGCCGCTGGGACAGGCGGATATGTTCTACATCTCCCCCTACTATCCCAACAATCAGGCTGTATTTTACACCATTTCACAAAAGATTGGCGTGCTGCCCGGAAATATCATTTATCTGCTCTCGATCTGTATCGGCGGCCTTTTATTTCATATGATTTTTGCACGGCTTTTCAGGCATACAGAATAATTGACATTTTCGCCTGTAAGTGTTATCATAGTTGCTTATTACAGGAGGGATCATGATGTCAGATAAAATAGAAGAAAAAGTACAGGAAGCACTTAACAGGCACAACCGCGGATACAACTGTTCCCAGTCCGTTGCCTGCACATTTTGTGAAGAACTCGGAATCGACGAGGCAACCATGTTCCGGATGACAGAGGGTATGGGACTCGGCATGGGAAGTATGGATGGAACCTGCGGAGCCATCGGTGCCGCCGCCGTTTTGTCAGGTATGAAAAACAGCACGGTGCATCTGGATCATCCGGATTCCAAAGCGGTCTCCTATAAGGCGGCCAGACAGTGCTTAAATGAGTTCAAAGAGCAGAACGGCAGTGTAATCTGCCGTGATCTGAAGGGCGTCGATACGGGAAACGTTCTGCGCGCCTGCAATGACTGTATCGCCGACGCGGTGCGGATTATTGAGAAGGAGCTTTACGGGGAAGGTGAGGAATAAACCGGCAGTCCCCTTCATATCCGGCTCCGCTGTATTATGATATAACAGAAAAGAGATCGAGTAGGAGGGAGTGATTAACTCCCGTCCTCTCACACCACCGTGCATACCGTTCGGTACACGGCGGTTTCAACGGTTGACGTGCACGGACTGATAGGCTGTGGCTAAATCATAATAGCCTCTGT
>NZ_JANFYJ010000279.1:0-306 GCF_024460495.1 Hungatella sp. SL.1.14 | reverse complement strand
CCGCATATAAGTGACACCGTTTCGAGCGTTCAGACTGGCCAGCACATACCCACAGCATCCACACTTGATTTTCCCGGCCAGCCATGTATTGTGGCATTTGCGGCCATTCTGGAACGTGGTATTTTGGGACAGCTTGTGCTGGACGGCCAGCCAGAGGGACGAGGGGATGCGGCCCTTGTGGGGCGCAATCACCAGAATGTTTTCCTCCCCCTCGCGGCCCTGGTACAAGTAACAGCTAAATTCACCTGTGAACAGTTCCGGCGGGCTTTCGAATTTCGCGCCCTGGGCCTTGAAATATTCGTAAAT
>NZ_JANFYJ010000278.1:0-306 GCF_024460495.1 Hungatella sp. SL.1.14 | reverse complement strand
AAAGAAAATTATGCAGGCAAATCTGCTGCGGATAAGATTGCTGATTTAAGAGAATCAATGAGGAAGGAGAAGACTACGGTTCATGTCCTCACAACGCTTGACGATATTGTGTGGCTGTTAAATATCCGTGGAAATGACGTTGTCTGCAACCCGGTAGTCCTTTCCTACGCACTGGTGACCTTGGAACGCTTCTATTTATTTATCAATGAGGCGGTTCTGGACAGTGAAGTAAAATCTTATTTAAAAGAACTGGGAGTTACGATTCGGCCATACAATGATATTTACGATGCGGTGGGCCAGTTAAAG
>NZ_JANFYJ010000277.1:0-306 GCF_024460495.1 Hungatella sp. SL.1.14 | reverse complement strand
TAATGATTTCATCGCCAGCAACCATTCCAGAACCAGTTAGCTGCTTTATTTTATCAGTATCAATACGCATTACCTCTCTCGTCCCGGTATTGTAAATCGTGATGTTTCTCACATTTCCAATGGCATGGATGGTAATCACAACCCCGATCTCGGCATCACCGGAGTAATATACCGTCTGCTCGGTTTCATTCTTAATCTCGCCAAATTCAATCAAGGACTCGGTTAAAGATTCGTTCGAAAAAGCGAACTCAAACAGAGGTTCCACTCCATAGAAGATAGTGGTATTAGTTCCATCCGGACCAGCAG
>NZ_JANFYJ010000276.1:0-306 GCF_024460495.1 Hungatella sp. SL.1.14 | reverse complement strand
CCTCCATCAGCTCTCCAAGATACCGGTAATATCTTGGCAGCCTCGCAATCACTGCTTTTGATATCTCTTTTTCTGCCACATCTTCACCTTCTTCAATAGTTTGTTTACTTATTTTCTTTCTATCTGCACTCCAAATTCATAGAATGAACGCAGAGCGATATCGGTCTTTTGCATTTCGTTAAACTAACTACTATTATACAGGCATGACAAAATAATGTCAAACAGGTTTTATTTTTCTCACATTTTCGTCATTCCCACGCCGCCTGTATACAGGAACAGTTCAGCCTTCACTTCCGGCTGCCGCTG
>NZ_JANFYJ010000275.1:0-306 GCF_024460495.1 Hungatella sp. SL.1.14 | reverse complement strand
GGAAAAGCTGGGGCGCGACGGCGGCATGATTCCGTTAAATGATCTGATTAAAGAGCATGCGCCCAATATCCAGAAGGTGCTGGATGAGGATGCCAGATACCGCCAGACGGCGTATTCCCTGGACGGAAATATCTACCAGATTCCCAAAAATCAGGAACTGAAGGCCGCTGAATTCTGGTGGATCAGACAGGACTGGCTGGATAAGCTGAACTTAAAGGCTCCGACTACGGTCGATGAGCTTCATGATGTGCGGTACGCGTTCCGCAATGAAGATCCCAACGGAAACGGATTAAAGGACGAGATTCC
>NZ_JANFYJ010000274.1:0-306 GCF_024460495.1 Hungatella sp. SL.1.14 | reverse complement strand
GAAAGGAGCCTTCTTCTGTCCCATTCTTTTTAATCTCATCTTTACTGCCATGTGA
The DNA here is from genome assembly GCF_024460495.1 of Hungatella sp. SL.1.14. Classification (NCBI taxonomy): domain Bacteria; kingdom Bacillati; phylum Bacillota; class Clostridia; order Lachnospirales; family Lachnospiraceae; genus Hungatella; species Hungatella sp. SL.1.14. Next base: position 251 of record NZ_JANFYJ010000274.1, on the reverse strand, counting down.
TTCACCTCCTTGAATATTTATGTTTTCGAATACTGCGAATCTATAGTCAACGCAGTCAAACTGCCTTGCTAACCTGACTTTTTAAAACGTCATCTTAAGCTTTCCGAATAATCCGCCTTTTTTCCTGCCGCCGCCCATCATGCCGGGAAGCTGCTTCATCATCTTCTTCATCTGATCGAACTGCTTGACAATCCGGTTGCCCTCACTGATATCTACACCGGCGCCCTTTGCGACTCTCTGCTTCCTGGAAG
>NZ_JANFYJ010000273.1:0-306 GCF_024460495.1 Hungatella sp. SL.1.14 | reverse complement strand
CCAAGATAATCCAGCCAGTCCTGCCGGAATATGATCAGGGCATTTGCCGCATTGTACTGGGTGATAAACGGCAGTCCGTAATAGTTTCCGTCGATGGCCGACCACTGATACTCATCCTCCAGCCACGTTTTTATATTGGGCATTGTCTCAAAGTAATCATTGAGCGGAATAACCATACCGTCATCAATCCACTGCTGTGTAGCACTGGTTCCATAGGCACCCGTAACCACATCCGGAAAATCTCCGGAAGCCATCGCCACGTTGACTTTTTCCGTATTTGCCTCCGGTACAATCTCCACAGTCAGA
>NZ_JANFYJ010000272.1:0-306 GCF_024460495.1 Hungatella sp. SL.1.14 | reverse complement strand
CGAAGCTTTACAATGCCGTTCTGAAGAAATAATCAATCTGCACCTCCCCTTCCGTGTATACATACAATCCATACGTCGGTATCGTACAGCACATAACCCGTCTGCCTCCCGGAATCAATATCTGATATCCGCGGTTGGACAGAATGCAGGCCGGCCGCTTTGATTTTGCACCGAATGAAATGTATTTTGCTGTTGTTTTCAGATCAAGCCACTGCTGATCGACGGCTCCTCTTGCCTTTAAAACCTCTTTATTAGACCAGTCAAAATAAGTCCATGTCTGATTTTTCGGAGAACTGGAAATCTGCC
>NZ_JANFYJ010000271.1:0-306 GCF_024460495.1 Hungatella sp. SL.1.14 | reverse complement strand
CAGTTCGTTATATCGGTCAACATCCCACGCAGAGGAATAAAGTTATGAGATAAAACGAACAGCTATCTGAATGTTTTGCTTTTTATCCCATTAGGTATATTTGTTCCATGCTTATGGCCCGAATACAGAAGTATGATGAAAACAGTGGGCTTGGGCCTGATGACATCACTGGGTATTGAAATACTGCACATATTTACCTTTCGCGCAACCGATATAAATGATGTGATAACGAATGTGGCAGGTACAATGATAGGATATTTAATAGGAAAATTGATTATTAATCGGTTTCCACAATTAAACTGGCTT
>NZ_JANFYJ010000270.1:0-306 GCF_024460495.1 Hungatella sp. SL.1.14 | reverse complement strand
CGTGGAATTACCTTCCAGATCGAAAAATGGAGCGTGGCTCAATAAGTCTAAAATACCGCTGCCTGCGGAACTAAATTAATGAGGTGAAATGGCCCAAAGCACATTGTTTTGGGCCATTTCACCAATGGAGAGGCAAATGAAATACGATTATACAGAAGTTTTAAAGGATCTGGTCAGAATCGATACCACAAATCCACCGGGAAATGAAAAAATGGCGCTTGATTACATTCAGCAGATTCTTGAACAGGAAGGGATCAATTTGAAGATTTACGAGAGTGCTCCCGGCAGGGGAAATCTCCTGGCCTG
>NZ_JANFYJ010000027.1:0-102338 GCF_024460495.1 Hungatella sp. SL.1.14 | reverse complement strand
GGACCGGATCAAAGCCCATTTCCTAATCTGCTTCATATCGCTGCTGGTCTACCGTCTGTTAGAAAAGAAACTGGAAAAGAAATATACCTGCAGCGAGATTCTGGAAACGCTCAGAAAATTTCAATTTACAGATGTTGGCGGACAAGGATTCATGCCACTGTACAAAAGGACAAAGCTGACGGATGCGCTCCATAGTACCAGCGGGATTGAGACAGACTTTGAATTCATCACAAAGAGCAAAATGAAGGAGATCCAGAAGAAAAGCAAACTTAGATAAGCTGCCAATTGAGATGGGACAGCGCTGGTACAAGAATTTAACTGCAAATGGCTAGAAACCAGGAAAATACCAAACTTTAAAACGAAGCAACACCGCTGTGAAACCCGCATAGAATCGGACTTTCAGCGGTGTTTTATTTTGTTTGACTGTCAAAGACGGGATTTTAACACGAGCCATGTCTGTTGTAAATTCCGGATTTTCAGTTCTCTTACTTCGCGCCCAGCGCCGCCATGGTAATATAGTTGTAAGGTTTATTAAAGTGGGGAAGGAAAAATGCATCAAACAGCTTCAGCTTATCGATGGTCACCTGCTCTTCAATCGCCATCGAGAATAAGTGGATAACCATGGAAATATCGTAGTCGGAACTGAGCTGTGCGCCCAGGATCACCCTCGTGTTCTTATCATAAACAATGCGCAGCTTCACCTTATAATTTCCATTTTCCATGAACTCTGCCTTCTGCCAGTCCTCAAAATCTGTCACAAGCGCATCAATTCCCAGCTTTTCGGCTTTGGCCAGGCTGATTCCCGTGCTCACCATGTTAAGCCCCCAGATGCTGATGCCGTTGGAGCCCTGGACACCCACGGATTCCAGCTTCGTACCGCAGGCATTGTGAGCCGCAATAATCCCGGAGCGGACTGCGTTTGTAGCCAGCGCAATATAGTCCGTAGCCTGAATGGCATTATTGTAAACCGTTGCACAGTCGCCAACCGCATAGACTCCCGGAACGCTTGTCTCCTGACACAAATCCGTTAAAAACGCACCATTCCGGAACAGCTTAATCCGGTCTCCGCCCAGTGCGGTATTGGGTTTAAAGCCGATTCCAAACACTACCATGTCGGCATCATAGCTTCCCTTATCCGTAATCACCTTCTGTACGCGAACGGAACCCTCCAGCTTTTTCACGGTCTCTCCAAAAGCCAGGGTAACTCCGTGCTCTTTTAAATGATCCGCCATCTGATCGGAGAATTCTCTGTCATAATAGCCTGCAAGGCAGGTATCCGCACAGTCGATCAGCACCACTTCTCTGCCGTTTCTCTTAAATGCCTCTGCCAGCTCCACACCGATATAACCGGCGCCGACCACTGCGACCCGCTTTACGCTTTCATCCTTCAGGCGTTCGATCACATCCTGAGCATTCTGGAACAGCTTTACAAACTGCACATTTTCCAGATCCATCCCCTCGATGGCCGGACGAATCGGAAGCGAACCGGTTGCCAGAATCAGTTTGTCGAAGTGCTGCTCATACGTATTCCCCTCGCGGTCGGATGCATAGACGATCTTTTTGTCGTAATCGACAGAAGTCACCGGTGTCTCCATGTATATTTTGGCGCCCTTTGCCTCAAAGGCCGCCTTGTCGGAGTAAAACAGTCCTTCCGGTCCCGATATCTGTCTGCCGATCCAGAGCGCCATCCCGCAGCCCAGGAAGCTGATGTTGCTGTTGGAATCAAAGGCGATTACCTCTTTATCCTTATAATTATCCAGGATGGTGTTAAGCGCCGCCGTTCCAGCATGATTTGCCCCGATTACTACAATAGTTTCTTTCATGTGAATATCCTCCTATCATGATTTGGCTGAGTAAATCCCAGTTCTTAAAATATGCTGCAGATAACTAGAGTATTTCCAAGATGGTCTCATTATATCACACTGTTAAACTAATAACAATAACTATTATTAAAAAATTAATAATTTTTTCACAATCCATGACAGGCTCCTATTATCCTTAATTAAGCGGACAGGTCCGCGTCTTCGGCCGGCGGCTGGCCATGAACGCAAAATGAGAGTATCCAAGCGCCGGCTGCCGCTAAATTGGGCTATCGCGCTTGGATACTCTCATTTCAATTTGACGTTCAGGTGCCAGACTTGTCCTGGCTGGCCGGAATCAGCCCGAAATATTCCAGTATACATTTCAGCTGGGGATTCCAGAAGCCCCAATTGTGACTGCCGTCGCATTCACAGTAATGGTAATCCAGCTCCGGGCACTCCGTTTCCATAAACTGCTTAAATTCCACATTCAGGCCGTATAGCGGATCCTGTTTTCCACAGCTGTGATAGATCTTCAGCCCGCTTCCTGCGGACGATGCCGCCTGCTTTGCCAGATACTCCAGATCCTCCTTGGACCCCTTATACTCCGCCTCGTCACCGAAAATCCGGTACACATTGTCCATAAAGTCCGGAACAGAGAACATCGGTCCCGCCGCCTTCATGGCTCCAAACGGGCTGTTGGCCGCCGACATTGCAGCCACTCCGGCATACTGTTCCGGGCAGGACAGCGCCGCCTTCAGCGCGCCATAGCCGCCCATGGACAAGCCTCCGATGTAGGTGTCCTCCCTCCTGGCAGATGCCGGGAAGAAATTGCCCACAATGACAGGAAGCTCCTTTGTAATGTAATCAAAATACAGATGGCCGTACCTGCCGTTTGTGTAAAAGCTTCTGTGTGCCGACGGCATGACAACGATGAGATCGTGATCCCTGACCAGCAGCTCTAAATCACTCTTTCTGATCCATGCGGTGTTGTCGTCCGCATGACCGTGCAGCAGGTAGAGCACGGGATACTTTTTGTCAGGAGCCGCCTCCGGCTTTCTCCCTCTTTTTTCGGGAAGAAGAACGGTCAGAGGGGAATCCATACCGAGATAATATGAGTAAAAATCTACATTTAAAAGTGCCATATGTATACTCCTTTCTAAATCTTATGCCCAGATAAAGCTGATGGCATATAAGACAATAAATGACAGGATGGAGCAGAAGCCTCCATACAGGGTCCAGGATTTAAACGCCGTCTTTAAATCAATTCCCATATACTCTTTTGTCAGCCAGAAACCGGAATCGTTGACATGGGAGAAGCTGGTCGCTCCGAACATGGCAGACATACCGATACAGGCCAGATACATCGGAGAGTAGGTGGATATCTGAGGAAATGAAGCAACAATTCCCAAAGTCATCGTCAGCGCTACCGTGGTGGAGCCCACGCCGATTCTCATCAGTGTGGAAATAATATAAGCCACAAGAATGATGGAGAGATTGGCATTCTGCAGGGCATTGCCGATTAACGTACCCATTCCGGAATAGTCCAGAACGTAGCGCAGCACTCCGCCGGCCGAGGTAACCAGGACAATCATGGCTACAGGCTGAAGGGATTTCGCAAGAACGGATTCCACCGTCTCCATGGTAATTCCCTTGCGCACACATAAGAATATGATTCCTGCCACATTGGCAATGATCAGCGCAAGATAAGGCTGACCGATAAACACACAGAAATCCAGAAAATTCTGCATGCCGGCGCTGTCCGCTGTCATCATACCTGCCGACGCACTGACCAGAATCAAAAGAATCGGCAGAAGCACAATGGAGATAACCAGACCAAAGGAGGGCCCGCCCGCAGCGCCTTCTTTCTTCTCAGGAGCCAACACTGCATTTTCGGGAACCGGAACATAAAGCCTCTTTGCAAATGGTACCGCTACCGCATAACTGATCAGATATTTCGGGATAACAAGCACGAGAGCCAGGATAGTGACCGTTCCCAGGTCTACAGGGAGACTTCCCGTGATCAGCATGGGAGCCGGTGTCGGAGGAATGGCGGATCCGATGCCGAGACCTGCAGTCATTGGAAGCACATAATACAGTAAAGATTTATTTGTCTTTTTGGCTATGGAGTAAACAATCGGCATAAGAATGATGAAAGCCGGATCGAAGAACACCGGAATACCGATGATAACGCCTGCAAGCCCCAGGGCAAACGCAGAATTCTTTTCGCCGAATACCTTGACCAGCTTGTCAGCAATCGCCTGCGCCGCACCGCTTACCTCCAGGATTCCTCCAAACATGGAACCGAGTCCGACGATCAGCGCGATCCCCTTTAACGTGTTGCCCATGCCGTCTGTAACCGCCTGAGTGACAAGCGAAAACGGCATTCCGCTTCCGACTCCGATGATGACTCCCGCGATAAGAACCGAAAGAAGCGCATGAAGCCTCAGCTTAATAATCAGGAACAAAAGCACCACAAACCCTACCAGTGTGGCAGTTATCAACTGCGCCGGATTAGCTACATAATCCATAATAAAAATACCTCCCTGTTTCATTTTTTCATCTCTTCATAATACGTATGATGTCTTTTCTCCTATAAATTATCATTACTGCCGATATATGTCAAGTATTATTCCTATATTTTCATCTTTTGCACAAATACAGCAATACCGTTTTGTGCAATTTTGCCCAATATACGTATGATCTATTTCGATCTTGTGTTTTTTATGACATCTGTACGCCCCCAATTGCCTTTTGCTTCATTTTCCGTGTCCATCTGGTGACAAACGACCGGCAATGTGTTAAAATAAATTCAATTCAGCAGGGAGGTAGAAAGCTTGAACAGTTTAGAGTTTTATAACGGGAAACCGCTGGCGGAGCAGGTCGCCGATTACATTTTAAACTATATTATTGATAACAGTCTGGAAGTAGGAGCCAAGATTCCCAATGAATTTGAGCTCGGCAAGATGATAAACGTCAGTCGTACGACCATTCGCGAGGCTATCAAGATCCTGGTATCCCGGCAGATCCTGGAGATCCGGCGCGGAGCCGGCACCTTTGTCTCCGAGAGGCAGGGGATCACCGACGATCCGCTTGGCCTTACCTTTGTAAAAGACAAGACCAAGCTGGCGCTGGATTTAGTCAGCGTACGTCTGATGTTAGAACCGGAGATCGCCATGATGGCGGCAGACCACGCGACGCCGGAACAGATCGAGGAGATGAGGCTCCAGTGCAGCCAGATCGAAGAACTGATCCAATCCGGCCGGGATCATATGGAAGCAGACATCCGCCTTCATACACTGATTGCCTCCTGCAGCGGCAACAGCGTGGTGGAAAAGCTGGTTCCGGTCATCAACTCTTCCATCGCCGTATTTGTCGATGTCACCAACCGGGCGCTGGGCCAGGAAACCATCGAGACCCACCGCGAGATCGTAAACTGCATCGCAGAGCGCGACGCGGAAGGCGCTAAATGCGCGATGTACATGCATTTAATCTATAACCGGAGAGTCTTCCGGCAGCTTGAGAAAGAGGAGAAGACACTCCGTTAGAGCTGCAATGTGCGGCGAACCGCAGCTCCGGGCAGGGGCACCTGATATATTTTTCCAATGGCTTGTTGACTTTGCGCTGTGAGTATGGTATTTTGTACTTATAAAATACATCATACGTATTATGCCTTTGTTCGAAAAATATAAAATCAGGAGGAACCGCAATGAAACTGAAAAGTCAGGAAGTCCGTGCGCTGGCGCCGGAGATGGATCCGCTGCGCATGGGAATGGGCTGGAAAGCAGAGGATCTGTCAAAGCCTCAGATTATAGTAGAAAGCACATTTGGAGACAGCCATCCGGGCAGCGCTCATTTATTAGGGCTCGTAGAAGAGTCTGTGAAAGGAATTAATCACAGCGGAGGCAAGGGAGCGCGGTATTTTGCCACGGACATCTGCGACGGCATGGCTCAGGGCCACGACGGAATCAACTACTCTCTCGCCTCCCGCGACACCATATGCAGCATGATCGAAATTCACGCAAACGCCACCACCTTCGACGCCGGTGTTTTTATTGCCAGCTGCGACAAAGCAGTTCCGGCTCATTTAATGGCAATCGGCAGACTGAAGATTCCGTCAATCGTCGTGACCGGAGGCGTCATGGATGCCGGCCCCGATCTCCTCACCCTGGAACAGATCGGAATGTACAGCGCCAAATGCCAGAGAGGCGAAATCACAGAGGAACAGCTGACCTGGTACAAACAGCACGCCTGTCCTTCCTGCGGCGCCTGCTCTTTTATGGGAACGGCTTCCACCATGCAGATTATGGCGGAGGCGCTGGGACTGATGCTTCCGGGCACCGCCCTGATGCCGGCCACCTGCGAAGATTTGAAGAAGGCGGCCTATGACGCCGGAGTACAGTCGGTAAAGCTGGCGCAGACGGGGCTGAAATCCACCGATATTGTAACGATGAAGTCCTTTGAAAATGCCATCATGGTGCACGCTGCCATATCCGGATCCAGCAATTCCCTGCTTCACATTCCGGCCGCAGCCCATGAGTTCGGTTATGAACTCGATGCGGACTATTTCGACCGTATGCACCGGAATGCCCACTATCTGCTGGACATCCGGCCCGCAGGCAAATGGCCGGCCCAGTATTTCTATTACGCCGGCGGGGTTCCCAGAATTATGGAAGAGATTAAGAGCATGCTTCATCTCGACGTCTTAACCGTCACCGGCAAGACGCTGGGAGAGAATCTGGAAGACTTAAAGAGCAGCGGTTACTATGAGAAATGTGATGAATATCTGGCAAAGGCCGGCCGGAAATGCACCGACATTATTCGAAGCTTCCAGACTCCCATCGGAGACAACGGCACCATCGCAGTTCTTCGCGGCAATCTGGCTCCCGAGGGCGCAGAGGTGAAGCATTCCGCCGTTCCAAAGGAAATGTTCCAGGCTGTGTTAAAGGCGAAGCCCTTCGACTGTGAGGAAGAAGCCATTGCAGCCGTATTAAACAAAACCATCCGGCCCGGCGACGCCGTTATCATCCGCTATGAAGGGCCAAAGGGAAGCGGTATGCCGGAGATGTTCTACACCACGGAGGCCATCTCCTCCGATGAGGAGCTGTCGAAGAGCATTGCCCTCATCACTGACGGACGTTTTTCCGGTGCTTCCAAAGGGCCTGCCATCGGCCATGTATCGCCCGAAGCCGCAGACGGCGGACCGATCGCCCTGATTGAAGAGGATGACTTAATAGAAATCGATATTCCCGCGAGAATTCTGCGGATTGTCGGAGTCCGGGGAGAGAGAAAAACAGCGGACGAAATCGACGCCATACTGGCCGGGCGCCGGAAGAACTGGACGCCGAAGCCTGCAAAGTATACCTCCGGCGTGCTGAAGATCTTCTCTGAACATGCCGTATCGCCGATGAAGGGCGGATATATGGAATAAAAGACAGGAAAACCGGGTGCCTCATAAATTTGAGGTTCTTTCTCGGCTCTGGGTGTGGGGCCGTGCCGAAGGGCTTGATATCCCAGTGTGCCGCCATCTGGATACGAACCGCAAAAATGAACGTGACTGGCGAACACATGGGCTTTGTGTCCGACAGTCACGTTCATTTCTGTGGTGAGTAGGAAGCCAGGCGGACACGGGATATCAAGCCCTTCGGCACGGCCCCACACCCAGAGCCGAGGAAGAACCGAATTTGAGATACCCGGTTTTCCTGTCTTTTTCTAATGGTTCATCCTCTCATCAATCGCCCGGTTCACCTTTTCCCTCAGGCGCAGCAGATATTCGGCTTCTTTCGGATACTTCTTAAACGTAATCCGATACTCCAGCCCCTCATGAATCAGGCGCTCTGTGTAATCCCGGCCGGCCAGTTCCTCCAGCCTTTCCAATGCCCTTAAATCATACATTGCCTCTGTAAGAACCATAAAGCGCAGCGAGTCATGGGGAGTCCCGTCTTCCGACGGATAGACGACAAACGGATCCCCCGACGGAAAGCCGCCGCCTGCATCTGTGACCAGATACGGATTAACCGCCGATACGGAATGCTGGGAGTTATAAAAATTATATCCCCAGTGAAGGAATCCCTTTATGTGGTACAAATACAGCTGAACTCCCAGAATCCTGTTTCTGGCGGAAGGCATGGCCATAAACTGATTGCTCACCTCGTATCCCTGAACGCAGCAGTAATACGTCCAGAGATCTTTAACTCCGGCTTCAAGAAACGGTTCCAGGCAGTCACTGCAGACAATGGGGTGTTCCACCACCCCCGCCTGGTAGATGAAAAAGCTGCTCAGGGCGTCAATTACGCGGCAGTCGGCCAGCAAGGACCGGATACTCTCCTTCGCCGCGCGGTAGCTTTCCATCTGTTCCCCGTGAGGTTCATCGGAAATATGAAAATACGTCTGTTCAAACATGTCCTCTTCCTTAAGAACGCGTTTCAGCTCCGGCAGAAAAGCGCTTAAGAATCCGCGATATGCCTCCCCCGCCGCCTCTGTATCCCAGCCAAAGATCTGTCTTTCTTCCCCGTCCACGAGGGCGATCACTTTGGGGGCATGCTTGGCACCCCACTGGGTAAACAGATGGGAAATTTCCAGATATTTGATCCCATTTCTCCTGCACACGGCAATGAAACGGCGCAGAAGCGAAAAATCAAAGGTATAACCGCTTTCCTCTTTCTTGACGCCCACCAGCTGTACTGTGGTCCTCTCGCCGCCCACCTTCGTATCCAGAGGCGGGGTAAAGACCGGAGTTAAAAGCATGTTCACCCCATGCTCCGCCGCCGTATGGATGAACCGCTCCAGAATCTCCCAGTGCGTTTCTGAAAATGGTTTCACCCTGTAATAATCCGCCAGGCAGTCCGCGTGCAGCCATTCCGTGTAGATCAGCCGCTGCTCCGGCAGAACGCTGCGAACCACCTTAAGCGTAACAGTCTCAGACCAGAGAAGCTCCGTCCCTCTTTTTACAGCCACAGTGACCGGATAAGAGCCACCGCACATTTCCGGAGTGACCGAAAGATCGATCCACGCGGCTCTCCACTGGGAGGCGTAGGGCCTCAGAATCCCTCCCTGCACCGGCGTCAGAAGGTCCGGACAGAGGCACGGATCCGTGAATAAATAATTGTCATCCAGCTGTTCCCGATACGCTGCCAGCGCAGCCGGTACCAGGTCAACCCTTCTCATACGGATGCGGTCTGCCACAGCCGAGTCAAAGGTAACCGTAATCTCCTGTTCGTTCAGTTCGCAGCCATCGTACTCCATATAATAAGCCAGCTGCAGGGAAATCCGCTCTCCGCCCAGAGCGCTGATCGTTTTGCAAAGACGCCGTTTGGGCCGTCTGCCCGGAAACACCTTTTCCAGGCTGTCTGTCAGTATAAATTCGTAATTCTCCATAGATTTTCCTTTCTCAGCCCTTCACGCCGCTCAGGGCAATTCCTTCTACAAACTCCTTCTGAAGGAAGATATACAGAATAAAGGGCGGCATAAATGTCAGGGTGGCCCCCGCCATGACCAGGCCGTAATTCGTTGCATAATTCCCCTGAAGGGAAGCCAGCGCCAGCGTCAGGGTACTCCGGTTCGTATTCGTAATGGCAATTAACGGCCACACAAAGTCATTCCAGGTGGTGATAAATGTAAACACGGTCAGCGATACCAGAACCGGTTTGATGAGCGGAACGACGATGGAGTAAAAGATCCGGAATTCTCTGCAGCCGTCGATCCGCGCGGCTTCAATGAGGTCATCCGGCACGCTGGTGATAAACTGCCGGATCAGGAACACGCCAAAGGCATTGACCACCGGAAGCGCCAGAATTAAATAGGTGTTAAGCAGATGGAGCTTCTGTGCAATCCGGAATAACGGGATTAAGATTACCTGGGAGGGCACCATGAGAGTGGCCAGATAGACGGCAAAGAGAAGCTCACTTCCCACAAATTTCTTTTTTTCAAAACCATAGGCAGCCGCAGAGGAGATCACCGCATTGAGAACGCAGGCAATGACCACGACAGACACACTGTTGTATAAATATTTTCCAAATTCAAAATTTTTGAAAATGGTCGAATAGTTTCTAAGATTTAGTCCCGACAGCCCCAGATTCAGTTCCATCGAATACGTCTGACGCATGGATGTCAGTATCATATATACGAACGGGAACAAGGCAGCCAGTGCAAGCACTGCAAGGAGAACCGTCTCGGCCCAGAGGACAGGCTGTATTTTCTTTTCCATTTTTACTCTCCTCCTTTTCCACTGAACACCTTCTTCTGAAGGATCGAGATCAGAATGACAATCAGGAACAGAACAAACGCCATGGCGCTGGCATACCCCATCTTATACTGCTTAAATCCGGACTGATAGATGGACATAACCATGGTGATCGTCGCCGTTCCGGGACCGCCTCCGGTCATGGTGTAAACCAGGTCGAACACCTGGAAGGACCAGATGGTCCCCAGCGTTACCACCAGGTACGTAATCGGCTTCAGCGCCGGGACCGTAATATAGAAAAACTGCTGAAGGGAAGACGCGCCGTCCACTTTTGCGGCCTCGTAATGACTCCTCGGCACATCCATAAGCCCTGCATAATAGATAACCAGGAAGTAACCTACATTTTTCCAGATCGCCACAATACTGACACTGATCAGCGCCAGATTATATCTTCCCAGCCAGTTTACCTTTCCAATCCCCACAAGGGCCAGAATGTTATTGATGATTCCTCCTTCTGTGGCAAGCATGAACTTCCAGACCGTGCCGACCAGAACCATGGATGAGATGACCGGGATAAACAGGGTACTCTTAAAAAAGTTGCCGAGCTTCCCCCGGAACCGGGAGGCCAGCAGATTGGCAATCACCAGTGACAGTACGGTCTGTATCGGAACCGTAACAAGCGTATAGATTACCGTATTGCGGATTGCCGGACGGAAAAACGGATCGCCGGCCATGCTTTTATAATTATCCAGACCGATCCACACCGGCGGCTTCAGCACGCTGTATTCCGTAAAGCTGAAGTATCCGGTCATGCACAGCGGAATCAGAGAAAACAGCACCAGCAGCAGAAAGCTGGGCAGCACATATAAAAAACCATTGTTCTTTTTGATAAATTCCTGTATCCCCTTCAAACAGATGATCCCCTTTCTAAAACGATGCCGCGGAACATGTTCCTGGGAATGGTTCTGCGGCACCGTGACGTTTTTCTTTACTTACTTATTCTGCGACAGCGTATTATTCGCATAGTCAGCTGCATTTTTCAATGCCTCCTCAGGCGTCATCTGCCCAAGCATCATAAGCTGAAGGTTCTTGTATAAATTATCATAGACGGCTGCGGATCCCTGAACGGCGGGAAGCGTAATGAGAGCATCCTGATTGTCCTCATATACCGCTTTAAACGCCGGGTCGTCGTGGTACTCCTCATCCTTTGCTACAGGCGGAAATGCCGCCATCTCATGGAACTTTGTCATAGAGGGACCGCTCAGCATATATTTCACCATTTTCACCGCCAGGTCTTTGTTCTTGCTGGCGCTGATCAGCACCAGGGAATCGGCTGACGCAAATGTTCCCATTCTCTGATCTTTCAGTGAGGTGAAAAAGCCCCAGTCGATACCGGCCTCTTTAAATGCACTTCCCTGATTCGTGGGACTTACGACAAACGCCGTATTACCCGCCTTAAATTCTGCAAACACCTGATCCTCTGACATGGAGGTGATGGATTCCGGCATAATTCCATCCTTAAACCGTAAATCCGCCAGGAACTGGGCCGCCTTAACGCCTGCTTCACTGTCAAATGCCGCTTTTGTACCATCTTCGCTGAAGATTTCTCCGCCTGCCTGCCATAAATACGGGAAGAAGATGGAATTCATGGCACCCTTGGACTTGTCTCCCCACTGCTGAAGCATCGGAGTCTTGCCGATGGCCGCCACCTTCCGGCATGCGTCTTCAAATTCCTCCCACGTCTGAGGAACCGTTTCTACGCCGGCTTCTTTTAATATTGCCTTGTTATAGAACATCACACGGGCGCTTCCTACTACAATCGGCATGGCGTACTGTTTTCCGTCGATGACGCCTTTATCAAGATAGTAGTAATTATCCCTGTCTTCCGCCGTAAGATACTCATCGAACGGTGTGATGGCACCTGCTTTTATGTAGTCGTTGATCATTTCCATATACATATAGCCAACATCAGGCCCCTGCCCCGAGGAAATTCCGGTCAGATACTTTTCTTCGTAATTACTCCACGGAATAATCTCTATGGAAACCTGGGCGTTATTCTCCTCCTCAAACGGCTTTAAGATCTCTCCCCACACTTCCTTATCAAGGGACTCTTCCGTTCCAAACGGCGGCATCCAGAGCACCAGCTTCGTTTTCTCCCCTCCGGCTGTCTCCCCTCCCGCTTTCTGTTCAGCGGCATCACTGATACCGGTCTCCTTTGCGGTTCCTGTTGTCCCACTGCCGTCTCCGGCGGCCGTTCCTTCCTTCCCTCCGTTTGCTCCGCAGCCTGTGGCCAGCATCCCGGCCATCGCCCCTGCAAGCACAAGACTCAGACATTTCTTCATTCTCTTTTTCATTGTTTTTGCCTCCTTTTCCTATCTGTTTGGTGATGGCCTTATCATAGCATTGAAACCCCCGTCCTGTATATTTTCTATTTTTGTGCTGTTTTTCTAATTTGCAAATACATAATATTGATATTTCGAGGCACTGTGATATACATTTTTTTCACTGATTTTCAATTTTTTAGGTCAAAATCAAAAAAACTGATTAAAATATCACCATTTTAATCAGTTTTTTATGCATTATTTTTTCTTGTAACGGCCTGGAGTCGTGTTTTCAAACTGCTTAAACACCCGGATAAAGGCGGCGTCACTGGAAAATCCCACAGACAGCGCGATTTCCTTGATGTTCTCGTCCGTATTCACAATGAGGCGTTTGGCCTTTTCGATCCTCAGGCTGTTGATATACTGGGCGATGCCGATTCCGTATTTTTTCTTGAAGGTGGTAGATAAGTAGGTATTGCTCACTCCAAGCATATCGGAAATACTGTAAAGTCCGATCATGGGGTCTTCGAAGTTTAAATTAATATACTGCCTGGCCCGTTCCGCAATATTCTCCTTTTGATCCAGCTGACGCTTCTGCTGCCACCGGATCAGATACCCGAAGCCTTCATGGAGAAGCTTCAGCAGCTTCTGTCCATCCTTTGCCTCGGAAAGACTGCCGATGTACTCTTCCATGTGATACCCGGTACGGTCATCCGCATGGTGTTCCAGCGCCATCAGTACGGGATTGATCACCGCATATTTTTTCGCCCTGCTGGTGTAGACATTGCGGTCATTTCCAATATACTGGTTGAAAAGGAGATCCAGCAGGCGGTCGGCCTCCTCAAACTTCTCTTCCAGCATGGCCATCTCATACTCCGGCATGACGCTCACGTATACGTCATTCTCCTGTCTTCCCACCATCGTTTCATCGTAGAAGAACACGCGGCCCCTGTCATTCTCACAGAATTCGGCAACCATCTGGGCCTGATGGAAACTGGTTATGATATTGGACATGGAATCATAGATACCGCCCAGCATAATTCTGCATTCCACCAGGGAATGAAGACTGTTTAGAATTTCTGCCGCAATATCCCGCATCTCTGCCTTTCCGTATTCCGGTTCCATATGAAACAGAAGTGCCAGACTTCCGTCAAACTCGGCAGTTATGACTGCGATATCCTCTCTTCCCTTCAGCACACTGCGGATTCTCATGTCCGCGTCATGGATCTCTTCCTGACTGAATCCCATGGGATTCCGGATCAGCCCGACCTGAAACAGGGAGTATTCCATCTGGATTCCGAACTTCTGCATGGAAGCAAATATTACGGAATTATTGCGCTCCTCGCTGCTTAAAAGATTGCAGAGGAACAGCCCCTCGATGGCCTCCCTCTGTTCCTCCAGCTTCCGGGTGCTCTCCACATTGGTTTTCAGCATCTGGCTGATTCCGCTGTCAATCAGGTCGTAATCGTCCAGAAAACGTCCGCCCTCATCCGTCTTATTCGCCAGCTTGTCCAGTATGTCCTTAAGCGGCTTTGCATTGCGGCGTCCCAGAAGCACGAATAAGCCCGCGCCGAATATCATACACAGGCCGATGGACACATAGGCGATGTTCCGGATAAAGTAACCGGAATCCAGCAGCTTTCGCCGTTCTATTAAGGTGACGTATTGGATTCCGTAATAATCCGATTTCATAACGGAACCGTAATTGCCCTGCAGCTTAAATAATGGCTTTCCTCCGTTTTCCCGCATGCTTTCCTTCAGCTCTGCAGGAGAGATCCCCGACCCAAAGCTGGCATAGACAGAATCATCCCCGGCAACGACCGCCGTCATGGTATTCCCCATCCCCTCGTTTGCATTCCGGAGAATCGATTCCACCTCCGATTTGTTGATGAGGATCACCAAAACAGCCGATTTGTCACTGGATAAATCGTAGGGGAGCTGCCGGAACAGGCACAGTTCCAGGCTGCCGTCGCTCTGCGCCATGAAGCTGTAGCCGTCTCGCTTCTGACCGCCGGCAATCTCCAGCCACTCCTCATATCCGTCCAGCTTTAAATCATTTTTCAGCAGATAGTATTTCTCCGCTCCGAAGTTTCCCAGATCGCCTACTACATAGTTTAAATGAGGGTAATAGACGTAAATTTCCTTAATAAAGGTGTTGGAAAGCTTGTAATCATAGAGCTGGCGCGAAAACTGGATCAGAAAATCCTTATCGATCTCACTCAGTTCCTTTGATCGGCTCAGCTTCAGGTTCACAGCGTTCATCTGGAGCTGGGCAGCAAAGCTGTCGATGTCATTCAACCGTATATCAATGCTGGTCTGAAGCACGGAAGTCAGACCGTGGTTCAGCTCCTCGATCTCTCCGGAGAACTCTTTTACCATCCAGGTGGTGAGCGCCACCAGCATGCCGATCATTACGACGGATACGATGATAAAGGACCGCACCCACAGGTAGAGACTCTTGGTAATCTTTCCTTTTTTCATCCATTCATCCCATGCGCCTGACTACCGCGCGTTCTGGTTACGTCTCTCGATATCCATCACCTGATCCACGCGTCTCTGGTGCCTTCCGCCTTCGTATTTGGCATTCAGCCATTCTTCCGTAATCATTTTTGCCATCTCCACGCCGATGACTCTGGCGCCAAAGGCGAGGACGTTGGAGTCGTTGTGCATTCTGGAAAGCTTTGCTGTATACGGCTCACTGCAGACGCAGCAGCGGATTCCCTTTACCTTGTTGCAGGCCAGAGAGATGCCTACTCCGGTTCCGCAGATGGCGAGCCCTAAGTCCGCCTCTCCGCCGGCCACCGCGTTCCCCACTTTTTCACCGTAAACCGGGTAGTCGCAGCTCTCCGTGGAATTTGTGCCGTAATCGATTACTTCGTATCCCTTTTCCTCCAGAAATTTCTTCATCTCATTCTTCATTTCCAGTGCTGTATGATCATTTCCTATTGCGATTTTCATTGTATTCACTCCTGTTTCTGTCGATTGTCTGATTTATGATTTAGCTTCCTGTCTGCCAAAAAACGCCTGGATCCGGTCCAGTCTGGAGGTCATGGAGCAGAGCAGCAGATCCGCTGTCGTCAGCGCTGCCATAGCTTCCACCACGACCACCGCGCGCGGCACGATGATAGGGTCGTGACGGCCTTTGATCACAAGTTCCGTCTCCTCCAGCCCGCGTGTCACGCTTCTTTGCGGCTGTGCAATGGAGGGCGTGGGCTTGAAGGCTGCCCGCAGCACAACCCGGCTTCCGTCACTGATGCCTCCCAGGATTCCTCCCGCGTGATTCGTCTCCTTCTGTACCTTCCCGGACTCATCGACCCGGAAAGCGTCGTTGTTTTCCGATCCCACCGACTTTGCCGCCTGGAATCCGTCTCCGATCTCAAAGCCCTTTACGGCTCCGATCGACAGGATGGCCTTTGCCAGCGACGCGTCGTACTTTTCGAAAACCGGATCTCCGATTCCGGCCGGGAGTCCGTCGATCACACATTCCACCACGCCGCCGACCGAATTGCATTCCGCCATCATACGGTCTAAATACGCTTCCGCCAAAGCGGCGGTGCCTGCATCCGGCATATAGAGACGGTTTCTGTGCATCTCTTCCATATTAAACTGGCCAGGATCCGCCTCATACGGCCCTACCGCCTTCGTGTAGGCGCATACCGTGATGCCCAGACTCGCAAGCAGCTTTGCCGCAATGGCTCCCGCAGCCACACGGCCGATGGTCTCCCGGCCGGAGGAACGGCCGCCGCCCCGGTAATCCCGGAATCCATACTTTTCATCGAAGGTGTAATCCGCATGGCCGGGACGGTAGACCTCCATGATGTTTCCGTAATCCCTCGATCTCTGGTCCGTGTTCATCACCGCCATGGAAATCGGGGTCCCCGTTGTCCTTCCCTCAAAGACACCGGAAAGAATTTCCACCCGGTCCGCCTCCTGGCGTTTGGTCGTAAAGCGGCTCTGCCCCGGTTTTCTGCGGTCTAAGTACGCCTGAATGTCTTCCTCCGTAAGCGGAAGTCCCGCCGGGCAGCCGTCCACCACGACACCGATCCCCTTTCCATGCGATTCTCCCCAGGTTGTTATCTTAAATATGGTCCCCAGTGTTGATCCTGCCATGTATGATTTCTCCTTATCTCAGTTCTCAAAACCGGGGCCCTCGTCCATCATGCAGACGAACGGGTCCCCGGCTTTTAAATACCATTTTCTGCAATTAGTCGCTGACCTTTACAATCACGCAGCTGTTGGGTTCATTGACTCTGATTTCCTTGCCGTTCATGATCAGCAGACCCTTCTTGTAGTCTACGGAGAAGAATGTGATGCTGCCGTTCTCATGGTTAATCGATGCGATGTGCCTGTCATCCGGGAATACGCAGATGTCTTTCGGATAACTGCCGCTGATGGGCAGACAGCAGATATAATCCAGCAGGCCGGTCTTCGGATCGCGGTCGTAGACGGTTATCGTGTTATCGCCGGCATTGCCGCAGAACATGTGCTTCTCATCGGTAGAAAAACGCAGGGAACTGGCGGCGGTCAGCTGGGACAACGCCTTCGGCCCGGTCGTGGAGATGGTCTGTATCTTCTCAATCTTCGGCTGGCGCTCGCCTGTCTCATAGGTGTAAACGTCGATCACGTTTTTTAGCTCATATAAAAGGTAGAAAAATCTTCCATCCGAGCTGAAACGGAAGCATCTCGGAGCAGATTCCCGCTCGCAGCGAAGCGCATCCACCAGTATCAGCTTCTCCTCTTTTTCATCGAACCGGTAAATCTTTACCTGATCGATCCCCAGATCCGCCACCATGACAAATCTGCCATCCGGCGTTCTCCTCGTACAGCTTACATGCGGACGGAAGTTTCTCTCCGCCACGCTGCCCAGTCCCTTGTGGAACACTCCGTCTACGATATCTCCCACCGTTCCATCCGGGTTCAGCCGCAGTACGGTGGACTTCCCGTCGTGATATCCGGATACAAATATATACTTGTCCTCTGCGTCCGTAGACAGATGGCAGCCCCTCATCCCCTTAATGTTGGCGGAATTGAGTCTTGTAATCGCCCCGTTCTCATGAATCCTGAATGATACGACGCCTTCGTCCGCGATAGAGTACAGGGTCTTTCCGTCATTCGATGCTATTAAATAGGAAGAATTGTCCACTTCCACCTCGCATCTCGGTATAAAACGGCCTTTGGCCACGTCCACATCGTACACCGTAATCCCTTTTGCCTGGCCGTTGTAGGAGTAGGAACCTACGTATGCCATATACTTTCCTTTCATATTCGCGTCCTCCTGGATTGTTCCTTGTATAAACTAAAAATATCATATCATAAAAAAGTATATTTGTTAAGGAGAAACTATTGACATACGGATAAAATCGGGTATAATGTATTTTGCCGTGTGTTTATTATTACTAAACTTTTTAATTATTATTATCATCAGTTAGTATAACTAAACTCCAGGCTTATATTTATTAAAAGGAGGAGCGTATGGATATCGGTGCGAAATTAAAAGAACTGCGGATCTTAAAAGGCCTAACCCAGGAAGAGCTGGCAGACCGTGCGGAGCTGTCAAAGGGATTCATTTCCCAGCTGGAAAGGGACTTAACTTCCCCCTCCATCGCGACTCTCATGGACATCCTGCAGTGTCTTGGGACCTCCATCGGAGAGTTCTTTAACGAGACTCCGGAGGAACAGATCGTCTTCGGGAAAACGGATTACTTTGAAAAGCACGATCAGGAATTGAAAAATGAGATCAAATGGATCATTCCCAACGCGCAGAAAAATATGATGGAGCCTATTCTCCTGACACTGGAGCCGGGCGGGGAAACCTACCCCGACAATCCCCATGAGGGAGAAGAGTTCGGCTACGTCCTGCAGGGCAACATTTCCATTCATATAGGAAGCAAGACATATAAAGCAAAAAAAGGGGAATCCTTTTACTTTGTTTCTGATAAAAAACACTATTTGAGCAGCAAGGCAGGCGCCGTCTTAATCTGGGTGAGCTCTCCGCCGAGCTTTTAATTTCAAGGAGGATAAAGGGTCATGGGTCAGCCATTAATTGATTTAAAGAACATTACGAAGACATTTGACGGCACGGTCGTGCTGGATGATTTAAATCTTTCCGTAAAGGAAAATACTTTTGTTACACTGCTTGGACCCAGCGGCTGCGGAAAAACCACAACGCTCCGGATAATCGGCGGATTTGAACGGCCTGATCAGGGCACGGTCATCTTTGACGGACAGGATATCACCAGCCTTCCGCCAAACAAACGCCAGCTGAACACAGTATTTCAGAAATACGCGCTGTTTACCCACATGTCGATTGCGGAAAACATCGCATTTGGACTTAAGATCAAAAATAAACCAAAAACATATATCCAGGATAAGATTAAGTATGCCTTAAAGCTGGTTAATTTAGACGGCTTCGAAAACCGTACCGTGGATTCTTTGAGCGGCGGCCAGCAGCAGCGTATCGCCATTGCACGGGCCATTGTCAATGAACCCCGTGTTCTGCTCCTCGACGAACCGCTGGGCGCGCTGGATTTAAAGCTTCGCCAGGATATGCAGTATGAGCTGATCCGGTTAAAAAATGAACTGGGCATCACGTTTATCTACGTAACCCATGACCAGGAGGAGGCCCTTACCATGTCTGACACCATCGTCGTCATGAACCAGGGATATATCCAGCAGATGGGATCTCCTGAGAGCATTTATAATGAACCTGAAAATGCTTTTGTAGCCGATTTTATCGGGGAAAGCAATATCGTACCGGGTATTATGATCCGGGACGAGCTGGTAGAAATCTTTGGCGCCAGGTTCGTCTGCGTCGATAAGGGGTTTGGAAACAACAAGCCGGTGGACGTGGTGATCCGGCCGGAGGATATCGATCTGGTGCCTCCGGGAAACGGCTCTATTTCAGGCGTAGTCACTCATTTAATCTTTAAAGGCGTTCACTACGAGATGGAAGTTACCACTCCGGATGGCTTTGAATGGCTTGTACACAGCACGGACATGTTCCCGGTCGGACAGGAAGTGGATATCCATGTGGATCCATTTGACATTCAGATCATGAACAAGCCGGCTTCAGAGGATGAGGAGGCCGTGGGAGTCAATGAGTAAAAAATTATTATCCGGTCCGTATCTCATGTGGATGATCGGCTTTACCATCATTCCGCTGGCTCTGATTGTATTTTACGGTCTGACAGACAGAAGCGGGGCCTTCACCATGGCAAACGTCCTGTCCATCGCCACGGCGGAACACTCCAAGGCACTGTGGCTGTCCCTTGGCCTTTCCTTAATCAGCACGGTCATCTGTTTTATTCTCGCCTATCCGCTGGCCTTGATTTTACGGGCGCGGGGCATCGGCCAGGGCAGCTTTATCGTCTTCATCTTCATCCTTCCGATGTGGATGAATTTCCTGCTGCGCACGCTGGCATGGCAGACGCTTCTGGAGAAGAACGGCGTCATCAACGGAGTTTTATCGGCGCTCCATCTGCCGCCCCAGGGCTTAATCAACACACCGGGCGCCATTATCCTCGGCATGGTGTACAACTTCCTGCCGTTTATGGTTCTGCCTATTTATAATGTACTGTCCAAGATCGACGACAATGTGATCAATGCCGCCCAGGATCTGGGGGCCAACTTTTTTCAGATCCTGTTCCGTATCCTGCTTCCCTTAAGCATCCCGGGAATCGTCAGCGGAATCACGATGGTATTCGTACCGGCTCTCACCACCTTCGTTATCTCCAACTTACTGGGCGGAAGCAAGATTCTCTTAATCGGCAACGTCATCGAGCAGGAGTTTACCAAGGGCAGCAACTGGAATCTGGGATCCGGCCTCTCCCTTGTCATGATGATCTTTATCTTAATCAGTATGGCGCTGATCGCCAAATACGATAAAAACGGGGAGGGGACTGCATTTTGACGGGCAAAAAAACAGGTTTACTCAAACGTTTTGTTCAGGACTTTTATCTGGTCCTGATCCTGGTATTTTTATACGCTCCCATCGCTACCATGGCGGTGCTGTCTTTTAACAGCTCCAAGTCCAGGACTCAGTGGGGCGGGTTTACCACGCGGTGGTACACGGAACTGTTTTCCAGCAGTACCATCATGACGGCGCTCTATAATACGCTGCTGATTGCATTTTTATCTTCCATCATCGCAGTCATCATCGGCACGGCAGCGGCGATCGCTATCAATAACATGAAACGGGTTCCCCGCACAATTGTGATGGGAATCACCAATATCCCCATGCTGAACGCGGATATTGTGACCGGCATCTCCCTGATGCTGGCATTTATCGCCTTTGGAATCTCCCTCGGGTTTAAAACGATTCTGATTGCACATATTACTTTTAACATTCCGTATGTCATTTTAAGTGTCATGCCGAAGTTAAAACAAACGGATAAGAGTACTTACGAGGCCGCCATGGATTTAGGCGCAACTCCGGTCTATGCCTTCTTCAAGGTCGTATTTCCGGATATCCTTCCGGGTGTTCTCTCCGGTTTCCTGCTGGCCTTTACCATGTCGCTGGATGATTTCATCATCACCCATTTTACCCGCGGCGCCGGCATCAACACCTTATCCACGTTAATATACAGTGAAGTACGACGCGGCATCAAGCCGTCCATGTATGCGCTGTCCACCATCATCTTCTTAACGGTGCTGATTCTCTTACTGATTACAAACTTTGCACCGAAGCGGAAGAAACACTGAGATTATTTTATAAGGAGACAGATTATGAAAAAGAGGTATTGTTCCATCATGGCCGTTATGGCTGTGGCCGCATTATCCGCCGTCACCATGAGCGGCTGCGGCAAATCTGCCGATAAGGCGGGAAGCGCCGGCGAAGTTTACGTTTACAACTGGGGCGAGTATATTGACGAGGATGTGAAAGCGGAGTTTGAGGAAGAGACTGGAATTAAGGTCATCTATGATATGTTTGAGACGAATGAAGAGATGTATCCGGTCATCGAAGCGGGCGGCGTGAAATACGACGCGGTCTGCCCTTCCGATTATATGATTCAGAAGATGATCGAGAATCAGATGCTTGCTGAAATCAATTTTGACAATATTCCTAATATAAAAGAGATTGATCCCAAGTATATGGATATGTCCAAAAGCTTTGATCCGGATAATAAATATTCCGTTCCGTACTGCTGGGGTACCGTTGGTATCCTCTATAACACCAGCATGGTAGCCCCGGAGGATGCGCCGACTAAGTGGTCCGATTTGTGGGACGAGAAATTTAAGGATAATATCCTGATGCAGGACAGCGTCCGCGACGCATTCATGGTGGCTTTAAAATCTCTGGGTTACTCGATGAACACCACCAATGAAGCGGAAATCGCCGAGGCGAGAGATTTGCTGATCAAGCAGAAACCTCTGGTCCAGGCATATGTCATCGATCAGGTCCGCGATAAGATGATCGGCGGCGAAGCCGCCATGGGCGTCATCTATTCCGGTGAGATGCTTTACATTCAGCAGGAGGTGGCTGATCTCGGACTGGATTACTCGCTGGAATATGTGATCCCCGAGGAGGGAACCAATCTCTGGCTGGATTCCTGGGTAATCCCGGCTAACGCTCCAAACAAGGAGAATGCGGAGAAATGGATTAATTTCCTCTGCCGCCCGGATATCGCGAAGAAGAATTTTGAATACATCACATACCCCACTCCGAACAAGGGAGCCTTTGATTTGCTCGATGCGGATCTTCAGAACAACAAGGCTGTATTCCCGGACACGGATTCTCTGAAGAACTGTGAAGTCTTTCAGTACCTTGGAACCGATGTAGATTCTATTTATAATGAATACTGGAAAGAAGTGAAATCGAATTAGGGCTGCATCACTTACGCATGACAGTACCAACAGCAGTCAGGAGGACGCATCGTGGTAAATGCATTAGAAACACTATTACAGCAGGTAGTCGATATCACCATTCTCCTGTTTGAATTTATGGGAGTTCTGGTCATCATCGCGGCAGGACTCCGCGGGATTTATGATTACGTGAAGAGGAATCCCTCCATTCGTCTGAATCTGGCTCAGGGCATGGCACTGGGGCTGGAATTTAAGCTGGGAAGCGAGATTCTCCGTACCGTAGTGGTCCGTCAGCTGTCGGAAGTGGCCGTGGTGGCTGCGATTATCGCCTTAAGGGCGGCGCTGACATTCCTGATTCACTGGGAAATCAAGGTGGAACGGGAATCTGAATAAGTGAGGATGTAAAAGAGGACGTTCAGCTCATGAAACGGAGCTGGAAGTCCTCTTTTTTGTTAACCTGTCTGCGAAATCATACGGTTATCCGTATTTACCTGCCGTCTTTCAGTACCTTATGTTCTTCTGCCGGATCATATTAAACTTTATAATGGCCGTGTTGATATACTCGTTGGCATGAATCAGAGGCCGGTCAGAGGAGCTGTAGTTTATTCCTTTTAAGTACAGAAAAGGTTTGCAGCCCAGCTGATTGATATCTACATACTGGTCCAGCCCCTCAATCTCTGTCGTCAGAATGGTATCGATTTCCACTTTGTCCCATTCAATTTTCTCACCGGAAAGATTGTAGATGTATTGAAAAATAGAATTCTCGTATTTGCTGAATTCACAAAACGCCTCCTCCCCTCCGATCAGAGATAAACTAAAATAATCACGGCAGAACGCGCATACCAGGTCATCGGCCAGAAACATCTTCTCTGCTACGACGAGCTGTTCGCTGCTCTCCATCTGCAGCTGCTGGCAGATGGCTTCATCCCGGTCAATTTTCTGAATGTTCAGCAGCCGGACGGAAGGTGTATATCCGCTGTTCTCAATCATTTGGGTAAATTCCATACAGGGGTTGAATTTGACCTTGATATTGAGAGAATCTACGTTTACAAAGGTACCTTTTCCCTGGCGGCGGAAGATAATGCCTTCTGAGGCCAGGTCATTTAACGCCTGTCGGATGGTGATACGGCTGACACCGATCATCTCAGCCAGCACTTCTTCTCTGGGAAGCTTATTATTACGGGAAAGATCCATGTTCTTGATGTATTTATGTATTTCACGCTTTGCCTGCTCGGAAAGCGTCAGTGTATTCAGCTTCTGGTATTCCATATGATAGCCTCCTGCCTTTTTCTTTAATCATAGTTGGTAGGAGGCTCTTTGTCAACGTTTCAAACCCTTGCTTCCATTTAAAAGAAGATTTAGAAGAATGGCGCTGGCACTTACCATAAAAAGTCCATTGCTGCAGATCATGCTGAGCGTGGAGGGAAGACCTGCAAAGATATCGGAGGCAAAGGTGGCACCGACACCGATGGCAATACTGGTTCCCACAATTGTGAAATTATTGTTTTCAAAGAAATTCAGCTTTGACAATATGGAGATGCCTGACGAGGTAATGACGCCAAACAGAGCCAGGGTAGCTCCTCCCAGTACAGCTTTCGGAACCACTGTTATCACCGCGGATACCTTGGGAAATATGCCCAGAAGGAGCATCATTACCCCAGCCGTCGCAATGACAGAGCGGCTTTTTATTTTTGTAAGGTCGATCAGGCTGACATTTTCATTAAACATGGTAGAAGGTACGGAGTTAAATGCGCCTGTTATCACCTGCGAAACTGCCTGCGCCTTGATTCCTTTAATCTTGGTGGCATTGTCTGTATGCGTTCCGGCAATCTCATCCAGTACAGAGAAGACTCCAATACATTGAATCATATTAATGATACAGAAAATGGTCATGATCAATATGGAACCCGCTTCAAACTGCGGAGCGCCAAAGTAAAAGGGCGTCACCAGCCGGAATGCACTTGCCTCCTGAATAGGGGTGATATCCACCATTCCCATGAAAGCGCCGACCAGAGTTCCGCCGATAATTCCCAGCAGAAGGGACATGGCGCGCCAGATTCCTTTGCCGAATTTCTCCACCAGGATGATAAAAATCAAGACTCCAAATCCCAGCAGAAGATTCTGCACCGACCCATACGTACTGCTGCCGGTACCGCCGGCCAGATCCTGGATAGCCGTAGGCGCCAGACTGACACCGATCAGTGTAACGAAAGTCCCAACGACCACCGGCGGAAACAGCATCAGAATCTTATCCAGAAAAAAGGAAAGAATGAAGATCAGTACACCGGATACCATAATGGCTCCAAACAGGGTGGGAAGGCCGTAAGTATTTCCAATCATAATCATGGGAGCCAACGGCGCAAAGGAGGATCCCAGAATGATAGGATATCTGGAACCTATGTATTTGCTCAATCCAAATACCTGGATCAGAATAGCGATTCCGCTGGTAAAAAGGTTGGCAGATACCAGAAACGCGGTGGTCCTGGCGTCCAGCCCCATGGCGCCGCTCAGGATCAGAGGAACCGCTATCGTTCCGGGGCACATGGCCAGCACATGCTGGAAACCTACCAGCAGATTCTTGCCAGGGCTTATTTTCTCAGAAAACGTATCCATATCAGGCCCTCCTGTCAATCCCAATAACCTTCATGAACTTTGGCTGCATCTACTTCCACTTCCGTGACAGGTCCCACCACCTCAATTGCCTTTTGTCCCCGGGAAAATACTTCACGGCAGGGGAGGTCAAAGGTCGGGTTTTGCTCATTGCTGCCAGTCAGCTCCAACAGACGGCGCTCTGTCATGCCATAAACTACACGGCCGATATTGGCCCAGTAGATGGCGCCGGCGCACATGGCACATGGCTCTGCCGTAGTATATAAGGTGCAGTCCCAGAGATAATCTTTTGTAAATTCATGGGAAGCACGTGCTGCCAGCGTTGCCTCTGCATGACCGGTACAGATTTTATCTGTGATCTCGATATTTCCCTGCTCCATCACGATGTCCCCGTCCTTATTTACTAAAAGCGCTCCGAAGGGGGTGTTGCCCGCAGCACGGGCCTCTTTTGATATCTCGATTGCACGTCTTAAATAGTATTCATGGCTCTGGTAACTCATATAAAATCCTCCTGCATAATAGTATTAGGTAATAGGTATTACCTTTTGTTTGAATCCATCATAACACGGATAAGATATGATGTCTATGTGAAGGATTTACGATAAGAAGCTGCAATAATTGTACAATATATACAAAACTTTGGTTTTCATCAATGGCTGTTGACTCTTATATCCACCGCACACCGTGTGCTGCGAGAGATGAAATTCCATTGCAAAAAGAGGACTTTCACCCATGAACCTGAGTGGAAAGTCCTCTTTTTTCATTAGAGTAACAGGGATATCTTCTGCATTTCCATTAATTTTTCTTTCGGGCCTTTCATTTGCTCTTCCGTGTCATTTTAATGATCCCCGCCTTATACATTACCAGGGCACAGATTACCGTAACTCCCATACAAAGAAGTACTACAAATCCCTCTTTTCCGGTCAGCGGATAGAACGCGTTGATTACAAATACCAGAATCAGCGGAAGAATCATGGTTAGTGATTTGCCCTTTGCCTCATATTCTCCGCAGTCATCATTGACAAAGCTCAGAAGAATTCCGCCGAACAGCGCGGGAAGCAGATACTGAGTTGCAGTCTGAACGGCCGGACTTGTCAGTACCGGACGAAGCGGTACCAGAAGGACGACTCCCAGCGCAATGATCAGCGTCGTCACAATAGATGAAACCGCCACGCCAATGGTCGCGATGGTGTCCCCCTCATCCGTCCCCTGAGAGGTATCTGTCAGCACCTGCGCATTGATAACCACCGGTATCTTCAGATTCATGACATTTCCGGTTAAAAAGGTTAAGTAAGCGGAGGATCCCAGGATGGGAGTATAGCTCA
Organism: Hungatella sp. SL.1.14; assembly: GCF_024460495.1. Lineage (NCBI taxonomy): Bacteria > Bacillati > Bacillota > Clostridia > Lachnospirales > Lachnospiraceae > Hungatella > Hungatella sp. SL.1.14. The sequence goes on along the minus strand of NZ_JANFYJ010000027.1, from coordinate 76,300 downwards.
ATACTTCCGCGATATTCGTGGGCAGAAAGACCGCAAGCAGGCCTCCGCCCACGGCGAAAATCTGTCCGATGCTCTCCGGCCATACGTCATAGACGGCTGACAGAATGGTTGGAATTCCCAGCATAAATACTATTGCTATGATGACGCCGATGCGCCCGGTCCGGTGGATGCTCGTCTCGTATTTTTTATCCATAATCATACCTTCCTTTCCTTTTCCCCATTAACCAAGTATTCTGACCCACAAAAGTGACGACGCCATACCTAACAGCAGCGTATCCGCCATAACAAAGTTCCGCAGCCAGAGTATCTTAAATTTCTTTATAACTGCCATATGGATTACCACAATCACACAGGAGGTAACGACTACGGCCAGATAGACCGGTCCTTTCATAATCTGGATCGGTAAGAATGCTTCGATAATCGCCAGTGACAGAACGCCTGTCAGCAGGGCTCCCAACGCACCATGAGTATTTTTCGCCTTTTGTAAGCTGGTCTGCACCTTTTTGCCGAAGATCAGAACTCCCACGATCCCGCCGAGAATACAGATACTCATAACAAACATCACGGTGCCTACGATAGAGGTATCTCCCGCGGCATTTAAAGCGGCGATGGATTCGTAGCCCGCGCCTGTGGCAACCATGTCGGCCGCCATCAGTTCATACGTTACAGACCCTACCACGGACAGTCGGAACCATGACCACGGCACCCCCAGAACCGCTGCTAAACTGAACAAACCGATAACAATGGAGATGGAGGGGACGATGGAATAGATGGCTGACGAGGTAATGGCTGTCTTTAATTTGTCTTTCGTCAGGCCGATTTCCAGACCGTGACGGTATGCCTTTCTCATGGTAATGACACAGAATATCAGGATATATACGATTCCGGCTCCGACTAGCGCATAGAGAAGCGGACTGTTCATTATTTCATTAAATGTCATGATTCTTTTCTCCTTCTTGTATGATAGAGCGGTTCACTGTTTTATGAAATATCTCCCGGCAGTATGCCCTCTGGTATTGGAGAGGTATAGACGCCTCCGGTTTCCTCCTCCAGCTCTTTCTTTGCAGTATCGAGTATCTCCGGTTTCCCGTAGATTTTCACGCAGGCCAGGGCAATGGCACGCGCAACCGCCTGACTGGCTTTGTCACCGATCGAAGTTCCCACCTGCGCCGTCATCTGCCATGTATGAACACCGGTCTCAGGGATTCCGACAGCCGCTGTAATCTGGGCAGTCGGCACCTGATAGCTCACATCACCCACGTCGCTGGAGCCGGTCATCACCCGGTTTCTCATTGCAGGCGTATAAGGTACAATGAAGGTGTTCAGTGGACGTTCTGCAAATTCTGCCTCGCTGATTCCATTCTGTCTGGCTCCGTTTTTTACCACCCGTTTCCTCTGTTCCTCTGGCATGGCATTCAGGAACTCTCTTGCAATGGCAAATTCCTCTTCTCCAAAATCAGGGGCTCCGGCTTCCAGGTACGCATCGGATAAGAGACTGGAAAGCGTCGGATTGGGAATCGTATCGCTCAGCCCGCCCAGAACCTTGATGGTCACACTTGTCTCCGTCATCAGCGCCGCGCCTTCCGCAATCTTTTTGATCCGTTCTAATATCTCTCCACTCTGGGTAAGCTTGGGAGCCCGGATAAAATACAGCAGGGAGGCGTGATCCGGCACGATATTGGGGGCCTCTCCGCCGCAGTCTAAATACGCATAGTGGACACGGGCGTCTGAGATTATATGCTCGCGCAGGTAGTTGACCCCCACATTCATCAGCTCGCAGGCATCCAGAGCGCTCCGCCCCAGCTCCGGGGCCGCTCCGGCATGGGCTGTTCTCCCCTTAAAATCAAAACGGACCTTATAATAAGCCACTGTCCTGACTGACATGGACATATTGCTGTCCATTGGATGCCAGCAAAATGCCGCGTCTATTCCATCAAAACAGTGTTCCTTTATCATAAACGCTTTGCCAAATCCGGTCTCCTCTGCCGGACATCCGTATAATTCCACGGTTCCCGTCACCCCGGTTCTCTGCAGGTACTCCTTCACCGCGATCGCAGTCCCGGCAGCCCCGGCTCCCAATGCGCTGTGTCCGCATCCGTGACCGTATTTTTTACCCTCAATAGGACACGGCTTCGCACAGCCGGCCTTCTGGCTCAGATCCGGCAGGGCGTCATATTCCGCCAAAATGGCGATGACGGGCTTTCCCGTTCCGAACCGGCCCACAAAAGCAGTTGAAATACCAGCCAGTCCCTCCTCTACCTCAAAACCTTCCTGTCTTAAAACTGCTTTCATCTTTTCCGCGCTCTGTTTTTCCTGATAACCAAATTCTGCATAATCCCATACAGCCCGGTTAATTTCGGAAATGGTATCTGCCTTTTCCATCACAATCTCATGAATCATTTGCTTTTCTTCCATCTTTCCCTCTCCTTCTGTGCATTTATTATAGATAATAGTATCAGATAGCCGGGGGATAAAGGAAATATGTTTCACTTATAGAGATATATAAAGAATTTATATGGCGATATTCTACAATGAGTTTCCTGTTACAGAAAAAACGCTGGCGGAATCTCTCCGCACAGCGCTTTTATCATAAAAAACTGATCCGTTCTTTAAAATATTCCAGATATTCTTTTGCAAAATTACTCAGACCGCGGTCGGTGGAATAGAGATACCCCAGCTCCAGCTGACGGCTGTCAAAGGGAATACTGACCACGTGATGAAGGCGGTTATACTCCTCCGAATGAGGGAGCACAATACTGAAGGCCTGAGAATTGGAGACCAGGGATACCCGTGATGAAGTGGACTGGACGCAGATCAACCGGTTCGGGTTGACAATGTCCTGCCAGGGCATCCAGTTAGCATCTCTCTCATAGAGATCCGAAAACGCCACATAGGGATAATTTTTCAGTTCTTCAATCTTAAATTCCGGTTTTTGAAGCAGCGGATGATCTTCAGCCAGCTGGACATAGAAACAGGCATCCTTCAGTTTCACAAATTTTACATGAAGATCAGAGCAGAGTCTTGCAAAACCGGACGATCCTGTGTCCAGATAAATCACCAGGTCACAAAGATTTCTGTAGAGTGCCTCAACCTGCTTCTCACCGTCACCGATGTAACAGGAAAAGTGGAGGTGTGCCATCTCCTGATACTCTGTACATAAATCCCAGAATGCTTCAAAGGCAGGCACATAGCGGGGATAGACGAGCCGGAACAGGCAGTCTTCTTCCTCACTTATTCCACTGGTGATCTCCTGAATGTCCGCCATGATGGAGGCGGCCTTCTTCGCCAGCTTCATACCGCTGGCCGTCAGCTGCATCCCCATGGGCGTGCGCTCAAATATGGTAATTCCCAGTTCATTTTCCAGGTTCTTGATGGCATTGCTTAAGTTTGGCTGAGAAAGGAAAAGCGTTTTAGCAGCTTTCGATACAGAGCCGGTCCTGCTGATTTCCATTACATACTGGAGCTGCTGAATGGTCATGAGATACCTCCTGTTATTTTAACTCAATCCTTACTGTTTTGATCTCAAATGCCCTGAAGTCCAGAATCACAGCCCCGTCCGTCACACAGACTTCCTCTTCCTTATTTTCCAGCATGTCGCACAGCCATGCCGCTTTCACAGGGAGATTGATCTTTACAGCGGTGGAATCTATCCGCTTCTTACACTCATACAGGCGGAAAATCAGATCTCCGCTTCCGTCTTCGGCCAGCTTCACCGCCTCAATGACTATGTGGTCGGATCCGGTGTCTGCCAGCGAGAAGGTATCTGTGATTCCGTTGATTACAAGGGGCGGCACATTGATCTCATACCCCTGTTTCACCACATCGCTCTCCTGGAAGCTTCCGTTCCACGCCGCCGCGCCATACGTAAAGGTATGAATCCGGTTATCCGCCTGCATATCGGGGCAGGCGCCGGCGCGCAGAAGCGTCAGCTCCAATGCCCCGTCTTCCATGCTGATTCCGTACTTGCAGTCATTCAGGACAGCAAAGCCGTTGCCGCCGTCACATACGGCGCTGTACCGGTGGTTGCATACCTCAAACCGCTCTTTCTCATATGCCCTGGACCGGTGCATGGGACGTTCCACATATCCGAACTGCATCTCATTGATCCCGTACTCACCATATAAAATGGTGGGGAAGCTGACCTTTAACAGTCTGTGAAGCTCGCGCCAGTCGATCTCTGTCCTGAATTCTACTCTGCTCTCTCCCACTGCCAGCGTGATGTCCTGGCAAAAGGAAGAACTGCCGATCTTTCCCGTCGCTCTCAGCGCTGCCCTGGCGCCTGCGGCGCAGATAATCTCCACCTTTACATCGAAGGCACCTTCGATCTCCTGCTCTCTGTAATTAGAATCAATATCCCAGGCATCAAACTTTCTCGGCACATCCTTAAACAGGCGGAAATGATTCATCGGTGTTTCGGCAAATTCTCTTCCGTTCTCCTTCAGTACATAGGAGGTAATCTCGGCGTTGGAGGCAACCGTCACCCGAAGCCTGTCATTCTCCATCACGAAACCGTCTCCTTCCGCTTTAACTACAGCAGGAGGCAGAGTCAATCCTGTCTCTTTCACAGCCTCGGGCGCAGTCTCCCCGTCTCCGCACGGAACCACGGTAACCGCTCCCAGCGGCGGAACCATAATTCTGGCGGTAACCGTTTTACCATCGGTATACACAGGAACTGTCTCCCCGTCCAGAGTCCTTGCCCCCGTTCCGTAATTCTCCGGAACATCAATCAGGCAGACGCGCGGGAAAGAAAGCGAGTTGAATACAGTCAATCCCTCGCCCTCTTGTATCAGGCTTGTGACTGCGTCTCTGCAGAATTTCCCGGCCTCTTCACAGACGCGGCCAAGGGAACTTTCTGCCTCCTCATATACCCGGTGGATACTGGAACCGGGAAGAATATCATGGAACTGGTTCAGCAGCGTTTCCTTCCACAGGCGCTCCGTCTCCTCTGCAGGATACCGGTATCCGCTGCCTGCGGCGTTCTCTCCATCGGGAACCATACCGCTGCCCGCAGGCATGGAGGCGGCGGCGGAAGCCCACAGTTCTAAATCTCTCATGGCAAATTCCGCCCTCCGGTTCCATCTCTTGACCGCGGCCTGTGAGGTATAGGTGCCGCGGTGAGCCGTAAAATACAGTTCTCCCACATACGTATTGGATGGACCGCCCCGGCTCTCCATGCGCTCAAAGTAGTCGACCGGGTTCTCCATTTCAATGCGTACGCCGCCCTCTAAATTCTTCTGACGTTCTATAAACTCAATGTGATCTCTCGTCGGGCCTCCGCCTCCGTCTCCATACCCAAATGGAATCAGAAATGTATCCAGACTGCGCTTCTGAACACGATTTTTCCACACTGTGTTCATCTCTTCCGGGGACGTATAATACGTATAATTGGTAGGAAGGAACGCATCGATCTCACTGCCGTCCATCCCTCTCCAGGTAAAATAATGGTAGGGGAACTGTTCTCCCTCGTTGTAGGACCAGAAAATCTTCTGGGTAACCAGATAATCGACACCGCATTTTTTAAGGATCTGAGGAAGCGCTGCGGTGTAGCCAAAGGTATCCGGCAGCCAGAGCATCCTGCTGTCCACCGCAAACATTTTCTTATAATATGCCTTGCCGTACAGCAGCTGGCGGACCAGCGCCTCACCACCCGCCATGTTTGTATCCGGCTCCACCCACATGGCGCCTTCGGCGATCCATTGGCCCTTTTTAACTGCCTTTCTGATTTCCTCAAACAGCTCCGGATAGTATTTCCGGCACATCTCATAGCAGGCCGGCTGGCTCTGGATAAATTTATAGTCTTGATACTCCTCCATCAGACGCAGCTGCGCCGCAAATGTCCTGGCAGTCTTCCGGTACGTCTCCGCCATAGGCCACAGCCAGGCCAGATCCAGATGGGCGTTTCCAATCGCGGAAAATACCGGGGTCGTTGAACCGTTCACCGCGGAAAGCACAGGCTCCAGCGCAGCGCGGGCCTTCCGGTAATCTCTGCTCCTGGCCTCTTTCTCCTGCTCAAAGTCCACAATCAGCGTGAACTGCTCCAGCGCTTCGGCGACTCTGGCCGCACGCAGGGAATCTTCATCCAGGATCTTAAGCAGGCTGGAGAGTGTCTCCACATCCATAAAAAGCTGGTATGCATCTTCATCCCAGATTCCATAGGTCCCTTCCCCCAGCGTCCTTCTCGCCCCTTCGGTCAGTTCATCCCTGTAAAGACCGGGAAGAACGGGACCGGTGGCACAGCCGCTGTCCTGGGCTTCCGCATAGAAATGGCCGGCGTACGTCTCCATGCAGATATCGAATACCTCTCCCGGCTTCGCCTCCCGGGTCAGCGTATTATCCACCAGGAAATGATGGGGCTGCTTCACCCAGTCCGCCCGGTATGTTCCAAACGCGGCTCCATTCACAAACACCGTGGATTCTCCGCCCGGACATAAGTCCAGTACAACTCTCTTTCCCGCGGTTTCTTCCGGCAGTGAAAGTGTGGTGCGAAACCACGCATATTCGTAAGTCTTCCCCCATGTATATCCCGGTTCCACTCTCTTGTACGTTCCTGCGCCGGCTTCCTCGTAACTCAGCTGCTCCATGGTCTTGAATACTTCCCAGTTAAGGGTTCCCACCGGAGTATAAAAATCTTCTTTCAGGGTCCTGATCCAATGATTGATTCTGTCTCTGTATTCCGAATGCATAATCCCCATTTATTTATCCTCGTCTGCTTATATTCGTTTTATTTCTGCTTATTTATTTCTTCCCTCTTTGCTTCTGCCTGTTTTACTTCTGCCCGTTCACCCGTCCCTGTTTCCCTGTTCCTTGTATATCATATTCTCTCCGGCTTTCTGACCGTCTCTCCCGCTGCAATCGCCGTATCGATGACGACCTGCCTGATCCCTGTATTGCCCCGTATCTGTTCTACAAGTATCTCAGCCGCACAGACAGACATTCTTCCCTTGTAGGAACTGACGGAAGTCAGGCCGAGCGGCAGCTTTAAGCGCGACTCAATATGGTCGAACCCTATGATCGAGCAGTCTTTCGGCACCATTTTCCCGCGTTTTAACAGGCAGCACCATGCCTCCCAGGCCAGCATATCACTGAACGCAAAAATGGCAGTGTACTCCTGTCCCTCCTTCTCCAGTGCCGTTAAGACGGCCTCGCAGCCATCAGAAACCACCGGAACCTGACAGATCAGCCGCTCGTTCACAGGCAGGCCAGCCTCCCGAAACGCTCTGCAGTAGCCCTCCAGACGCTCTCTGGCACTGGATATGTAAGTGGCTCCATGAAGGAGCAGAATATCCCTGTGGCCTGCGGCCAGCAGTTCCTTCGTCGCCTGGAAGCCGCCCAGCTCATCATTGCAGACCACATAGCTGTAAGCCTCGTCCCGGCGCCCGATCAGCACGAATGGCACTCCAGACTCTTTTAAATAAATTAAATTGTCCGGTGTTTTCTGAGCCGGGCAGATGATAATGCCATCTACATTTTTATTGAGAGCCGACTGAATCGCCGCCAGCTCCAGCTCCTCATTTTCATTTGTATTAAACAGAATGGAGGTATACCCGGCCTTCCACGCATAGCCTTCGATTTCCTTCATCATGATTGAAAAATGAGGGTTGGAAATGTCTCCTAAAATAACGGCTATGGTGTTCGTATAGCCCAGGCGCAGGGAGGCCGCCAGCGTATTGCTCACATGCCCCATCTCCCGCGCGGTTCTCTGGATCATCTCTCTCGTTTCAACGGCGATATCATCTTTGTCCCTCAAGGCCCTTGAAACCGTATTAACGCTGTAACCGGTCTTCGCTGCAATATCCTTTAACGTGACGGCCGGCCTTCTCTTCTTCATCTGTCTTCTCCGCCCTGTTTTAACCCCCGGCTCTTAAAGCGGTATACCGTCTTCGTGACACAAGGTTCATTGGCTTTTATGATGGGAGACTCAAACGCCGGTTCATTGGCTGCATTGGGGAAATACTGGGTCTCAAGACAGAATCCGCATCGTTTGCCGTATTTTACCCCGTCCTTTCCGGGCTCCTCGTTCAGGAAATTACCCGCATACAGCTGGACACCAGGTCTGTCCGTCTCTACTTCCATGGAAATCCCGCTCTCCGGACTCGTGACAACAGCAGCTTTGCTCAGACCCATGCGGCTGCCTGAACCAGCACTCTGGCTGATAACAAAATTATGATCATATCCCCCGGTAAACTGAAGCTGTTCATAATCAGCATCAATCTCGGCTCCGATTGCTTTTCCCTGTCGGAAATCCATGGGTGTGCCTGTCACATCCGCCGTCTCGCCCGTAGGAATCGAAGCAGAATCCCTGACCGGCGTATAGAAATCTGCCATCAGCGTCAGGACATGGTTCAAAATCGTACCGCTGTCATGGCCATTCAAATTAAAATAGCTGTGATTCGTCGGATTAAAGACAGTCTCTGCATCCGATACGCCTTTATAGGTAATGCAGATCTCATTGTCCTCTGTCAGCGCGTATGTAACGGACAGTTCCAGATTTCCTGGAAATCCCTGGTCACCGTCCGGGCTTTCCAGAACAAACGTAACTTCATTCCTGCCTTCTGCCGGCTCTTTCACGTTCCATAAACGGATCTGATATCCATCAGGGCCGCTGTGAAGATTGTTCTTCCCCTCATTAGGAGTCATGCAAAAGACTTTCCCCTCCAGGGTGACCGCGGCGCCTTCCAGCCGGTTACCATTTCTCCCTATCGTTGATCCGAAATAGGTACTTGTATTCTTCCGGTACTCATTGGCGCTTCCATATCCCAATACCACGTCGCGCGGCTGGCCCTCCTGATCCGGTACAATCACTCTGGTCAAAACGGCTCCCAGATCCGACACGGTGATTTCCATGCCGTTTCTGTTCTTCAGTGTAAAAAGGCTGACCTCTTTTTCTCCATCTACTACTCCAAATACGGTTCTGTTCATGATGCTCTTCCTTTCCATTAACGTTAATGTCAGTATAGCTTTTTTTATACGGTGCGTCAAGTAAAAAGCGATACCATAGAAGAGAACTTCTGTATATCCCTCCTCTGGCAGACTGGAATCATACGCCTTCTCTTCAATCTGCCTGATTGCCATATCACAGGTACTTTCCATGTTTTTATAAGTTGGTAATACCTTAAGTTCCATAATAACTGGTGTTTTTGACACGTTGCTGCTGCATACTAAAATATCCAGTCGGCCAGTTACACTCTCCCGGTTCGATTTTACGAGATAATCTCTTAAATTATTTAGAACCCCAATCATGATTCCGTGACAGCACTTTTCGCCTCAAGATTATAGTCTTGCAACATACGATCAGATTCTTGTTGATTGAAACCAAAGTACTCATCATAAGAGCGGCTTAATATTGTAATAATATCCTGTTCCATGTGGAAACACAAGGACAGAGTCATTATTCCAGCCGAAACAGACAAATTTAATTGCACTGTCCATAAAAAAGGAAAAACCGGTACTCAATCATGAGTCCGGCTTATTTCCTCCTTCCAACAGCATACCAGTTTCTGTTATCAGGGCAAAAAATTATTTCCGTCATTAAATCGGAGGCTTCACCTCTCTGTCGCACCATAACAGACCACCGTGTGCCAGTTGGTCTTCCTCCACCTCCAGCATAATGAGTGAAATACGCTCCTGTGATATTCCAAGCGCTTCAGACGCTGCTTCTGTTACCCCTTTAGCAAGTCGTCGTTTTTGCTCTGCTGTTCGCCCCTTAAGCATTTGAATCTGAATCCGCGGCATTATTACGCCTCCTGTTTCTGCTCCATCATTTCTTTAACCCATGCAGGTGTTAAATCCGGCAAAACAGAACCTTCTGTCCTGCATTTCCTGTACTCACTGATAGCAGCTACCCGTTTTTCCTCGTAAGCAACTTTTACTTCTGCTGCCTCTAATACTTCTTTTATTTTTTCTCTCGGTACAACCACCACTCCGTCATAATCTCCAACAATTAAATCTCCCGGATTTACCAGGACAGAGCCACATTCGACTGGAATATTCAATCCTCCTGGTCCCTTTTTTGCCGGACTCGCCGGCTTATAACCTCTGCTGAACATCGGCATTCCGATTTCATCAAGACCGGTCTTGTCACGTATATATCCGTCCACGATAATTCCCGACACACCGATTGCCTCCGCCGCGCCGCCCATCAGATCACCCATATATGCTCTCTCTTCAAAGGCCTTCCCACTCACAACAATTACATATCCGGGCCTGCAGTTATAAATTGCAACATGTAACGGCAGATTGTCACCATCTTTTGTTTCCACGGTACAAGCGGTTCCCACAACACTCATCTTATCTGAAACCGGTTTAATCTGTCCGCTCATACAGCGGCCTGCGAGAAGTCCAAGTTTGCTTAAGCCATCGCAAATATTTGCAGAACTAAGCTTAGATGCGCGTTCAATAAGATCTTCAGAAATTAATTCCGGCAATTCATAATAATTTTCCATAATTAATATACCCCCTCAGTTTTTATATTCTTTTGATTTGTTTTTAAAACCGTAACTATTACGATAACGGCAAGCGCCAAACCTGCCAGGTTAATCCATAACGGATTTGAAATAATCATACACACTCCCGCAACCAGCAAAAGCAGTCTTGTTCCTACATTCAAATTATGTATTAGCCATCCCGACACCGCCACTGACAAAATCATGCAGCCTATGACTGCGGTTACTACTGCAATTACAATCATTACCGGGGTTCCCATCAAAAGCAGACTATTATCAAAGGCAAAGATAAATGGAATAATAAATCCGGTTAGAGCAAGTTTCAGTGCATCCCAGCCAGTTTCCCATACCCCCGCACCTGATATCCCGGAGGCAGCAAATACCGACAGTGCGACAGGAGGTGTAATTGTAGAAATCGCGCCGAAATACAGCAAGAATAAATGTGCCGCCATTTTACTCACTCCAAGGTTCAGTAATACCGGAGCGACCAATACCGCCAATACCATATATGCCGCTGATGTCGGGAGTCCCATGCCAAGCAGAAGACTGGCCACCATGGAAAGCAATAGTGCAAACAATAAATTTCCTCCGGATATCATTTCGATCAAACTGCTGATCTTAAGTCCAAAACCGGTAAGACTCATAGATCCCATGATAATACCTGCCAATATACATGCAGCAGCTACCGGGGCGATACTTTTTACCGAATTTTCGCAGGCCCTTAATATATTTCCAACAGTCATATTCCTACGATTTTTCATAAAACCAACAATTAATGTTACGATAATACTGTAAAACGCAGATAATTGAACACTCATGCCTGAAATGATAAGTGCCACCAGTACCAGCAGAGGAACCATAAACAACCAGCCTTCTTTCAATACTTCACGCGGTTTTTTGATATCCTCCGGATTACCGGCCGCTATATTATCTTTGCGGGCAATCAGATATACTGACACTGACAATGTCATATAATAAAGAATTGCCGGAACCAACGCCGCCAATGCAATCTTAGCATAGTTGATCCCTGTCATCTCAGCCATCAGAAATGCCACGGCCCCCATAACCGGCGGCATAATCTGACCGCCAGACGATGCAACTGCCTCTATCGCACCCGCGGTACTCGGCCGAATACCAATTTTCTTCATCAGCGGGATGGTAAAGGTACCTGTCGTTACTACATTTGCGGCCCCTGAACCATTAATAGTTCCCATCAGCATACTGGAATAAATCGCGGCCTGTGCCGGACCACCTCTCGCCTTCCCCACAAACGCAAATGCCAGATCCACGAAAAATGCGCCGGCTCCCGTAAGTTCCAGAATGCTCCCGAATAAAATGAACAGGAATATATACTTCGCACTCACGTACAGGGTCTGTCCAAAGATTCCATCACTGGATGTATAGATAAAAATCGCAATTCGGTTCACTGTAAACCTGGTTGTCTTCATCAGTCCCGGTACCATATTTCCAAAATAGCAGTACAGAAGAAACGCAACTCCGATCAAGGGAAGAATCTTCCCTACAGCCCGCCGTCCGACTTCCAGCACAAGCAGTACAGCTATCACCGCTACAATAATATCCTCTGTGGTATAAAGTCCTGCCTGTGTGACAAGACGCTCCTGCATGGCAACCTGATGGTAACAGGCATAGATCGTCAGTATAATAATAACGGCATCGTACACTGGTCCGATATACTTAAGTTTTGTGGGCTTTCTAAGCACAATATAACTCCCAATAAAACCCCAGTGCACCGCCGCCAGGACGTAGGAGGTCCAGGTTCCATAAGAGGCAGAAAACATATGAAACAGGCAAAGTATTACAGACATGCCAAGTGCGATCATATCTACCATCTTCTGATATTTTAATTTTTCTGTCATAAACAATTCCTTTCGCAAGTTCAATCTCTAGTCAATCAATCCCAACTCCCTGTAGTAACGCGCCGCACCAGGATGCAGTTTGGCCGCAGCAGAGGCTGCCGTCTCCGCATTGATTTCCTGACATGCCACATGTGCGTCTACATAATCAGGCTGTCCCTCCAAAGCCCCTTTCACAAATTGATAGACCGCCTCTTCAGGAACATCTCCGGATGCAATGATTTCCGTATATATTTTCAGTGTATTCACGGAATTCATATTTGGATATGCCCCTTCTTTTGTAGCCGCAGCGGTATAGTATGGATACTTCTCTACTACCTGCTTAAGGATCTCCTCTCCTGCATCAACAAACTTTAAATCAGAGGTAGCAGAAGCGCTTGTAAGACCCGATGCCGGTGCCGAGGCGACAAAAAATGTAGCATCAATCACACCATCAGTCAGTTTCTCAAGTCCCTCGTCAATTGAGTAGTAAACCGCTTTGATATCCGAATCAGGATTGATACCGTAAGCTTCTAAAATTGCTATAGACATAGCAGGAATCGTACTGCTTGGCGGTCCAAGACAAACTGTCTTGCCCCTTAAATCCTCATACGTCTCGATACCTGAATTTGCCGTTGTAATCATATGTCCCTGGCTCTCATACAGACGCATAACGCCTTTTACATTGCCTGGTTCTGCATAGATTTCATAAAAACCACTGCCGCCTCCATGCGATGACCAGTAGGCAGCATCTGCATTTGTCATGCCAAGATCCATCTCTCCTGACATACAAAGGTTTACATTCTCCACTCCTCCATTTGTAGTCTGTGCCACAACCGTTAAGTCTGGATTCTTTGTATTGACCTCATTAGCAATTGCAGCTCCGACAACATAATAAGTACCGGTACTGGCCGCGGTTCCCAGTGTCAGGTCATAATGTGTTCCTCCGCTTGAAGCACCTTCGGCCGCCGTACTGCCGGAATTCCCCGTTGTACTGTTTACATCTGTCGGGCTGCATGCCGCAGTCATGAAAACAGCTGCCAACAAAAGCATTGCCAAACCTGTATTTTTTCTCTTCATTTGAAACCCCCTGTTTTTTCTGTGATAAATATTGCGAGTGATGTCAGCTATGCTTTTCCCAGCAGTATCCGCTGATTATGACTTGTCATTTTCTTAATATCCCCTTCTGAAATACCCCGATCATACAGGCTTGTCACAAACTGTTCCAGACCTTCATCCGGATATATTCCTGTTTTCTGTCCTAAATCCGTAGAGAGAATAATATGGCTGGCTCCAATGGCACGTATCTGTTCCAACACTACTTCAAAGTCTACTTTTCCAGAATTGTATGTAACAAAACAATGTTCCATATAAGCACCGCAGCGCAGCAGTTCTAATTGTTCTTCCACCGTATAAAATGTGGTTGGGAAGTCCACATGTGTAATAATAATATGCTCTACCCGGTGTTCTTTCGCCGCCTTTACAAGCGCAAATGTCTCCTCATGTGAAAGATGCGACGTTGCCAGGATCATCTGATGTCCTGCAATCACCTCCAGAACCTGATGCGTTGCTTCTGTCAGCCTCCCGTCTTCACCGACCACGCGGATAACCGGATTGTCAATTCCCTCTTCACGCATCTGCAAAACCACCTGTGCCCAGTACGGAAGTTTTTTATCCGGATTCCGATCTCCTCCAAGTGTAAGATTTTGCTCATGTGCTGAATCACTGGTTGGAAACCAGACAAGCTTCGTACCAGCGCGTGCTGCCATCTCCACAGCTGCAGGATTGATTCCCCCTACCGATCCATTGAGTGTAATTGTCCCCACCGCATCGCATTCAGGATAAAGCTTCCTGGTCATTGCAGCGCGTTCTCCCGTACAAAAGTAATGAGACTTCATTGCAAATCCAGCCATCCCACTGTCCATTACCCGCTGTGCCATCTCGAAATCGTCGAGTCTTCTTGGCAGTACATCTGGGGCTGTATGCACATGAAGATCATATGCCCCCTGAATTAATTCTCTCATACTCTTCTCCTTGTTATGAGCACTTAGCGGCTGTCTTTTAGCCGCTTACGTGCGATACATGTCACTGGCACTTAGTGAGGTCTTTCACGAGCTTAGTGCAGTAACTTTGTTTCCGTTATAATACAGTCTCCCATTCACAGGAGGCTTTACGAATCTCCATACAGCAGTTCGGGCGCATCGAAACCACCCGGAAACCGCTCGCACGCATATCTCCGATTTTAATAAATGTAGCAAGCACCGAACTGGCACCACCCAAGCCGATCGGTCCAATCCCCTTTCCATTGACTGCATCCGTGATACGTTTCTCCATCTCACTCTGCACGTCATAACATCCATCCTTCATTGCCTCAAGAGAAAGCGAAGAGGCTTCCACCGCAGTACGCCCAAGGCCAAATGACAGCGTACACGGCTGGCAGCCAAGCGCTGCTACCTGTGGAACCGCCCATTCTATCATCTCCTCAACAACATGATCCAGAGAATGCATGTGAAATAAAGCCTGTGTTCTGCTCCTGATCTCTGGTCCTCCTCCAAGCATCAGGATAGTGAGACGAATTCTACTTCCCGCCATACGGCGGATTTGTGTAGGAGCGGGTTTTAACATCCCAGGCTCGTCATATAGGCCTTTGCACTGTGAAATACGCTCTAATTCGTCTCCGCGTACTCCCATCGGACGCGCCGGCAGGTCATTTAATCCCTTTCTGATCCCATCTTCCATTGCCGCCAAAAATCCAGCCGGAAGGACGGCCTCATCTCCAATTTCCAGAAACGGGTGCGGCGTCCCTGTATCATCGCACAATGCACAATGTTTTTTATCTGCAACAGCTGCATTTTTTATAAAATTTTCCATTGCCCATTTTGCGTGTGGAATCTCTTCCTCTGCACATGCCTGTTTCCAGCAGGCAACCTGATCGTCTCTCCAGTGAGAGCTTGCATCTACAACCGTCTGAGCGACATCTTCTGTCACTTTATTTAAAAACACCATATGTCCCCCCTAATTCGAAAAAACACTTTCACCGTCAGCCACTGCAACAATTGCCGGAAAATCTTTTACCGTAATCTCATAGAATGCTTCCATCCCAAATTCCGGATGCAGTACCGCGCGGCACTCACTCATCGAAGCCGTCAGTAATGCCGATACCGGCGGAGTAATCAAAAAATACGCCCCATTCTTTTTTAATCCCTCAATGGTCTCGGGAAGGAGCCTGCCTTTTCCAAGATGGAACATAGCTCCTTTTTCTGATAAAGGTATCATTGATCCCTCAATTTCCGGCTTACTCGTAGTAGTTGGAGCTATGCCGGCGCAGCTTACCGCAGTATGAAAAATCACAGCCCCGTCCAGTTCAATACCATGCTCCGATAACTCCCCCTTCTTTGCCAGCTCCACGACATACGGGAGTACCGCATCACGGCCGCAATATATTTTTCCGCTCATCTCAATCAGATCACCAGCTTTGAGCCTGCATTCTTTGTCTCTAAACGGAACATTAATCTTTATCAAATCTCTCACTTCTCCTTTTTAACACGTTTACCGGTATGTGTTACAGCTTCCAGCCCTCCAATACCTTTTTCCAATCACGGGCAACACCGGATTCAAAGTTATCCTTCACATGATGATCGGCCAGCCACTGCAGCTTTGTCCGAGTAGCTTCGGCCATTGTATACGGCAGCATCTCACTCTGTAAGAAATCAACAACATTCTTCAGTTCATGTTCACGCCGTTCCGCATGAATGATCGCTCCCGAGACATATCCATTGATAATTCCAATAAAGTCTGGTCCAAAAGTATCCACAAACGAGTCTACAATCGTCTGCTCCACGCCGAACCGCTGTGCCGCCTGCAGAGATTCAATCAGCAGGCAGCTAAGTCCTTTTGCTGTAATACTGCGTATGAACTTAATACTCGTCGCAGTCCCTGCCTCCCCTTCCACAACTTCCAGGCACATATGGTATGGCTCCATTTTATCCCGAAAGGCTTTCGCTCCATCGCCGCTCAACAACATCGGCACCTGATGCTTACTCTTTAGCAATGCCCCCATCATCGCTCCGTCAATAAGCAGGCCTCCCCTGGCCTTCACCATCTCACTGATCTTTTTCTTTTCTATTGGTGTCGCTGTAGACACATCCAGAAAAAGCTGTCCTTCTTTGATTCCCGCCGCTGCGTCTTCAGCAGCGGCTACCGCATAGTTGGAAGGAACCGCCGAAATCACCACATCCGCTTTCTGGCATACCTCTGCAGCACTCTCCACTTTTTCTCCCTGACAGGCTGCTACTCTCTCCTTCATGATTTCACTCATACGTTCATCATCCTGCATGGCATCATAGCACACTATTCTGTCGATACCTTCTCCGCGCAGACCCAGCGCGATTGACGATGCCGCTTCGCCAAAACCGATAAAACCGACTATCATAATCTTCTCCTTCTCATTCTCTTGTTATCAACAAAAATTTTTATTGTATTTCCATTATAATTCGTTTAAAATTAAAAGAAAATATTGTTTTTTTTGTCAAAGTCACAATAAAAAACTTGTCTTTATGCAAGGAGAACCTAATTATGAATATGACCGATATTCAATGCTTTATCAAGGTGACGGAACTAATGAGCTTTACAAAGGCAGCTGAAGCTCTTTATACATCTCAGCAGGCAGTAAGTCTTCACATCAAGCATCTCGAAAGTACCTATAAGGTACAACTGTTTGAACGTAAACCATCTCTGAAGCTGACGCCCTCCGGTCAGATGCTTTTAGAGGCAGCACGAGATATTATCGACCGGGAAAATCAGCTGCTGAACCAGTTTATTACCATGCAGGACGAATTTGTCGGCGAAATTACCATTGGACTGCCGCCAAACAGGTCGACAGCATTTGTCTGCGAATTTACTCCGCATTTTTCCAGCGAATATCCGAACATGACCATACATCTGGTTGAAAAAACATCTCCTGATTTATCTGCGGCTGTTAAAAATAACGAGATTGACCTTGCACTCCCACTCGTCTCAAAATATGAGTATTTTGATTCAGATTTATGTGAAATCGTTCCTTTGGAAACGGAAGATCTATATCTGATTATCTCGGATGGACTGCTCCGCAAATATTTCAGTGATCAATATCCAGCCTGTAAGACAGCCTTTATGGAGGGTGTGTCTGTAACCGATTTTTCCCATGTTCCAATGTTTTTACATCCTGCCTCCAGCCGCCTGCACGAAGCGATCGTGTCAAAGCTCGTCCAGAATGGTACACCGCCGTTTATGCGCATAAAAACATCACTGACCAGCTCTCTTGTATCTCTCTGTGCGGAAGGATATGGTGTATTTTTCAGTACCCCCATGCTTTTAAAGCACTTATACGATACTCAGCCAAAATGTTTTGAATCACTGCATGTGTTTCCTGTCATGGAATTTCAGGGAACCAGAAAAACACTCCTGCTCTATCACAAAAATAAGTATCTGAGCAAACCATTATCCAGCAGTATTCATATTATTCAACAGATATACAAAGAGCATAAATGTGTGATGGACAGAATTCAGGCGGAGAGATAAAAAGCAGTTTTCTGTATTCCGGTATCATAACTATACCATACAGAAGACCGCTTTTTTTCGTTTTGCCGGGATATCCATTTTTTACCATTCATTATCAATTAATCAGAAAATGCGCGTCTGTTCCAACATTTGGATATGAAAGAAATTTTCTCACAGTGAAATTCAAAATGAACGTTTAGAACTATCTGGAATAGATAGGATAATTTACAAAGGCGGCAGAACCAATTATATGAATATGGTACTGCCGCCTTTGTAAATTATGATATTGCTTCAATTTATTAAATCTATCTCCCCACTCTCACCCTCACAACATTCCAGGAATACGCTGAGAACTTAATCGTAAGGCAGTCTCCCTCCATCTCATAGGCACTGGAGGACTGCGGAATCACTCGATCCGGCTGGTCCGCCGTATTATACTGCTTTAAATCGTATCCCGCCATGGTGATGAACTCTTCCACACAGCATCCTGGATAATCCCGCAGACAGCAGGTAACTTCCAGATCCTCCTCGCCGCGGTTCATGGCAAATATGGTTACATACGCTCCGTCCTCGCTCTCCACTGCGATGCTCTCGAGAGCCGGCACATCAGTGTACTCGTTACAGTCGTACTTAGGAGCATCCACCAGCACATTTAAGGCTGTTCCTCTGCCGTAGAGAGAAGCGTGAAGGTAGGGGTAGTAGATGGTCTGTTTCCAGATCCTGCCGCCGTTTTCCGTCATGATCGGCGCGATGACATTGACCAGCTGAGCCATACAGGCGACCTTTACCCTGTCGGCGTGCTTTAAGAGCGTGATCATCATGCCGCCCACCAAAAGGGCATCCTCGAAGTTATACTGATCCTCATTGTACGCCGGTTTTTCTTTCCATTTCTCCGCTTTGGCATTGTCCGCAAATGCGTGATACCAGACATTCCACTCGTCAAAGGAGATGTTCAGAACCTTTTTGGAGCGTTTCTTCGCCTGTATGTAATCGCAGACAGAGACGATGTGGTTGATAAAACGGTCCATATCCATGGTATTGGCCAGGAAACTGGGCGTATCATTCTTCTCATTTCCGTAGTACTGGTGCATGGAAACGTAATCTACAAAGTCATAGGTATGATCCAGCACCGCAGCCTCCCATTCGTAGCACGTGTTCATACCAGAATTGGAGCTGCCGCAGGCCACCAGTTCGATCGACGGGTCCACCCATTTCATGACCTTGGCCGTCTCGCAGGCCGCGCGTCCGTACTCTTCTGCCGTTTTGTGGCCGATCTGCCACGGGCCGTCCATTTCATTCCCCAGATTCCAGAGTTTTACACCATGAGGATCACGATAACCGTTTTTGATTCGCAGATCGCTCCAGTAGGTGCCTCCCGGAAAATTACAGTATTCTACCAGATTACGTGCGGCATCCGCGCCTCTCGTTCCTAAGTTCACCGCCATCATCACATCCGTATCCGCACGGCGGCTCCACTCACAGAATTCATCCGTCCCCACCTGGTTGTCCTCGATGGCAAACCATGCCAGTTCCGTTCTCCTCGGCCGCAGCTCCTTCGGTCCGATTCCGTCCTCCCAGTTGTAGCCGGAGACAAAATTGCCGCCCGGATACCGCACAATGGGAACCTTTAGTTCCTTTGTGAGCGCGATCACATCCTTTCGAAATCCCATATCATCCGCCAGCGGATGGCCCGGATCATAGATTCCCCCATAGACCGCTCTGCCAATGTGCTCGATGAAATTACCGTAGATCCGGTTGTCGATCGGGCCGATTTTATAATCTTTGTCAATCTTAATTACCGCTTTTTTCATGCTTTAAGCCTCCTGTTTAATCTTCCTCTTCTCTATCAGCATCGGCATATATATGCCTCCCTGAACGCTTCTTCCTATAAAATGACAGTATCTCCCGCTCTCCGCATCATACCAGTCAGAAAACGGTACCCGGTCTTCTGTGGACCTTGCATACTCCGCTACCGGAGCCATCAGACGGTATAATGCGTCTCGATCGGGTGCAAATGCGGCACACCAGAGAATCCAGTCGCTTTTCGTATACGTCTTCCGGCTGTCTAACGGCACGCCGAAGGTGCCGCTCTTCTTTAAATAAAATGCGGTTTCTTTCTCAAATACCTCCGGTTTAAAGAGACCGCTTCCGAAGAAATGATCCCACACCAGATTGTATTTCAGGCTCCAGGACTCTTCACAGTCAAAGGTCAGGCGGTAGTGATCGCCGGCGTCACTGCGCGTCTCCCAACTCTGTGCCATCCTCACGGCTGCCTCATGGTACCGTTTCGCCTCCTCTTCCTTTCCAAGGCAGGCGGAGATTCTGCTGAATGCCTCGATTCCCATAACCGCCTTGGCCGACAGATTTACGTTGTGAGCCAGATGGCCGGCAAAATCATCGGTACAGAGCTGTTCTCCCGGATCTTCACCGTATGCGAGTAAATACCCAGCCCATGTTTTCAGCACCTCGTAATACGGCGAGGCAAATGCTCCCGAACGTTCCAGTTCACACACTGCCGCCGTTAAAATCATCATATTGCCGGATTCCTCCACCGGCATCTGGTCCCTCACATCATAGACGGACAGTCCCGCGGGATACTCGTAGTAAAATGGGAAAATAGCACCGTTATCGCAGCAAAATTCCCGGTTTTCTCCTTCTTTGCTAAGCCCGTAGACCTGGCCTGCCGCGTACGGATAGCGGCCCACATCATGCGGCGCAAAGTCGTACTCCCACACCGGGCAGCCTGCAAAACGGAAGACAGGCCGCAGCATGGCCTTCACGTAATCCGGATTAAAGAGCAGGAACATGGGGGCAGATGGATAGCTGATATCGACGGTCCCCGTACACCCGTTAGAATCATTTTCTTTGGAAAGGAAGACGAGATTCCCCTCCTGGTCCGCGATCAGCTTATGGGCTGCCATGACCTGGCGGTAGGAGATGCTGCATAGAAACGCGTAGTCGTCCCCGCCTGTATTCCTGGCCTGTTCCTCCAGACTCCGGTCAAATGCCTGCGCCTTTTCAGTCACCTCTTCCCGATCGCGGAAGCTTTCTCCAATCGCATCGAAAATGGTTTCATACGTCGTCGTCCAATAGGCCTTCTGCCAGGAACCGAAGTAAAAAATCGAGAGCAGATCATCATAGGCGGCGATCACCGTACACGCCATCTGATCGGTACCCAACTCCGCAGATGCCTTCAGCAGGCTGTACTCCGGATCGAAGAAGACTGTGACAGCCTCGTCCTCTGAAGCCAGAATCATGTCGCCCCAGTCTATGGTGATCCGGTCCCCACTGTGGCCTAAAGGCGTCTGGAATGCCTTTCTCATAGTACCGTAATGGAAATGATACGTCTCATTTTCATGGCTTCCGCCAATGATTTTTCCCGGCGTATCGAAGACCAGATCGCCGGTAACAGTAAAATCGATCTTCACGGAGACCTCCTGTTTCCTGCTTACGGTAAAATCAACGTAGGTACACGGTCTGGAGACCAGAACCGGATCCTCAGGCAGAAGCGGTGACAGGAAACGGACGAAAAGCCTCAGCTTCTCATTTTCAAAGGTATATGTGGTCGCAGTCGGTGTGACCTCCAGGCTTGTCTGGGGAATGACCGGATAACCGTCCTCACCGCCCAGGAAACGGAACCGTTCTCCGTCCGCGGTAATATGGCCATAAAGTCTTTTTTCCTTTCCGCTCCAGTGTGCCGTGTCCACATCATAAAGACAGTCGGCCGATGACCAGATGGAAAAATAGGGGTCGTGCACCAGCAGGGGCACGCTTGCCATGCGATTGATTCTCATATGATTAAATCTCCTTTATTTGATAATCCTACTCTTTCACTGACCCCAGCGTCAGGCCGGAGACGAAGAATTTCTGCATAAATGGATAGAATATTACGATCGGCAGGGACGCCACGACAATCTTTGCTGCGTTAAACGTTTTAAGCGAGGTAAGCGCTTCAATTTCCGCCGGAGTTAATGAGGAACTCATGACGCTGACCGTCGTATTGGTCAAAGTCTGGATATAGGTCTGCAAAGGCATATTGCTGGGCGTATTCATCAGCAGAAGGCCATCGAAGAAGTTGTTCCAGTGGAACACCACGGAAAATACGGTCACAGTGGCGATCGCCGGTTTGGCTAACGGCACGAAGATACGCATCATCATCTGGAATGGAGTGATTCCGTCCAGCATGGCCGACTCCTTGATCTCCTTGGGAAGATTTCTGAAGAAGTTCATCAGGAGAATGGTGTTGTAAACCGGAAGTGCTCCGGGAATTACCAGCGCCCATATGGTATCCATAAGCCCGGTCGCCTTGATAACGAAGTACCATGGGACGAGACTCGCACCGAACAGCATGGCGAAGATCATGAACCACATATACACTTTTCTGGCCGGGAAATCCGTTTCGTCCTGGGAAAGGGCAAATGCAGTGATAACCGTCAGAACCAGGTTGATCGCACCGCCTAAGACTACCCGCTGTACAGAAATCCACATGGCCTGCATAAACTTGTGATCAGTCATTAAGACCTTGTACGGTGTAAAGGTCAGCTCCACCGGCCAGAGTGTCACCTTCCCCGACAGGGCAGCCGTTTTGCTGCTGAGTGACAGTGCAATGACATGCAAAAGAGGGATTAAACAGCTGAGCCCCAGGATAAGCAGAAGCAGAAAGACACAGAAGTCAAACAGCCGGTTCTGCCACGTATTATATTTTTTCATGGTTTATCCCCCCTAAAAGATCTGATAATTGGCAAATTTCTTTGCCAGCTTATGCGCCGTGACAATCATAATGAAGCTGATCGCCGACTTTAAGAGCCCAATGGCGGTGGCCAGTGAGTACTGGGCGTTGACGAAGCTCAACCGGTATACGTATGTATCGATAATATCTCCGCTCTGGTACACAACCGGACTGTACATGTTATAGATCTGGTCGAAGCCAGCGTTTAAGATATTGGCGATATTTAAGGTAGCTACCATGACAATGGTGACGCGGATGCTGGGCAGCGTAATATGCCATATTTTCGCCAGTCTGCCTGCGCCGTCCACCGAGGCCGCTTCATAGAGTTCCGGGTTGATGCCCATGAGGGCTGCAATGAAGATAATGGCCCCGTAGCCGAACTCCTTCCACACATCTGTGCTGATCACCACGCCCTGAAACAGTTTATTGGATCCGAGGAACATTAACGGTTCTTTTAAGATTCCGAGGCTCATAAGGCCCTGATTTAAGATTCCTCCTGTGTCCAGAAGATTCTTGAATATCGTCGCCAGAATTACCCATGACAGGAAATGCGGCAAAAAACAGATAGTCTGAACCGATTTCTTAAACTTTACGCTGGTGATCTCATTTAAAAGAATGGCGAAGAATATGGACAGCACCATCGTGAGTACCAGTTTCCCCACTGCGATGGTGAACGAGTTCCGGAATATTCTGGCCGTATCGGGCAACAGCAGCATGTGCTTGAAATTGGCAAGCCCCACCCATTTGGACTTTAAAAATCCCATAATCGGCTGATAATTCTGAAATGCCATGATATTTCCGAAAAACGGAATAATCGTATAAATAAACAATAGAGCAAAGCCCGGCAGCATCAGCAGATGATATTGGTATGTCTGCCTTATGGTTACGTGTCTCCCTTCCTTTCTTCTTCTCTTCCTTCCTGCTACTTTTCCCATACGAAACTTCCTTCCTTTTTGAACTCCCTGTAATTGGGAATGCCTGCTCTTCCCGATTTTGAAAACCGGAGGTTTTTGACCTCCGGTTTTCCATTCCTCATTTGCTGAGATCTCCTAGTTGGCGCCAGCCAGTTCTGACATTTCCTGCGTAATGGTATCACCACCCAGTGCCTTCCACTGGCTGACAAATTTATCAAATTCGTCAATCGTTGTGTTTCCAGTGAGGACTTGTAAATAAAATTCATCTTCCTGCGTCTCTAAGGTTGCCCATAAGGATTCCATAGAAGGAGAATCCGCATAGCTGGCCGCATACTGAAGATTTAGCTTATCCGCCTGACTCTGTACGGTCCAGGCACCATTGGCCCATCCCCAGCCATTCGCAGTAGAAATATTTTTCTCTACAGTCTTTCTGAAGCCGTCTTTCTGAACTGCGGTATATCCGTTGTACCATGTCTTTCCATCGCCGCTTAAATCATCGTAAGCCACTTTTCCGTCAATACAGTCCATCACAGACTGAATCTGTTTTTCCTTGGCATCATAATCACAGTGAAGAACATTGATGGGATAATAGTGCCAGGAGAATGGGGAATCCATACCATTAGGCCGGACATTCTCTGCCTGAGACTGATCTAAATCATACTGATAATTAATCGTCTTTACGACCGCTTCCTTGATATCTTCTGAACAGCCTTTCTTTACTACAATGTAGGTAGTGGTTGGACTCTTCATGGGGACGTTCAGTTTGCCTTCCGCATTTAAAGGAGCTACGTAAGAATTCCATTTTACAGAATCATCCGCACCTTCCAGCATGGATACCACCGGCCACTGGTTCGACCACCATGCGCCAAAGAAAATACCCGCCTGGCCATTGCTGATCATTTCCACACACTGTTCGGAGTCTCTGACTGCAAAAGAAGGATCGATAACCCCCTCTTCCACCAGCGTTCTGATCTCTCCAAGAGCTGTCTTAGCCTCTTCTGTGATGGAACCGTATACCACAGAGCCATCATCCTGTTTGATCCACATCTTCGGATAGGCATCAAATAAGGTAAACAGTCCATTTATATGCCACGTTCCTCCGTTCTTCTGAACCAGTTTTTTATCGGAAGAAAGCCCTACCGCAATTCCATCTGTCACATTGCCACCTGGATTCTTCTCCATAAAGGTTTTTGCAATGTTCACAATGTCGTCCAATGATTTTGGCTCTTCCAGCCCCAATTCTTCCATCCAGTCCTCCCGGATATAAACAAGAGGTACACTGTCCATACCTGGCTGAATATCAGGAATTGCCATCAGTTTTCCGTCAAAGGTCGCAAGACCTTCCGACATACCATTAGTGGAATCAAAACATTTTTTCAATGCATCGGAGCGGTAAGTTGCAAACGCTTCCGTCATATCCTCCACCGCACCGGCATTGACCAGCTGAACCAGCTGAGTGTATGTTACATTCATGACGTCCGGCATGTCTCCCGATGCGATGGCCATAGCGACCTTTGTTGGATACGAGGCGTCATCTACGGAAAAATCATATATGTATTCTGTATTTAATTGATCCTGAAGATATTTTACAATATAGTTGTTATGGGAATCCTCACCGTCCGGATACGTAACATTGGCTGACTCCGCTCTTCCCACATGAATCACAGTTGTCTCCTCATTTACCGGACCGTAAGGATCTACCTCCTCTGTGACAGCGGCCGACTGAACATTCGACTCTTTCGCAGCATCTTTCGTTGTTGATTCAGTCTTGACAGAAGAATCTTCTGGTGCCTTCGTATTTCCTCCACAACCAGCCATACAGCCCCCTGCCATACATGCGGTCACGAGCAGTGATACTAATTTTTTCCTTCTTTTCATGGTAACCTCCATTATAATTAGTTTTCAACCCCTGCTGCTTACGGCGCCTTAAGCAGCGATTTATTTCATGTCTTTATTATATCCTCTGGTATTTTCCCTGTATATACAAGGTTTTTCGCATTCCTATCACAAAATTACCCTTTTATGGCCTTCCACTGTTATCCTGCTGGAAAATCTGCTAGAATAAATTTATAGATTTACATGAATGGAAGGAGTGTTAGCCATGTATCAGATTTTAGTCGTCGATGATTCCGTTCTCGATGTTGACTGCATCACATTTCTTATTAATAAATACGAACTGCCTCTTGAGGTTGCCACCGCGGTAAATGGCCAGGAGGCTCTGGGACTCTTTCAGAACCCTGAAAATCATTTTGATATTCTTTTTACGGATATTCGTATGCCATTTCTCGATGGCCTGGGACTGTCCAAAGAGGTGAGAAAGCTTTCACCGAATACAAGAATCGTCATTTTCAGCGGCTTTAATGATTTTGAATATGCCAAAACCGCCATCACCATTGGCGTAGAAGATTATCTGATGAAACCGGTCATTCCTGATGAATTCGTTTCTGTCATGACTCGCGTTATTAACGGAGTAGAGGAGACTAACCGCCAGATCCAGACACGCCGCAGTGAGACCAGACTTTTAAAAAATCATATGCTATGGCTGGCTGTCAATGGAAAAAATGGTACGCCTGCAGACAGTTCTTCATTTTTTAAGGATCGTTATACCGGCCTTATGCTAATCGAATGCAGCAATGAATTTTTCAGTCTGGAAGGCATATCCTTTCAGGAAAAACTGGAAGGCATCCTCACTGTCCCTTTTGACTATCTGAATCTTGATCCAGCCCGAAGCATTCTGTTCTTTAAGGAGGAGGCATTTCTCTTTCCTTGTGCACAGGCTGTATGTTTATGTGCTGAAAAAGAATTCAATCAGAAATGCTGTGTGGCGTTTCAGGATCTCCCTGACAACAGTTCCATAAGCCAGATTTATACACAGCTGGAAAAACGGTTGGAGAATCACTTTTTCTTTCCAGAACAAAACATTTTTCTGCCGGATGGTCCGGATCACCCTTACGCTGCCTCCGGTCATATTTCCATTGATATCGTATCCGATGATCTGCGCCTGAAGGATTATGACTCCCTGATGCATCATTTGGAGGATCTCTTTGAATCTTTAAAGCATGAGAAAACCCACTCCCTGATTTTCGTCAAGTACTGTTTCACCGAGTTGATGAAAGAAATAATCCATTACCTTCCAGACGATCAAAAGCCGGATTTAAACAAAGTGGCAGAAAAAATCTATAGTTCTGCAAACATCGTGGAACTGATGGACATGACCTGCAGTCAGGCCAAAAAACTGCTCAGCCAGACGCAGAAAAATCAGGGAAGCTGTCTGAAATCAGATAAGATCCGGCAGTATATCTATCAGAATTACACCCAGCCATTGTCTCTAAATGATATCTCCAGCCATTTTTACATAAGTCCCAATTATCTTTGCTCCGTATTTAAAAAAGAGACGGGATGTAATCTGATGAAATTTATCAATGAATACCGACTGGAACAGGCCGCAAAACTGCTTTTGGAGACAGAGATGAAAGTCAACAAAATAGCTGAAACCGTGGGATTCTCCAATCCCTCCTACTTTTCCCAGCGTTTCCGCGACTACTATGGAGAAAGTCCGGAAAATTACCGCCAGAAGGAGACTTACTAATGGTAAATACTCTAAAACGAATCAGAAGGGGCTTTCTGGACATGGGGATCCGCAGAAAAGTCCTGATCGTCTTTCTGCTGGTAGGTGCACTTCCGTTCCTGTGCTATATCATCCTTTCCAATCGCTATACCAACCGGATCATCCTGGAAAGAGAGCGGTCCCTGACCGAACTTGCACTGGAGCAGGCAGTCAGTTCTGTAGACAATAAGCTAATCACTTATAATAATCTTTCTAATTTCATGTTTAATAATAATGCTATTATGAAGGTATTAAATACCAGCTATCATGACGATTATTTCCAAATGTACAAGGCTTATTCCGACACCATTGAACCTCTTTTTCTCACCTACTATGCCCTGTATCCGGATCTGGAGGCTATCACAATTTACTCTTCCGGTGATATTCATCCTTATAATAATTATATTTTGGGTCTGGACAGCCTGTATCAGAAGGAATGGTTTCCCCAGGTACATAACCAGTATATTCCTACCTGGGTCTCTGCCGTGGAAGACGGCAAACCATATCTTTACTCCACCAGACTAATTGGAGATATCAGGCAGTACAAGAGTTCAAATTACCTCTCCTTCCGAATTAATTATGATATGTTCTTTGAACCGTTTTTATCTCTCTCGGAGGACAAATACGATGTTGCAGTTACGGCTCAGGATGGAAGTCTGATCTTTTCCACCTCTGATCTTCCCAGGGAGGAACTGACAGCATTTCTAACTGATTTATCTGATACCCGGTACTTAAAACTGACTTCCTCCATACCGGAGACAGGCTGGAATATCTGTTACTATAAGACTTACACCTCCATCCACAGTGCAGTCAATGCGATTACCCGCGGTACTTATGCCTTTGGCTGGATTATCCTTCTGTTCCTCGGAGTCATGGTCTTAATCATCTCAGTTTCTATCGTCACCCCCATCGAAAATCTGACTGAGAAGATCGACGAGGTGCGTACCGGAGATATGAATGATCTGTCGGTTTCCCTGGGTAGTTCACGCCACGATGAGATCGGCACGCTTTTTCAAACATTTTCACGTATGATGGGGGAAATCAATCACTATATTATGGTAAACTTAAAACACGAGCTGGAAAAGAAGAATTATCAACAAAAAATTCTGTATGCACAGATTAATCCACATTTTCTTTATAATTCCTTATCACTTATCAACAGCCGTGCGATTCTGTCCGGGCAGAACGATATCAGCGAAATGGTCATTCTCCTGTCCACGTTTTACCGCACTGCGCTGAATAAAGGAAAAGATATCACTACACTTGAAAATGAACTGATGAATATTCAGGCCTATGTAAAGATTCAGCTCTTCTCCTACAGCGAGTCCATCGAAGTTGTTTACAACATCGAGGAGGCCTTAGCCGGCGTTCCATTTCCCAATTTCATTCTCCAGCCACTGGTGGAAAATGCGCTGGACCATGGCTTAAAGAACAGTCTGAAGAAGGACAAAAAGCTGACTGTCACCGTAAAAAAAGAAGAGTACATGGCAGTAGATTTTATCTCTATTTGGATTGAGGATAACGGCTGTGGCATGGAAAAGGAAGCTGTAGAACATCTGTTTTCCGTACAGACGAGCGGCTATGGCATGAAAAATGTCAACGACAGGCTGCGACTGCTCTATGGAGACAAGTATACCCTTACGATTACCAGCAAACCAGACAGAGGAACTACAGCATTTGTCAGACTTCCCTGTGATATAGGGCAAAAAAATGAATCGGTAAGAAATGCGTAAAGAACAGCAGCTATCTGGCAGCTTTCCTCCTAAACAGCCAGCATCAGCTCCATCCGCTGGATAATATGATCCTGATACTCCTTATCCAATTCCACAAAATAGCCGCTCCAGCCCCACACCCGTACAATCAGGTTCTTATAATTTTCAGGATGTTTTTGCGCTTCCAACATAGTGTCCCGGTTCACGGAATTCAATTGAAGCTGATGGCCTCCCAGATCCATAAAAGACTTTACCAGCACCGCGACCTTGGCACAGCTTTCCTCTGTTCGGAACACGGTGTCATGAAGTTCCAGCGTCAGAGGTCCTCCGTTAATTACCCGTTTCAAATCCGGTTTGGTAAAAGACTGGATAATCGACACAGGACCTCTGCATCTGGAAAACAGGCTGGGTGAGTAATTTGCACCAAACCCCTCTCCTTTGCGCCTTCCATCCGGAGTCGCTGGCAGATTCTCGGCATGACGAATATAGTACATGGCAGATCCTGTTCCCGCTCGGTAAATACCGCCTCTGTCATTGCTTCTTCCCTTTAAGGAATCTGCAAAAATGTTCAGCAGCCGGACCGCGATCCCATCTACGTAATCATTATCATTTCCCATCTTGGGAGATTCATAGCGCAGCCGGTTACAAAGCAGCTCGTCGCTCTCAAAATCATTCTTAAGGGCCTTAACCAGACTGAGGGCATCCGTGCTCTTTTCCTCATACACAAATTTTTTCACGGCTGCCATGGAATCTGCCGCTGTGGCGATTCCTGTTCCATGGAACCCGTAATTGTTATATTTACATCCGAGGGACACATCAATTCCTTTTTCACAACAGCCTTCCATCATCAGGGATAAAAACGGCGCTGGATATAGATAGACCCCATTCACTTGTTTACATAATGCTTCAACCTGACTATTAATCTTGTTTCTTACCGCCTCCTCAAACTCTTCATAGGAGCGGCACTGCTCCAGTTTCTCCATGACAGCGTCGGAGACAGCCTTTGTGAAAGAAAGAGCTTCGATATTAGGAATATCCATGGCTGTGCCTGGAATGATAAATTCCCAGCAGGCGGCTACTACATAGCGGTAAGCATCCTTTTTCTCATACCCCAGCTCCATAAGCCCCGGAATCACCACATCGTCATTGGAATACTGCGGGAATCCAAGCCCCTGCTTTGTCAGCTGTGTCCCCAATATATATGTATCCAGCGGAGTCTTTTCGTGCACTCGCAGATTGATTTTAGGATCAATCACCTTCAGCTCCAGGCTGGCTTTTAAACACAATTCCGACAAGAGATTGTAGCTGTCTGTACCATCTTCATTTAATCCTCCGAGCACCAGACTCTGTCCGTTATCCCCCTGCTGCATGCCCGGATATAAATCACTGTCCCGGTTAAAGGTTAAAAAGAATTCTTCCAGCAGTTCCAGCGCGCTCTCCTTCGTATGTATCCCCTTATCCAGATCAGCCTTTAAGTATGGATAAATATACTGATCAAACCGGCCCACTGTGTTGTGGTAGTTCCTCCCGCACCACATGGTAAAATGGATAATCCGAAACATAGAAAGCGCCTCCAGAAAACTCTGCGGTGCGTGTGCAGGAACAGACAGCAGCGTTTTGGCAACCACTTCATTCCCCCTCTGTTCAGCCAATTTCTGATATCTGGATGCAAGGGAAAGTACGTGATCCAGAATATCAATCTGCAGCTGAAGATAATGAGCTTTTTCTCTCTCACCACGCTGGAAAAATTCTTCCCTAAGAGCTTCCAGCTCCGTCTTCTTTGCATAAAATCCCTGATTCAGCAGTTTCGTATAGTCGACACTGATATTGCACACATCACCCTTCTCATGGATCCAGTGTGTCTTTTTTAAATCTCTCATCTCCTCTTCTGTAAAGATCTCCGGTATCGTCGTCACCGTTCTGGTAAACGCGATCCGCTCTCCCTCAAATAAGACGGGCTCTTCTTTATCCAGTACATAAATCAGCCTCCTGGCTGCCCGATCCACATCCGGTATCTGTTCTGCCGCAAACTGTTCTGCTAAAATATAAGGGTCCTCCGGTTCTTGCCACATGGCCTTCTGTCCCTTATCCACTACAAAAAACTGACGCATTTTTTCAATATTCTCTGTCATAATACCTCGCTCCTTATTCCATATTCTTCAAATACTTTCTGCGACACCCAAACAGTTTGTTCCGGATCAAACGCCGGCCGGTATTCTTTCTTTACCATAGCATACTTAGCGCCTGCTGTCTTATGGTATGGCAGAAGCTCTACCTTTATAAGCGCCTTTGCCCCTGCGATCCACTTGGCAGTACTCCTGAAATTCTCCTCGTTGTCATTCACTCCCGGAATCAGAGGGATACGGATGACAAACGGAATCTCTCCCGCACAGAGAATCCGGGCATTCCCCAAAATTTTTTTATTATCCACTCCTGTATACTTTTTGTGAAGAACCGCATCAAACATCTTAATGTCCATCATCACGTAATCCAGATGGGCGATCACCTTCCGAAAAACGTCTTCTTCACAGTATCCAGAGGTTTCTACCGCCCGGTGTACCTCTGGAATCCCGCTTAAAACTTCCGTTAAAAATTCCGCCTGCATAAGCGGCTCTCCACCCGAAAATGTAACTCCGCCTCCATACCTGGCATAGTAATCACTGCTCTTTCGGATCCTGAGGATCAGCTCCTCTGATGTCATCTTCTCTCCGGCAATCCGTCTCAGATGCAGGGGACACACCGGAATGCATTCCCCGCAGCTAATACACGTCTTATGTCTGCACACCTCCCTGCACTTCCCACATCCGGTGCAGGACGCCGTACCTACCATCAACTGGGGAACCCCACTCAGCCCCTCCGGGTTATGACACCAGCTGCATCTTAACGGGCATCCTTTTAAAAACACAGTCTGCCGAAGGCCTGGACCATCGAAAACAGTAAACTCCTCTACATCGAAAACGACTCCTTCTCTCATTTTCACTCCTTTTACATTAACGTTAATGTTATCGTTAATGTAATTATAGAAGACAACACAGGAAATGTCAATAGAAAAAGCGCCGCTTTGATTATCCATGCCTGATTCTACGGCTCAGCTAATCAAAGTGACGCTTTCTATTCCTCCATGCCTTCCGGCACATAATTAGTAATCAGCACCTCCACAGTCACCGCATCTCTGTCCTTAAAATGGTAGTTACAGTTGGCGTAGCTCTTATCGATGCAGGTGATATGGTATTTTTTACTCCAGTCGATGAGAAGATCGTTGGAAAGTCCCTTATGATACAGAACGTTGGAGAGTGCAAATCTCGTTCCCTGCTCATTTAACCGGTCCAGAAGTGTTAAGAGAGCCTCCTCCTCCTCCTCGTGCCAGTCTTTAAACCCGCGGTTCCCGTCATTGTAGGAGCCAGTGGAAATCAGATAAGGCGGATCACAGTATATTAAATCATTTTCTCCCAAAAAATCCAGATTCATCTCGCGGAAATCTGTGGTATAAAAGGAAATATTCTTTTCCTTTAAGGCCCTGCAGAATGCTGTTAAATTTTTTTCGATCGTTCCATTAAAGGAGCTCCTGTTTTTTCCAAAGGGAGAGTTAAATTCATGGCTGTTATTAAAACGAATCTGATGGTTAAACGCATAGCAGGTCAAAACAAACAGCTCTGTCAAATCCCTGCTCTCATTATAATGCCGTCTCAGCGCATAATAGCCTTCCTTATTCTGCTGAGTCAGCTGATACGAACCGATCAGGCTGCGGATTCTTGTAAGAAGCACCTCCGTATCCGTCTTCCGGAACATATCGTACATACCGATTAAGTAAGTAATCTGGTCATTGCAGAAAATACGGTCCGCTTCCACATTAATTCCTACATTAAAGCCCCCGGCAAATAAATCCACAAAGCTGCCGATCTGCCGCGGAAATGCGCCCAGAACCGGTTTTAATATTTTATATTTGCCTCCGGTATAGTTTAGCGGGCTCTTTATATACATGGTTCCACCTGCTTTTCTACATATACAATCAGCTCTTTTAAGCGCTCTGTCTCTTTGACCTTTCTGCTCTTATATCTCCGGTACGGAATTTCATAAATGTGAAAGGTCTCCGGCTTTCCATACATCTTCATTATTCTTTCAATATCCTCAGTCGTCATCAGACCGTCCGTGCTGTAGCTTAAGATAATATGCTGAAAACGTGCATTGCTGATGAGCCGTTCAAAGGCATCGGTCACATTCTTCTTCATACAGAATTCCGACTTCTGATTCTCATAGGGCCGCTGTCCCGTGACGCCGGTCACCTCCGGATAGTCATACCTGGCCGCAGTCTCCAGAACATGGTAATTCGGAAGATACTGACGTTCGTTGTAAGGCGGGTCAATGTATAGGATGTCCCCCTGCAGCCGCTTTAACAGTTCGGCCCCATCCTCGTTATAACAGCGGTTTTCTTTGTGATTCGTCGTCACCTCCAGCTGGAACAGCTGGTATCTCTTATAGCTGCGCCGTTCCCAGCTCTTATGATACGCACCGTACGTACCGGAGGTATTGGATACAAATGGGATTCCCTCCACGATACAGGCTACAAGATAGTAGTATTCAT
This sequence comes from Hungatella sp. SL.1.14, assembly GCF_024460495.1. NCBI lineage: Bacteria > Bacillati > Bacillota > Clostridia > Lachnospirales > Lachnospiraceae > Hungatella > Hungatella sp. SL.1.14. Next base: position 42,923 of record NZ_JANFYJ010000027.1, on the reverse strand, counting down.
TCTCATTCAGCAGTCCTGCAGTCTTCCAGTCCTCCACGATACATCTGGCATAATCAATGCGCAGGGCATTGTCATCATTTAGATACATGCGGCCGCCGGTGGGCGCGTACGTATTCTGAAAAAAACGTCTCTTCTGCTCTAAGCTCTCCATATCCCGGGTTTCTTTTCCGTTAAAGTACTCCACCGGATCCGTAATCCCCAGTTCTTCCTTCAGCCGGTCAAATTCCGGTATACTGTCATTCTCTATGGTGGCACGCTGCAGTACGTATGAAAAATACAACAGATCGTTGGAATACACCTCATACCACTGTTTAAAATATCTCGCCACAGCTGCTGTTCCCGAAAAAATATCACAGAAGCTCCGGGCGTCCGGCGCCTTCTCCTCTGCAACCGCTCTGATATGATCCAGCAGCAATGTCTTGCTTCCGATAAACCTCATTGTTCTTGTCCCTCTGTTTCGACTTTTGTTGATTCCCGCATAAGCGGCGGCCCCTGTGGGCATACAAGCATGTTCCCGGCAGCCATTTGCAGTGTCAAATCCCCCGCAGCTTACTGCGAGGCGTCTGACTGCACACAATTATTCTTATTTTACCATGCCTTTCGCTTTTTTGCCATTAAAAAAGTTGACAGAAATTGTTTTTCTGTAACAGTTCAGCCTTCACTGCCGGCAGCCAATCCGATACAGAATATTTTATCAAAAAGAAACGCGGCTGTCATTCAGCAGACAGCCGCATTATCTCAGCCCAGTTGTTTTACCCTGTCTGATATAATTGATTCCACATCTTCCTTTTTAACCTTCAGCGCAGCCGCCAGTTCCCGGAACAGAAAGTCCTCGGCAAGCCGTAAATAGATATCATCCTTTGCTGTATACCGCTTTCCTTCCGCCAACCGTTTCCTGTTTTTTAGATATATGGTTTTTATGATTCTGCTCCAGCCACTGCACTCATTCGTTCTCATAATTTCTCTATATGCCTGTTCCGCTCTTTTCTCATCTGCAACCTGTATCATCTCCTGTGCCTGTATCCCATCGATCAGTTTCCATGCCTCCTGTTCCGTTATCGCACATCGCATGGAATCTTCTTTATCCACCGGGGTATAGATCGTATTTTTCTCCGAATACAGCGGTTCCAGCGTATAGTAAAGCCGGTCTTTCACTACAGAATCCATCTCCAGACTTCCTATCGCTTTCACCACACAGATCCCATAGTTTCCATAGACAACATGATCATTTACCTGAAACATTTTAACCTCCTTTGAAACAAACCAACAGATACCGCCAAATCGATTATTCAGAGACAGCATTGCGTCTGAGAACAAAAAAAAGACGCTTCAGAAGAGAATGCATCCAAAGCATCAATTTTGATTTATCTCTATTATAACACATTCCAATGGCTTTTGACAGTCTTTTTCATGGTATTTAAATTTATGCCATTGGAATGAGTTTTTTGCCCAACCCCTGCCCGGGGCGCCGCAGTCCCACCGGACGCTTCCGGTTACGGACTTTCGAAAGCCCAAAACCAATACCGGAACATACTGGAAGAGCCTGTCATACTCTATAATATGCAGGACAAATCCCTGCAGGCTCATATTCCATTGATAAGGAGGATATAGAATGAGTAATACAGATATCTCCCCGGCTGCCCCCAACTCACCGGGCACACAGATCGCAGTGACAGGACCGTCCGGTACCGTCACGCCTTCTTCACGGCCGTTTATTTTATATACAGGAACCGATTTGACGGGAACCGCTACCGGAGATCCCGAAGTACGAAGTTACTGTGCGCTTCCGGACACGGAAGCTTCCAGATATCGGTTAAACCGCGACGATCACAATCAGATTTTCAGATTTACGTTCACAGCTAACGGAACCACCGGACCAGCCTACTGCCTTGATAAATTTAAAGATGGACCATACGGTGACGTGCCGTACCGGAGTCAAACTTTTGAGACCCTGTTTCCGGATGCCACGGAGCGCCAGAAACAGATGCTCGCATGGATTCTGGCAAATGCCTATCCGACGGTTTCCGCCTCCCAGACCTTTAACCTGGTCGGAGTCGATGATACGGCGGCTCCACCTCTGGACAACAACGATGCCTACGCAGCCGTTCAGGTAGCCATCTGGGTGCTTTTAGGCCAGATCTCACCGTCTGAAGCAGTATTTTTGAATTGTTCTGACGGTGCTGCTCATCCAAAATCCGACAGGCTGAATCAGACTGTACTGCGTCTGATCGAAATGGCGGGTAATTTTGCCGATACAGCTGCCCAGCCCACCTACTCCTATCCTCCGGGGACCGGCGCCTCCTGCTGCCGTCAGGAATTTATTTATTGCTGCAACACCGGAACCATTCCCTCCAATCCGTCAGAATCGTATCTCGTTTTCCACGGCTGTCCCAGTGAGATACGAAATGTCTGCGGACGGCTGCTCGTAGGACCGTTCTCTTTGAGATCCAGCCTTACAGGCACTCCCGTTTTAACGATTGAAACCTTCTGTGACTGCGGCGAGGATTTTTCTGCAAGCTTTATGGATTTTTGCGGAAATCCCATTACGTCCCCAGCCGTTGGTCAGGAATTTTATATTGCACTGCGCCTGGTTCATAACGCAATGTGCTTCCGTGTCAATGCCTCTCTTTCCGGCACTGTTACCCGCGTTGTTCTTATGGATCCGACTGCCGAGACCACGCTTAACTATCAGCCAATCGGAGCTACGTTAGAAGATTACCCGGTCACAACAACCGCCTCCATATGTGTATGCATCGTAAATCCCAGTATGCACAATTCCGGTTCTTCAGGAAAGGGAGGAATTTGTATAACAAATAATAACAGCAATAGTACAAACAATAATAACAATAATAATAATAACAACAATAACAATAATAATAACAATAACAGCAGCAACAACGGTGGCGGAAACAATGGCTTCCCATGGTTTCCTCCCTGTTTTTGGGGAATGCCACCCTATCCCGGCTGGCCATTTCCTCCGGTAGGTCCGTGGCCGTCGTATCCACCGCAGCCTCCACAACCGCCTTATCCGCCGGAACCGCCATGGCCTCCACAACCGCCATGGCCTCCGCAACCGCCATGGCCTCCGCAACCGCCGTGGCCTCCGCAACCACCGTGGCCTCCGCAACCGCCGTGGCCTCCGCAACCGCCGTGGCCTCCGCAACCGCCGTGGCCTCCGCAACCACCTTATCCCCCAGAGCCTCCATGCCCGCCGCAGCCTCCGTGGCCTCCACAGCCTCCGTGGCCGCCGCAGCCTCCATGCCCTCCACAGCCTCCTTGTCCGCCGCAGCCCCCATGCCCGCCGCAGCCTCCATGCCCGCCGCAGCCTCCGTGGCCGCCGCAGCCCCCATGCCCGCCGCAGCCTCCATGTTCTCCGCAGTGGCCATGTAACCAGGATCCCTCGTGTCCTCCGGGGCAGCCATGCAGTCCGCCCCAATCATGGTTTCCATGTCAGCCTGAATCCTCCTGCTGCCACACCTCAGGGGGACAGCAGGGAGACTGCCACTTTCATTTTCCATGCCTGCCCGTTCCATTTTGCTGCAGGTGCTGCCGAAACAAAAGAAATTCCTAAAACCGATATCATAAAGCTCTGTTCCTCCAAATAAAACAGAGAGCGTGAAGGGGGTGATGCAAAACCAGCTTACGTCAGTTTTGCATCACCCCCATACTTTATACTTGGTTCAGTCATGAATGCAGCATTTCCCAACCGTTTTCTATTCTCCATCCCGCATAAAACGCAATAAGCGCTCTACATCCGCAGGATCTGAGGCAACCAGCTGCAGCTCCCTTACAAATTCCGCATCCAACAGCCGTACCATGGAAATATATTGGGACAGTCTTGATTTTAGATTAATTCTGTCACCCTCCGTGGACACAAGTTCAACGGTTCCGGTGCACTCATCTCTTATAATCTGAAAAAGCTTCTCTACATTTTGGATATTTTCGAATTTCACTCTTATCTCCTTTGTTTCAATCCACGCTCGATAATTTCACAGAGTGCAACTACATCTTATAGATACGCGGCTTGACTTCATGTCAATGGGGGATACCGATTTTTCTCCGCCCGCCACTGCCGTTAAACTTGTTTTTGGCGTTTCATCCCTCCACCTATAGAGGCGGGAGAATTCTCGCTTATTTTGTTAAAGACTGCTTACTCCCGGTACCGATGCGTCGTCAAATATGATCCCCAGATAGCGTGCTGCTTCCCGGAGTACTTCCTTATAAGAACCGTATGCACAGCCCAGATGATGGATATAAGGACCAAACATCAGTTTTTCTTCCCAGCGCTTCCAGTCATCTACCTCCAAATACGTATAGGTTCCGTTTGTCTCCGGCCCTCTGGTTGTATCACCTTCTCCTGCAAACAGATAGTACCGGCCCTCCGCGTCATCGAAGCGGCAGGTTGTTATATGCCCCTGCTTCAGTTCAAAGCGCTCCTGCCCATCCACCAGCCGCGCTTTGCTCTCCTCCGCCTTAAGAGAATATGGAAATGGGCCGCAGTGCCAGAGAAGCTCGGCATTGTCATTCTCCGGATGACGAATTGTCAAATCTGCAAGGAACGGCGGTTCTTTATAAAGATTACAGGCCTGGAGAATTGCCAGAGTAACCGCTCCATTGATGTCATTCTCACACGCAAGCGGGTAACCTTCGTCTGCCATTTCTCCCAGCACGACACAGGGACAAACTCCGATCAGGGAGGGAAAGGCGGACCAGCATTCAAATGCCCCGGCAGTACAGTTACTTTCCTTCATAACCTCCAAAAGAGCGGGCTTCATGGCCGCGGAAAGCTTTACCTCCTCCGCGTTCATCGCACTGGCATCCATTCTGGAAGTCAGGTCTCCATAATACTGTAAAAACGCGGTTCCACTCTCTTCAGCAATCTTCCTGGCCCGTGCACTTACGTCTGCCGGCGACACCGGAATCACGGTCACGCCCAGGCGTCGGAGAAGCTCTGCTTCATTTGTCATCACACTCATAAACGGTACAGGACGGTTTCCGATCTTAGCAATACGGAGATTTCTAAGAGCCTTCAGCACTGCTGCCACACGGATAAACCGGTCGTACCCCTGACGGAACTCATCGCTTTCCGTCTCACAGTTAACGATGTAACTGTATGTCACCCCATGCCTTCTCAACACTTTTGTCGCTGCAAACATACCGCACTGCGTATCCCTGCCGCGGCTGGTATCGCTGTTTGGCCTCTCATCTCTCGCTCCCCATATCAGCACAGGCAGATGAAATCCGGACGCAATCGCTGCGGCCACCTGTTCTTCTCCAAAATCACAAAACGGGATAAACAGAGCGTCAATTCCGGCGGTCCGGAATTTTTCTATGATTCTGCGCGTCTCATCCATATTCCAGCAGATTCCATTCTCACTGATATCATCAATATCCACAATTTCTACAGAATCAGAGAGAGTATTTCTGATCACCGCCATAAAACGCTCTTTCTGGCGAACCGCTTCTTCCATGCTCAGAAAGCTTCTCTTTGTCGGTGCCACTCCTAAAATGATTTTTTTCTTCTGCATTTTATCCTCCTATAGAATCAGGACGCCCTTTTCTTCCTCTTTTTCAATTTTACGGAATACCATATCATTGTTAAATGTCCGGCCCGGCAGCATGCAGATCAAATGGGCCTCCTCTTTATGAACGGGGTACTGTCCTCCATGAATAATCATTGGATTAAACTTGACAAACGTATGCATCGGTACATAGAAGGCTTCCAGATTCTCTATCTTCAATTCGCCCATATCCGGCGTCCCCACATAAATCACCACATCGTCATCCAGTGCGATCAGTCCCTCACACGTACAGGTATGGTACTCCATAAAATCCACCACCATCTGTTCCTGCCGAAACACATGACAGCAGGATATGGTCGGCAGAGTCGTCTGTGCAAAGTCCAGAGTCAGTAAATCCGGATAAAAGCTTCCGCAGGGTATCACCCTGCTTTTCATCTGCTCATTGTCTGTCAGACTCTGATACATACCGTACTTTCGAAATGCTTCCTCATTTAATTGCTGTACTTTAATTTCTCTCATGCTTTTCCTCTCCTTATAAGGATTCGAAATCTTTCGCCATCTCCATCAGCATATCTTCCACCTGCGGCGCATAGCCCAGGCGGTCGAACGTCCCGTGGACAATCCCTCCATAGCGGATATGACGTACATGAACTCCGGCATCCCTAAGCTTTTTTGTAAACAGCTCGCACTCCGGCCGCAGATAGTCATACTCCGCAGTCATCACCAGCGTCTTCGGAAATCCTGTAAAATCACCTTCCACGGGATTTAAATATGGAGTATGAAGATTCTCTCCCTCCTTCAGATACCAGTCTGCTGCCTCTTTCTTCAGCTTTCCCGTCGTTTCAATCTGCTCTTTGATATACTGGTTGTCTTCCGGGTTATCAAACATCTCCTTCTTCCATACAGAATAGGTTCCGTTCCTGTCCGGCCCCCAGACTATGGAGGGATAGATAAGCCCCGCGTAGGCCAGACGCTTACTCCCTTCAAAACGATCCCATAAGGTTACCGCTACCGCCATGGTTCCCCCTGCGCTGTCTCCGGAAATCCCGATTTTCTTTCTGTCGATCCCCAGGTGCGTGGCCTGCTCCCATACCCAGCTCACAGTCTCGCAGCACATGTGAAACGCGACTGGATATTTCGTTTCCGGTGATAATGGATAATCAATGGAAATGACCACCGCATCCGCCAGTTCTGCAAAGCGTTTGCACTGGTTCTCCACGGTCAGCGTATCCCCTCCGAAAAAGCCGCCGCCATGGATATAGATCAGGCATGGTCTATCCTCTTTTCTGGTCTTTGGCTTGTAGATCCATCTGGTTCCCTCACAGCCGTCCACCAGGAATGTTTCATATCTCGTCTCAATTCCTTTACTCCTGTCCAGTGTTCTCCAGCCAAACTGGTATCTCAGCTGCTCCAGCAGACTGTGTCCTTCCGGGTTATCCATACCCAGAAGCTTGTCCTGATTCCTCGTAAGCTCCGGATCAATCTCCCCTGCTCTCGTCTCGAAGTCTTCCCGCGTCACAGAGGCAGCCGCCTCAGTCCTCGGATCGAGATGGCCTGGAATCCGGTCAAAACAGTCCCGCACCGCTATCTCTGCACCTCCGGCATCAATCCGGTATTCCCCAGCCGCCAGGCTTCTCAGCAATCTCTGATATAACTCCTGCTCCATGTTACCACCCTCTCTCAATATTCCGCGATCTCCAGCCGCTCTCCATCTGGGCCCCGAAAAAAGGCAAATTTCATACCGTTCTCCCAGAACTCCTTCATAAACAGCTTTTCCGTTTCAAATTGAATCCCCTCACGGATAAGCCTCCGGTAACTCTCATCAAAATCTGCTACTCTCATACAAACGTGATTCCAGGGCCCATCCCTGCCGGCTTCATAATTGACGTCTTCTACAAACTCCAGCTGAAACTGCTCCGGCAGTTCAACAAATCCTATTCTCGTTCCATTTTCCAGTTCGATTCGGCTAACTGGACGAAAGCCTAAATGTACCTCATAAAAGGCCATGCTTCTGTCCAGATCACGGACATTTAAACCCACATGGGAACTGCGGATATTCTTTTCTGCACTCATGGCTGCCTTCTCCTATACAAATTTCATCACATTCCGGTAGAATTCCCTTCTGGGCTCTATATCGGAATAATCAATCGTGTGATCCTTCAGGAACTGCTCTACCATCTTCCGATTCGGTATGCCCACTCTTCCTCCAAGGCTGGTACAGTTGATATAGGAGACGGCGCTTGCAAACTTTGCACAGTATTCCAGTTCCCAGCCCTGACTGTGGGCATAGAGGAATCCACCGTGGAAAACATCTCCCGCTCCCGTCGTGTCGACAATCTTATGGCCCTCAAACGGAGGAAGCTGAAACGCGGCTCCTCCCCGTTTTGCACCGGCGCAGCCCTTTGCGCCCAGCGTCACAATCACAATCTGCGGACCTTGCTCCGTCAGCTTCCTGCAGTTTTCCATGTAGCTGTCATCTGTGAACACAGTGCTGTAAAACTCTTCAGAGATAATCAGAATATCGGAATTACCGATCACAAAATCTGCCTCGTCCGTATAAGCGCCGCCGTCCACAGATACTAAAACGCCGTGTTTTCTTGCATATTCAATCGCCTTTTTCTTAGCGGAACACTCGATCATGCTGGTATGGATATAGCGGGCGCCCGCGATGAAAGCTTCATCCACCTGTTCATCGTCCAGCGCACCGTTAACTCCCATTTTACCCAGAAAGCTTCTGCCTTTTGTCTCTTCCTCCGCCAGACAGACGGTAAAGGTGGTGTCCCCCTCCTGCGTATATAAATGGGAGACATCCACACCATGGCGGATCATATCGTCGCGGCAGAATGCTCCAAACGCATCGTTTCCCACGACGCCAAGCATACTGCACCGGGCGCCAAGACGGGCAAGTGCTGCAATTGCAGAGGAAGCATTTCCCCCGGACTGCCAGAGATAATCGTACATCACGCTCATAGAATCCGTTCTCGGCAGTCGGTCGATACTGACGGCAAAATCCATGATCGGATTTTCCACTCCGATTACATCATAAACCTTCTCCATGGCAGACTCCTTCTACAGTGTGATTTTGGACAGCTCCAGACGGCCCGCGATGTACTCTGTCAGCTTCGGCTGAATGTATTCCGGAAATCCGAACGGGTCGCACTTCGTAAAATCCTGAGCGTAAAATTCCTGATTCAGCTTCGTATTCAGGTTGAAAAATTCCGTACCGATATTAATCTTGTTAATGCCGTTGGCAAAGGCCAATGCAAGCTGGTCATCCGGAATTCCGGTTCCGCCGTGCAGTACCAGCGGAGTGTCGGTCGCAGCGCTTAAGACCTTTAAATGGTCAATATCCAGCTTTGGCGTACTCTTATACAAACCATGGGCGCTGCCAAAAGAGACTGCCAGGGACGTTACTTTTGTTCTCTCCACAAACTCCTTTACCTCATCCGGTCTGGTAAAAAATTCCTTGCGGCTGAATTCATCGGAATCCGCAGCCGTTCCCACGTGGCCAAGTTCGCCTTCCACATCCACATCAAAATTTCTGGCAACCTCGACAACCTTTCTGGTAAAGGCCACATTCTCCTCAAAGGGAAGCACAGAACCATCCGCCATTACCGATGAAAAGCCCTCATGTATCGCTTCCATTATCATATCAAAGTCACTGCAGTGGTCTAAATGCAGTCCCACCGGCACACTGGCACGCTCCGCGTAATACTTCGTTGTCTCAGCGAATACTCCAAACGGCATAATATTTCTCATTCCGGGATAGAGCATTACCATAACCGGCTTTCCTGCCGCTTCCGCGCCTTTAATCACTGATTTGATCATGTTTCCATCCGCGGCGTCAAAAGCCAGCACACACGCGTTATTTTTCTTTCCCATCTCCAGCAGATCTTTTACTCTAACAAATGACATAAGAAACCTCCTTCTCCCTCTACATCTCTTCAACAGGCTCAACGCTGTCATGCGTCACAGGCCCTAAGTATTTACACGCTTCTTTCAGCACTTTTGCGAAGTGGCCGTGAATACCGCTCACATGGTGGATATATGGCCCGTACATCAGCTTCTTTTCCCATTTCACCCAGTCGTTTACTTTAAACCACACGTAGTTTCCTGTAGTCTTCGGCCCCTCAGTACCCTCTCCCTCATCAGCCAGAAGAAGGTAATTGCCGTCGTCCTGGTCAAACCTTACGACTGTCAGCGGTCCGCCCTCAATCTCATACATGCCCTTACACTCTTTGACAGCAGGAATCACGCCCTTCTTCACCAGTGATTTTGCAAATGGACCGCAGTGCCACAACAGCTCTGCATTGTCATCCTCCGGATGGCGAATGGTCACATCGGCAATAAAGGCCGGGGAAGAATACCTTGAGGCTGCCTGCAGAAGCACGGCGCCGACCGCCGCATGAATATCCGTCTCGCACGCTGCCGGAAGACCTCTGTCAAAGAGTTCTCCCAGTACGAAGCAGCTTGGAATCCCATATGCATCCTGGGAAAATCCCCAGCAGTCCACCGCTGCCGCCTGGCACTGGTGTATCTTCGCCAGATCCATAATGGCCACTTCTAAGTAAGCCATCGTCTCTACCGCCCCGTGTCCCACAGCAGACCAGTCCACGGAAGATTCGATCTCCGCTGCAACTGAAGCAATTCTCGGATCAGGCAGGAGCCCCTTAAGCGGCGGAAGCGGAGGCTGTCCCATGGGAAGCTCACAGCCTTCCGGAGACGGTGGCAGGCCTCTTTTCAGCTTTTCAATCATTCGCTTTACCTCTTCCGGCCATATTGGAACAATCTCAATACCGAATTTGGACAGCAGCTCCGACTCATTGACCTTCACTGATAAGAACTGTCTCGGTCTCGATCCGATCTGGGCGATCCTCATGCCGCGGAAAGCCTTTACCACGGAGACCACACGGATAAAATCGTCAAACCCCTGATCCAGCACCGGACTGTCAAGCCAACAGTTTTCTATGTAGGTATACGGAAGATGGTACCGCTTTAATGCCCGGGAGGTCGCAAACATTCCGCACTGGGTATCAAAGTCTCTCGGTCCTGTCTTTCCGGACTTGTCAGTCTCCGGAGACGGATCCCGCGGCCCCCAGAGCAGTACCGGCTTCCCTATTTCCGCAGCCACCTTAGCAACCACTTCCTCCTGTCCGAAGTTGCAGTGAGGAAACGCAATGGCGTCCACCTTTTTTGCTCTGAACAGTTCCACAACCCGGTCTGCATCGCGTAAATCCCACAGCATTCCGCCATCCACCGTATCGTCGATGGTTACCAGCTCCACATCCCCGCATTTTTCCGCCATCTCATCAAATCTGGCCTTTACCCTGCTCTTTAATTCAGATGCCGGTCCGGAGGGAAACATATCTCTGCGCACCGGAACGTAACCGAGCACAACCGTTCTGTCCTGTGTATATCGAATCATAATCTTTTCCTTTCTGTATACCGTCTGCAAGTACCGCCCTGTCTCTCTCAGTCACATAACCTACCGTTTCCTGGCATACTTACGAACGTCAATTGCCACTGCTATGACGATGATTGCTCCCTTTACGACATTCTGCCAGTATGGATTGATCCCCACGAAGGTCATCCCGTACTGGATTACAGTAAACACCGTAACACCGATGGCCACGCCCGGAACCGCACCGACACCGCCTGCCACAGAACAGCCGCCGACCACACAGGCCGCGATCGCATCCAGCTCATAGCCCTGACCGTAGTTGTTGGTGGCGCCGCCGGTTCTCGCTGCCTCCAGCGCTCCGGTCAGTCCGTAAAATGCTCCGGCAATGATATACACGACCATAATGATCTTCTGGACGTTGATCCCGGAGACTCTGGCCGCCTCCTGGTTGCCGCCTACTGCAAACAGTGTTTTTCCGAACCGATGATAGTTCAATACGATATGACAGGCAATCATCAGAATAACCGCGATGATTAAAATGTACGGAATTCCGAAAAAAGACCCGGTTCCCAGTTTAGAATATGTCTTTAGGAAACCGCCTAACGGCTGGGAGCGGTTAGGCTCCATATTATAGTAAATAGAGATTCCGCCGTAAATGATGAGCTGAACGCCCAGCGTACCAATAAAAGCGGGAACATTTAATTTTGCTACGACGATACCGTTCAACAGTCCCATGGCCATCCCCATCAGAAGACAGGCTATGATCGGAACGATAATTGGAAGCTCTGCCAGGTTAGGGAAAAACTTATTGGCGTATGTGGACATCTGTGCAAGAGATCCGGCCAGCACAGCCGCTGCTCCCAGCATACGGCCGCCGGATAAATCAGCACCTCCGGACAGAATAACAAACATACACCCCATGGCCATGATCAGTCTCGTTGAAGACTGCATCAAAATATCCCGGAATACACGGAGGGACAGAAATGCCGGATTCTTTACTGTTATCATGATAATAATTGCAATTAAAACGAGATAGATCGCATTGTTCTGCGCCCATTTTTTTATATCAAACTGCTTCGTCTGCATGATATGAACCAATCCTTTCTTTTTACCCGGACCTGGACGGATCTGCCGCAGGTCCCGGCAGATTTAACTCACCTTGCTGGCAAACTGCATAATCTTGGAATCATCAATGTCCTTCCCTTCCAGAAAACCGGTCACATGTCCTTCGCACATGATCATCACCCGGTTTGACATTCCCATAAGCTCCGGCATCTCCGAGGAAATCATAATGATGGATTTTCCCTCTTTTGCCAGATTCAGCATGATGGTATAAATTTCGTATTTGGCGCCGACATCAATTCCCCGTGTCGGCTCATCGAGAATCAGAATATCCGGGTTTGTCAAAAGCCATCTGGCAAGGAGCACCTTCTGCTGGTTTCCGCCTGATAAGTCTGCAATTCTCGTATCCCTGGTCGGAGTTTTTATATTCATGGTCTTAATATACTCGTCCGTATCCTGGCGGCACTTTTTCAAATCCAGCATTCCCAGGACATTGCTGTATTCTCCCAGCTTTGCTATCACCGTATTATCCAGCACGCTGGCTCCCGGTATAATTCCTGTCGCCCTTCGTTCTTCTGTCAGAAGCCCGATTTTATTGGCAATGGCATCCGCCGATGATTTGATGGTGATCTTCTTTCCATCCTTATAGACCTCGCCCGATTTGATACTGCGGATTCCAAACAGCGCCTCCATTAACTCCGTTCTCTGTGCTCCCACCAGTCCTCCCAGGCCCAGGATCTCCCCGCGCCGCAGCTGAAAGGAGCAGTCCTGAAATGACATGGGATTGGGAGAGGTGAAATTTTTGACCTCCAGAACCACTTCTCCCGGCTTATTGTCAAGCTCCGGGAACCAGTTATCCATCTGGCGGCCTACCATTCGGTTTACAATCAGTTCCTCAGTCAGTTCCTCTGCCGGCCATGTTCCGATCCTGCAGCCGTCACGCATAATTGTCACTTCATCCGATATCTTGAGAATCTCATCGATTTTATGAGATATGTATACAATTGCAATTCCTTCTGAGGTCAGCTTATGAATCACTTCGAAAAGTGTAGCAGTCTCCGTCTCTGTCAGCGATGATGTGGGCTCATCCATAATAATGACCTTCGCCCCATAAGAAATCGAGCGCGCGATCTCACCCAGCTGCAGCACCGAGGCGGAAAGTTCAATCGCCTGTGTCCTGGGATCTGCCTCCATATGAAGCTGATCGAAAAGGCGTCTCGTTTCCTCGTACATTTTCTTATGGTCGATAAACGAGAGGCCTGCGATCTTCTTCTCCGGCATCCGTCCCACCCAGATATTTTCCGCAATACTCCTTCTGCGGATCGGGTTCAGTTCCTGGTGGATCATGGAGATCCCTGCTTCCAGCCCCTGCCGCGGATTATCGAAGTGTACCTGGCTTCCGTTAAAATACACCTCACCTTCATCCGGATCATACAGGCCGAACGCGCACTTCATCAAAGTCGATTTTCCCGCACCGTTTTCTCCCATCAGAGCGTGTACCGTTCCCCGCCTTAAAGTAAAAGAGACGCTGTTTAGTGCTTTTACGCCCGGAAAGCTTTTGCTGATGTTTTTCATTTCCAATATGATACTCTTATCTTCCATACTGTCTTCTCCTGTTTCTGTTATACGGTCATTCCCTTCACAGCAGTGGCCGGATCGATATGCAGGCAGCTCCACCCGGATCATGGCCTGCTGAAATAACCGAGGCAATGATTGCAGGCCGGTATGAACGATACCGGCCCGCCAAAAAAGGACTGGTGACTATTCGTATTTTGAAAGATCCGCGTCTTCAAGGTTATCTTTAGTTATCGCAACATAATCCAGCCATACCCGTTTGTGGTCGTCAATATCATATCCCAGATTCTCTGATGTAATCTCTTCTCCGGCTTCCAGAAGTTCCAGAATCTTATAGATACATTTTCCCATGGTTACCGGGTTGTTTAACGAGGTAGCCAGCATCGTTCCGTCCTCCAGCGCCTGAAGGCCCACCTTGGTTGCATCAACACCCAGGACCGGAATGTAATTACTTTCGTCGGTAAAATATCCGGCTGCCTTCAGAGCCTCAATCGCTCCGAGAGCCATATCATCATTGTTGGCAAATACAATATCAATATCATCCGCATTGGCAGAAATTACAGATGCCATCTGATCCTGTGCCTTCGCCCTCTGCCATTCGCAGACAACCTCCAGCAGACAGTTGGTTTCCACACCGGCTTCTTTGACCGTGTCGATGGAATACTTGGTTCTCATCTCCGTATCATAGTTTCCAATCTGCCCCATCAGCATGACGTAGTCCATCTTGCCATTGCCATTACGGTCTGCTTCCGGGTGCTCTTTCCAGTATTTAGCCGCAGCCTCTCCCTGTACAACACCGGACTGCTCGGCCGCAGAGCTGACGAAATAGCAGGGGCCGTAAGAATCCATCTCTTCATCGGAAGGAGAATCTGTGTTCCAGAAAATGATGGGAAGATCTGCTTTCCGCGCAACGTCAATTACCTGATCCTTTGCATTCGTATTAATATTGTTGATTACCAGGTATTTGCAGCCCTTTGTCACAAACGCATCCATGGCGTTCATCTGGAGGCCCACGTCAAACTGGGAATCGGACGTTTCAACTGCCACAGTACCTGTTTCTGCCGCTTTTAGTACGGTATTGCGCACATTGGCAATATGGGTGTCCGAGTACATATAACACGTCATTCCCGCTACCGGACGTTCCCCGTTCGATTTGTTTTCCGCTGCTGCCGCTTCTGCAGCCGTCGTTCCCGTACCGCCTCCGTCTGCAGCGGGGGATGTCTCCGCCGTCTTCTGGGTGCACGCCGTCATACATAATACTGCCGTCAGTGATAATGCAAATGCCTTTTTAACTGTTCTCTTCATATGCTTCCTCCCAATTTAAACCCCTATGTTTAGTCTTGCCAGTTCCTTATCCAAAACCGTAATTTCATCCTCGGTCAGACTCCACTCAAACGCCTTACAGTTCTGGAGTGCCTCCTGCTCATTTCTCACACCGCAGAGCGCCGTTCCCACAAATTCCTTCTGTGTACTCCAGTTAAGCGCAACCTGTGCCACCGGGACGCCGTGATCTTCTGCAATCCGATCCATAGTCTTTAAAAATTCCATAATTTTTGAAAATACCGGTTCACGGAAAAAATCATAAAAGGTCAGTCTCATATCGCCCGGCTCAAAATCAGGCATCGTACGAATCGCACCCGTCAGTATACCGGAGCCAAGGGAACCATAGGTCATGGAATCAATCCCTTTTTCATACCCCCATTTCATCAAATCGGTAAATTTCTGATTAACCATGGAATATGGGGGCTGCTGAACATCAATCTGTGCATACTCCTCTGCCGCCAGAATCTGTTCCCTGCTGAAATTGGACACACCGATAAACCGTATTTTCCCCTGTTTTTTCAGTGTGTTTAATGCTGCCATGGTCTCATCAATGGGTGTGTTCACATCCGGCCAGTGAACGTAGTAGAAATCAATGTAATCCGTCTCCAGATTCATCAGAGAACTTTCCACCTCGCGCATAACGCTCTTATAACCGGCATGTTTGATGTATTCGCCGGAATAAACGTCTGTGATCAGGCCAAACTTTGTGGAAATAAGAATCTGATCTCTCGGAATCCCCCGGAGCGCCTCTCCCACAATCTTCTCCGATGCGCCATTACCATAGCATGGAGCCGTGTCAACTAAGTTGACGCCCTGGTCAATCATGGTTCGTATGGCTCGTACCGAATCACTCCGGTTGACCTGGCCGTAATTCTGGCCGCCGATTGCCCAGGTGCCCACCGCCAATGCTGAGACGGATACACCGGCGTTTTTAAAATGCTTGTACCTCATAACTGTCTCCTCCTTTGTCTTTTATATAAATTTTAATAAACCCCTGTTTTTCTCTGTCACGCTTTGTCCAGAAGATATTTGTCACCAAACAGACAGCTGTTCAGCGCGTACAGCGCCGCCCCGGTTATAAAGCCTTCGTCTGAATCGTTAATCTTTGAATAAGTGACCAGCCCCGTGTCCGCATTGCCATAGGAGGGAAAAATTCTTACCAGATCGTTCAGTTTCTTTTCCAGATACTCTCCTCCATATGCCAGCAGTCCCTGCAAAATAATCTGCTGCGGATCATACATCAGTACAATATTATAAATAGCCCTCGCCATATAGACAGCAAACTCATCCACCACAGCCCCGGCCAGCAGATTACCGCTGTTGGCCTCCAGGAAGACTTCCCGGATATCGCCCGCCTTCCGGCTGTCCAGAGCATTATGCGGATACGCAGCCTCATACTTTTTCCAGATGGAGCGTAAGGATTCTGGTGACATCATGCTCTCCAGACAGCCATCGTTTCCACAGACGCACCGCCGGCCTTGATTCGTCTCCACCAGAAGGTGGCCAAACTCTCCCTGGTATCCATGCCTGCCGTACAAAAGTTCTCCCTTCTCTATCACACAGCCTCCCACGCTGCCTGTGGAATGCATAAATAATGCAGCCACTGTCTTGTGATTCAGGGACGGATCCTCCAGCAGCTCTGCATATCCCAGAAAACGTCCCACATTATCAATCATAATTGGAAATGAAAATTGAAGTTTTGCCCGTAGAAATTCGCAAACGGGAAAATCATTCATACGCTTCGTTCCTATGGGGAACATGCATACACCTCTTTTTCTGTCAACAACGCCCCCACATGCCACTACCATCATACATATCTGCTCTTTGCGGATACCGCTCTCTTTCAACAGAAGTTTTACTTCATCCACGGTAACCTCCATCGCCAGATTCCAGCCATTCCATCTGCCAAGATCTGAGAGTTCCCGCACTCTTCTCTGAATAACCCTGCACTTCATATTGGAAATATTACAGCTGATAAAATCGTTCCCAATGATTACAATAATTGTGTAGCGAAAGGAGGCATTCATGGAAAAGACTCTGGGAGGCTTCCCACCCGCCGTCGTAGAATCTCTGGTTCCCACTTTTTTCAGCACCTTTTCTCTGCACAGTTCGTTTACAATCTGAGTCGCCGACGTCCGGCTCAGTTCCAGCCTGTCCGCAATCTCCGGAATGGTCATCTCTGCGCTGTTCTGAAGCAGTGCTACAATTGCCTTCTGATTTCTTCGTTTTATATTCCTGGGTTTTTCCGCTTTTACTTTTCTTGCATCCAACATGGCAAACCATCCTCACTTTACTTTCCGGCCACCAGCTGCGGTTCCATATGGAACCGGTATGTCGTCCTGGAAGTAAACACGGTGTTCTTTCTGACAATGCATCCTGGAAAATGGCTGCGGTTGACTGCATCGGGGAATCCCTGTGTTTCGAAGCAGATGCCTGCGTACCTCTGATAATGTACGCCGCCTTTACAGGCGAGACTGCCGTCAAAATGATTGCCTGTATAAATCTGAATCCCCGGCTGATCTGTATAGACCTCCATCCGTCTTCCGCTCTCCACATGCCGCAGTTCTGCTGCTTTCCGGTATCCAGAGCCGCGTAGAACGTAGTTATGATCAAGGCCAAACGTCTCACTCAGTACCTCGCTCAGCTTTCTCCTCCCGGTAAAGTCCAGGCTCGTCCCCTCCACCTTCCGGATCTCTCCTGTTGGAATCATATCCGGGGCTGCCGGCGTATAGAAATCAGCCATTAATCTCAGTTCATGGTTCAAAACATCGGCATCCCTTCCGCCGGACAGATTAAAATAAGCATGATTGGTCAGATTCACCGGGGTGTCCTCTTCCGGCACCAGCCGGTAACGGATATCGAGTGCATCATCCTCCGTTACCCGGTAAGTGACCTCCAGCGAGACACTGCCCGGAAACCCTTCTGCTGCCGAATCCTTCCAGTACAATGTAACCCAGTCATCTCCGCCAGCCGCTATATGAAAATTCTTTGTTGCGTAGCCCGCGCTTCCGCTGTGAAGGCAGTTGCCCCGGTCATTGCGTTCAAGCCAGTAACCCCTTCCGTTCACATGAAATTCTCCGCCCCTAATCCGGTTGGCTACCCGTCCTATAACGGCCGCACTGCAGGAGGGATTCCTTCTGTATTCTTCCAGTGTATCCTGCCCCAGCACTACATCGTCTGCTTTTCCATTCTCCCCCGGGACATACAGATTCTTTATAACAGCACCGTAGGTCATAATGCTGGCCGTCATGCCAGATCCGTTCTCAATCATCACTTCCAGAACATCGGAACAATCAGGAAGTGTTCCCAATCTTTTCATCTTCATCTCACGATCTTCTCCATCCTGCCGTTATCCCTGCCGCAGCCGTCACGGCCAGCAGCAAAAAGGCTATAATCAAAAATCCTTCTCTTATTCCATACGCACTGGCCAGAACACCTCCCAGCAGGCTGCCGCTCAGACTTCCTGCCCCCATCTGGACAACTGCCAGTGTGCTCTGGCCCCGGGAGATCTTCCCGGGCATCACCATACGGTTGATATAGGTTACACAGACAAAGTAACATACCATATACGAAGGTCCCTGCAAAAGCTGGGCTGCGGCCATCAGCGGTACGTTCCCTGCGGACAGCAGTATCAGTCTTAAAGCCATACAGCCTACGGCTGCAGTCAGCAGCGCCGTTTCCTTAAACCGGCGTGACAGCCGGTGAATCAGAAGCAGTACCGGAATTTCACTGAGCGCCGAGATACAGTTCAGCACCCCAAGAAGCGACTGACTGTATCCCAGTTCCAGAAGATACACCCCCAGAAAGGCCGAGTAATAGTTGATTCCAAACTGCATGGCAAAAGCGAATACAAGGACCGGATAAATTTCCTTTGATTTGAAAATGGGGCCTTTGTCTGCCTTTGCTTTAAATTTACCGGTATCCGGATTCTTTGTGTCCGGTTCCTGCACCTTCCAGGTTTTTCTGTCCCCGGGCAGCGTCAGACAAAGCAGTGCAAACACCAGAAAACAGGCGCTGTTTCCATAAAACATAAGGTTGATCCGTTTTTTCAAATAAAAACCCATACCCAAAACTATGACCGCATAACTGATCGTCCCGCACATCCTGATCCATGCAAAATTAATTCGTTTTTCTTCCGCCTGATTCACTACCAGAGCGTCACAGACCGGGAGAACCGCGCTGTTAAATAACGCATAACAGATAACCGCCCCCAGAATTTCACGAAAGGATTCCGTTCCCGGAAAGAGCAGAACCGCCGCGGAACAGCACAGGTTCAGCAGAATCAGGACACAGCGCCTCTTTCCCGTCCGGTCCGCCAGTGCCGCCCATAAAGGCTGTACCGTCAGAGATGCAACAGGAAGGACCGCAGACAGAATTCCAACCTGCATGGAATTCATTCCTCTTTGTGAAAAATACATGGATATAAAAGGCAGATACAGTGATGCTGTAATCCAGTACAGCCCATTGATCAGGTACAGATTCAGCCCCTTCATGTCGATCCTCGCTTTTTAGTAAGTAAACTTTATTTACTAACCTTGGTAAACTTTATTCTGTTGTCATTATAAATCCTGAACTTTTTATATGGGGGATTTTGCAAAATCGAGGGCGGAACCATCATTTTTACTATTCCGCTTCTGCAAGAAGGCTGTTTTTGATATGCTTATAATATTTTTGGCTGACCGGAATCCACTCTTCTTCTCCTTCCAGCCGTATCCGGTACATCTCCAGCTGCCGGACATAATTCAGATTAATCAGATAACTCTTATGACAGTGAAGAAAGTACGGCGGAAGCCTGTCCAGCAGATCGTCCAGCTTCCCATACGACCGGATCTCCTCTTCCCATGTTTTTACACACAGCTGATGCCCCATGCTCTCCACATACAAAATCTTCTGGTAAGGGATGCGGTAGATCTTTCCCTTTGTCACCAGAGTCAGGCACCGCTTGTATTCCTGCTGTGCCATCTGTTCCAGACGGAGAATGGTCCTCTGGAACTCATCTTTATCCAGAGGAGAAAAGAGCAGGGAATCCGGCTGAAGATCGAATAAATGCTCCGGCCAGTCCATACGGTCAACCACCAGAACAAGCTTCAGATGATGAATCTTCTTTTTACAGGTTCTGGCAACCCCTGTCCCCTTTTCTTTCTGATGAACCAGATCTACAATCAGGATTTCTGCGTCCTCGTTCACCTCTTCTAAGTAGAACATCAGCTGGTCTTTGTCCGTAAATGTATGTAAGGCTCTGTAATCTGCCGCGTCGCCGGCAGACAGCGCCCATTCCAGGCCAGCGAACCGTTTTTCCGGATCATACAGTAGAATCTTTCCCATCCTGCTCAACCATCTTTCGTATCTCGTCCGCACACGGAAAACAGAGATCCTCCTGAACTGCCGCATCTGCTTCCATGACTGCTTTATAGTATCGGTTTACTGTGTCATTCGCTGAAATAATAATATATTTACGCTTTATCTGTCTTACCGCCTCTTCAAACTTCTGCCCTCCGTTCATCTCCAGCCGGTCTTTGATCTGCATATAATACAGGATCAGATGCTCCCGCTTCTCTCCCGGAATCAGCTCTTCCAGCAGTTCTCCTACCTTATCCCTGTGTTTCGCACCGTAGACGAAATAATGACGCAGCACTTCTTCATCCCGCTTTCTCCGTTCTTCCTTACCAGGAATAAAAACTCCCAATATTCTTACCATAAATGCACCCCTGTATGTATATAGATCTGTTAATGTATGATCAGAATATCAGGTTTTTAATTTTGTGTCAATATTTTATATATTATATATTTTATCTGATTACACTTTATTTATAAGTAATTATTACTTTTCATGATTTTACTGCTCAATTTTCACTTTATGTACTGAGTAAACCGATTCGGCATGGCAGGAGCTCTTTTTTCCTTCTGCTTACATCCTGTAGCCTCTTTATTTTTTTACACAGAAAGGCTTCGGCTAAAGATAAGTTTCTATTCCATTTTCCACCATGATTCTGTCTAATACCGAATCACAGATATCCATACACTCTGAAAGATACCGCGGCAAATTTGGTTTCGTGCTAAAATCCATCTTTGACAATTGAGTAAAAATAGGATTTTACCCAAAAAAAGAAGAACGCTTCCATTTTCGATACCTGAAAGCGTTCTTGTTTCATTTATAAAATCTCCATTTAATAATAAGTCAAATATGCCGGATGGCTTCTCATGATGCCCGGTCCCCGTCTGATCCGCCTTCTACAGGTACCCGGCCTGTAACTACATATTTCTTTTTATAGAAAGCCGTAGCAATACCATTAACAACACCAATCAGCATGATAATGATAATATATATAAATATCCTTGTGTACCCTGCATTTCCGTAGGTATCCATCCAGTGTCCATACATGGCGGCCTGGAACAGGTCCGGGCAGAAACCGATGGCACAGACAAAGCCAGCTGTAGAAGCCGCATAGCGGCATGGTATTTTTACCTCTGAAGGAACTGCAAACATGCCGCCCCTTGCTATATGTACCATAAATCCGATGACCAGAGTCATAGCGGTCAGAAGAACAGACGGTACTCCGGCAGGCATAAACATAAAAATAAGGGTAATGACTGCTGCAAATGCCAACACAGTCGAGATTACGGTGGATACTGAGTGTATTCTGTCACCCATATATCCTCCCAGTGGAGCTCCAATAATACGTATCCCATATGTCCTGATAATGGCAATTGCACCGGATCCAATTACAGTGGCACCCAGGACATTCGTAAAATATGGTGTAAAGTAGGACAGCGTCTGATATGTAGAATATGTGGCAAATACGGCAATACCTGCAAACCATGTACGCGGATCTTTAAATACCCCGATCCACTCTTTTACAGAAAGCTTTGTCTCTTCGCCTCCATCGGCAGATGATCCCGCTTTTTCAGGATTGGGAAGCAGGAAAATTAAAGCAACAGTTGCCAGCAGGCCAACTGCACCGTAGCTTATGATAACTGCCTTCAGTCCGGCCACGCCTCCCATGGCCCCGACAGCTACCTTAGCATAAAGCCCCAGAGCTACGAAATTAATGATAACGCTGGCAAGACCGCAGGCCGATTCGGTGAAACCAAAAATGGTTCCCTGGCTCTCCTCGTCCCCTACCAGGCGAACCAGTTTGGTGTGGGCAGGAAAGTATAGGATCAGGCCGGCCACTGCCAGCCCTGCCCATATAAAAACAGCAAATGCATAGCTCATTTTCATGGCCAGAAGAAAATCCAGTGCACAGGTAATAAACATCCCCAGTAAATAGACCTTCTTCGTATTAAATTTATCACTAAGCGCACCTCCCAAAGGCGCCAGCAGATTACCAATGCCAAAGATCGCGATCAGAAACCCCAGTTGGGTGTTACTAGCATGCAGAGCACCTGCAAGATCATCATAAAATACATATTGTACAAATGGTGTTGCATACACCACGGCAAAGGCAAGCCCCATAAAAAATACAATCAACAGTTGTCTGCCAGTGATGGATACTTTTGAATTAGACATAAAAGCCCTCCTCTCCGCTGTCCAGGCAGCGGTACTTTTTACTTTTTATTCACTTTATAGTAACTCATTCTTACTGATACGACTCTGTTCAAGTTTGAGCCGCCAGACATGCTAAAGCAATCGAGTTCATTTTAATTTCTGCAGTATCCGAGCGAGATCCAAGAATAACCGGATTAGATGCGCCCAATACAATCCCGGCCCAGGAGCTGTGACACAGATGGATCCAGGACTTTCCCATGATATTACCTGCCTCAATGTTAGGAAATATCACAAGATCCACATCCCCGGTGATCTTACTGTCAATCTTCTTATGAGCTGCCGCCTGGGGATCAAATGCAACATCAAAGGCAATCGGACCTTCTATGATACAGGGAAGAAAACCGTCTTCTGTTTTGACTGCTTCCACAAGTCCAGCTGCATCCATGGTGGAAGGTACTTTTGGATCTACCATCTCATTGGCAGTGAGGACTGCCACTTTTGGGGTATGGATTCCCATGTTTTCCACTGCATATAAAAGGTTTTTTAATATATCCTTCTTCTGCTCCAGACCGGGAGCAACATTGATCCCGCTGTCTGAGCAAAATAACAGCTTATGATATCCCGGCGCTTCATAGGCCGCCATCATGGAAAGCAGACGGCCTGTGCGAAGTCCCCACTCACGGTTAAGAATCCCCCGCATATAAATGCTTGTGTTGACAAGTCCCTTCATAAGAACCTGTGCATTACCATTATGGACTTCTCGAACAGCACGTTCCACTGCCTCTGTTTCCGTTTCAGCTCCCAATATCTCCGTTGGTACAAGATTTATCTGACGGCAGATATCTTCTATTTTCTCTTTATCACCAGTAAGAACCGGCTGGATAAAACCATCATCTACTGCCGCCTTTACCGCCAGAAGCAGTTCCGTATCAGCTGCTGCTGCCACACTGGCAACCAGAGGCCTGGAAGATTTAACCCGTTCCCGTAATTCCTTAAAATTTTTTATCATGTCCCATTCTCCTTAACCTAATTTATGTCTTTTACTCAGTCTGTGATCTATACTTTTACGTTCTTCATCCCCTATCCGCATAATGTATATCCCGAACATCGCCAATACAATAGACAGGAGGGGATTTACATAATTGAAAATTGCATATTTCCAATATTGAGACACGCTCATTCCCAACGTAGAAAGGATAAATACACCGCTAGTTGACCAGGGGATAAACACTTGAGTCAGTGTTCCCCCTTCTTCCAAAAGCCGGGATAACATTTCCGGTTTCAGTCCTCGTTTCTTAAAAGCGTCTTTATAGAGACTTCCGTTTATGACGATGGAAAGAAACACCTCCCCCATAGTCAGGGTACCAAGTGTGGTACTGGCTATAACCACCGGCACCATCATCTTATCACGCTTTACCTTATGGATCACTACTTCTATAATGCAGGGCAAATATCCCACATGTTCCATGACGCCTCCAAATGCAATAGCGATACAAGACAAGGAAAATGTATACATCATACTTTGTATGCCGCCGCGAAGCAGTAATTTATCGACCAGTTCTACTCCTGTAGGTTCTGTATATCCATAATTCAGCCCTGCAATAACCTCTTTTAAAGGATATCCCTGGTAGAATACTGCCACCAGAACTGCCAGAACTGTACCGATGGCCATACTTGGCACCGCCGGATATTTTCTCAAATTCAGTATCAGCAGTACAGCCATGGGAACGAGAACCAATGGACTGATGTGAAAGCGTCCGCCTATGGCTGCCAGAAATAACTCCACTGTATCCATGCTAAAATTTCCTCCCCGATAGGACAACCCAAGCACGGTAAACGCTATCAGAGTGATTATATAGGAAGGGAGGGTGGTTTTCCACATTGCACCTATATGAGCATACAAAGTAGTCTCCACAGCTGCCGGTGCCAGGTTTGTACTGTCAGAAATCGAAGACATTTTATCTCCGAAAAATGCTCCAGATATAACCATGCCTGCTGTAAGAGGGGCTGGTATTCCCAAACCGGTACCGATTCCCATCATAGCCAGGCCCATAGTGCCTACGGTTCCCCAGGATGTACCTATGGAAATTGATGTCAGGCTGCACAGAAGGAGACCTATCGGCAGAAAATAATCAGGGATGATGTACTGAAGTCCATAATAAATCAAAGCCGGTACTGTGCCTGAGAATATCAGGGAACTGATGATAACACCTATAAATATAAATATAATCATAGCCGCCAGCGCCTGCCCCAGTGATTTCTTCATACAGCCTACCAGATCCATGAAACTGTATCCCAGGGGGACGGATGCCAGGCATACGATTGCCAGCGCACAGAGCAGCATAATATGTATATCGTAGTCCAACAGGACAACACCAACCAACAGGACTGCTATGGCTGCTCCAAATACCACCATGGACATCCCTATACCGGGCTGTAGTTTTTCCTTATGGTTTTCATTCAATCCATACACCCTCTTCCCCTTTTATGCACCCTATTCATATTCTTTCGGTACTTCTTCTCCCCTGAGTACCCTTAATCCTCCAAGAGCAAGGGCTGTCATCTCAAATTCCCCTGCCACTACCTCTATAGGAGCCATAAAGCCAGTCATACGTCTGACTTCATTTACTACATACTCGGAATGGGCAATACCACCGGTTAGAACGATACAATCTACTTTGCCATCAAAAACGGCTCCGTAAGAACAGATTTCCTTTGCCACATTATATACAAATGCTTCATATACCAGTTTTGCTTTTTCATCTCCCTGGCTTATCCTGCGTTCCACTTCCTCGGCATCTTTTGTGCCCAGATAATCATAGATACCACCGGTACTGCTGATCTTATCTACCATCTCCTCATGAGTATATTTACCGGAATAACACAGTTCCACCAGGGGGTAGGTGGGAAGTCCGCCGCTCCGTTCCGGTGAAAAGGGGCCATTCGTACGCCCGCCGCTTCCGTCTACCATCTTTCCCTCTTTGTGAGCTACAATAGAATTTCCTGATCCAAGGTGGGCAACTATGAGATTGCTCTCCTCATATTTCTTACCGATGCGTTCTGCCGCCCAACGAGCGACCGCTTTCTGGTTCAGGGCATGAAACCAGCTGGGACGTTCCAGTTCTTCTATACCGGATATTCTGGCTACAGGCATAAGTTCATCCACTGATACAGGGTCTACGACAAAAGATGGAATTCCGATCTCGTCACCGATACTCTTAGCCAGGGCAGATCCCAGATTAGACGGGTGCTCACCATGAACAGCGTTTCGCAGATCCTCTACCATTTTGTTACTGACCCTGTACGTTCCTCCGGGGATTGGATTCATAAGTCCTCCCCTGCCCACTACACAGGACAGGTCACTGATCTCAATTCCTTCCTGACTGAGTGCATCCAGAATTAATTTTCTTCTATAATCAAATTGATCAAATACTCGTTTATATTCGCTCAGTTCCTCCTGGGTATGAGTAATGTTTAACTTCAGTATTTGTTTTTCATCTTCAAATACAGCAATCTTCGTGGATGTACCTCCAGGGTTGATGATTAACAGTTTCATTAAAAGTTTCATGACACAATTACCTCTCTTTCCATATTGGTGATCAATGTTGTTCTATTGTTCGGAACACCGTTCTATAAAAGAGATAAAAAGAAAGGAAACTTTTTCTGTTCCCTTCTTCAAATGTATTCATTCACTCACAGTAATGTTTATAATGAGCATAATAGCATAGCTTTATTCAATTGTCAAACACTATTTGTGCACATTCACCTTTTAGTATAACACTCCCTATTATGGTTCGTCATTTCTCCTAAAAATTGTTGGAAATTTCCTTGGCGATATTGCAGACTGCCTCGATCCTGTCCTCAATGTCGGAAGAAGTGATGCGGCTGGTTGGACCGGACAGACTGATAGCTGCCACTGCCTTCATATTCTGATCGAGAATAGGCGCGCCAATACAGGTAAGCCCTAATTCCTGTTCCTCGTGATCCATTGCATACCCTCTTCTCTTTACCTTAACCAGTTCCTCTTTCAGCTCATCGAGAGATGTAATCGTATTTGGTGTATAGCGGGTCAGCACTTTACCTTCGTAAAGAGACAGGTCAACCTTGTCTCCAAAGGCCAGCAGACATTTTCCCACAGAAGAACAGTGGCATTCACTAAGAGAACCTACTGGCGGGTTTACTGTCAGCATTTGCCTGTCATTCATCTCTTTCAATATAATAACACTATGGTATACATCTCCTGGATTATATTCCAGTATGGACACATTGACTACCTCATGAAATTTCTGATGCAGTCTGTGCGCATAGGGACGGATCACCTCCGGAATTCCCATCTTATTCTCCACACTTTTCCCTAGTATAAACAGCTGACTTCCCAACCAGTACTTCTCTGTCTCTGGATTCCTTTTGACGAATCCCTTTGCTTCCAGAGTTGACAGTGTACGGTAAATCGTACTCTTATACACTCCCATATCTGAGGCAATCTGTGTAATCCCTACCTCCTTCCCCTTTTTATTCAGATAAATCAGTAATTCTAACGCCCGATCCAACGCCTGAATTGTATCAGCCATTTTCTGTTTCCTCCTGTATCTCAGATCACACATTATGTGCAAAATTACCATTAGTCATATAATATTAAATACTATTTCTTCTGCCATGTCAAGGTTTATAGCCATCGCCCCGGTTAACAATGTTTCCCCCCGGTCTGCAGTTTTCTTCCCTCCTGTCTTTGTGCATTTATCACATATTTTCATCTGCATTTTTAGCGAAAAAGGATGTGGACATTTAAAATCAATCGGATATATAATTCTATACATCGGAACACCGTTCTATTGTATGGAACACTCAAAAAATTTTAAACAGGAGGTTTTTTTATGAAGGTCATTGTTAATAAAGACCGGTGCAAGGAATGTGGGTTGTGTATCCATCACTGTCCCAAACAGGCCATCAGTAAATGTAATACTCTGAACGCAGGCGGTTATTATCCTGTCCAGGTGGATGATGAGGCGTGTATCGCCTGTGGAATGTGCTATATCACATGTCCAGACGGTGTATTCTACATATCAGGAGATATAGAAGAGGAGGTTCAATGAAATGGCAGATATGATGAAAGGCAATGAAGCCATTGCAGAAGCAGCTGTAAGAGCTGGCGTTAAATTTTATGCAGGTTATCCTATTACCCCCTCCAGTGAAATCATGGAGTACCTGTCCTGGAGACTTCCAGAAACAGGCGGCAGTTTTGTTCAGGCAGAAAGTGAACTGGCCGGCATTAACATGGTAATCGGAGCCGCAGCATCCGGAGTCAGAGCATTGACTGCCTCCTCCGGACCAGGCATATCACTAAAACAGGAAGGAGTCTCTACCCTGTCCGATGAAGGGCTCTCTGCAGTGGTAATCACTCAAGTCCGGTATGGCAACGGACTTGGAACCCTGCTTTCCGCGCAGTGTGATTACAACCGTGAGACCAGAGGAGGCGGACACGGAGACTACAGATGTCTTGTGTTTGCACCATCTTCCGTTCAGGAGTTCGTAGATTTGATGCGTCCTGCCTATGAACTGGCCGAAAAATACCGGGTAGTATCTGTTATGATGGGAGAAGCAACGCTTGGACAGATGATGGAACCTGTGACGCTGCCGGAGTTTGTAGAACCAGAACGCACGCCCTGGGCGCTCAATGGGCATTATACATTTAAAAAAATCGGCATTTTCCAACGAGATTCCATGCAAGAGGCAGTTGAACTGGTTGAAAAATATAATACCATCAGAGAAAACGAGCAACGCTGGGCAGATGAGGGAATAGAGGATGCAGATTATGTATTCGTATCCTACGGCGTACCTGGCCGCAGTACCCTTGGGGCTGTCCGCGAACTGCGGGCCCAGGGTGAGAAGGTCGGAATTATTCGGCCCATCACCGTATGGCCGTTCCCGGAGAAAGCATTTCATAAGATTAATCCTGAAGTTAAGGGCATTATTA
Organism: Hungatella sp. SL.1.14; assembly: GCF_024460495.1. NCBI lineage: Bacteria > Bacillati > Bacillota > Clostridia > Lachnospirales > Lachnospiraceae > Hungatella > Hungatella sp. SL.1.14. The sequence goes on along the minus strand of NZ_JANFYJ010000027.1, from coordinate 14,577 downwards.
CCGTTGAAGCCAATGCCACTGGACAATTAGTAGATGACGCGGCCCTCTATACAAAAAAAGCCCTGAAAGAACGCAATATTCCAGCTTATGCGCTTACATATGTATTTGGTACTCCGACAATCCGCAATATTAAAAAGGATTATTATGAAATTAAATCAGGCAATAAAAAGGAGGTATATTAAAATGTCAGCTTCCAAGAAAGAAAAAAAGGTTCCTGCACTGGTAGACAAACCAATGGACTTTTGTCCCGGTTGCGGTCATGGTATTATTAGCCGGCTGATCATGGAATGTCTGGATGAATTGAATCAGAATGATAATATCATCTTTCCTATTGGCGTGGGTTGTTCTTCGAATCTGGGTGCAGGCTTGGAATGTGACCGTCTTCATTGCTCACATGGCCGCGCAGGCGCCGTAGCAACAGGTATGAAACGAGTAAACCCGGACGTGTTGATCGTCTCCTATCAGGGTGACGGTGATGCGTATAATATTGGTATTGCAGAGACCTTCAACGCAGCATACCGTAATGAAAATATCACTGTGGTGGTAGTCAATAACACCAACTTTGGTATGACGGGAGGCCAGATGAGTCTGACTACCATGGAAGGCCAAAAGACTTCAACCAGCATATATGGACGTGACTGCAGCGTAACCGGTTATCCGCTGCGCTTCCCGGAAATGGTTGCCAGAGAATTCCCAAATGCTGCATATGCCGCCCGAGGTACCGTCACCAGTCCAGCTAAGATTAATCAGTTAAAAGGATATATAAAGAACGGCTTAATGGCACAAATGAATCACGAAGGCTATTCTGTCATAGAGGTACTATCCCCATGCCCGGTAAACTGGGGACTGACTCCAATCAAGGCTATGGAGCGTATTGAAAATGAGCTTGTTCCTTACTATCCTTTAGGTGAATTTAAAAAGAGAGAGGTGAAATAAACATGAAGGAAATCGTATTTGCAGGTTCCGGCGGTCAGGGTGTATTAACAGCCGGCCTGATTATCTCTGATATCGCCGCCAAAGAAGGCCTCAATGTAACCTGGGTACCTTCTTACGGCTCCGCCATGCGCGGCGGCACTGCCAACTGTACTGTGAAATACTGTGAAAATACCATATACAATCCATCCCAGGAAGAGCCTGACGTCCTTCTGGCCATGAACAATCCTTCTTTTAAGAAGTTTCTTCCCCTGGTTACTCCGGGCGGTATTGTTGTCATTGGTGATCTGGTTGATATTCCGGAGGATGCCAGAAAGGATGTCATCTATGTACGGGTACCCGCCACAGAGATATCCACTGACCAGGGGAATCCAAAGAGTGCCAATATCGTCATGACCGGGGCTATTGTCAAACTTATGGGAGACTTTTCAAAGGAAGCCGCCATAACAGCTATGAACCATATGTTTGAGAAAAAAGGAAAATCCCAATTCAGGGAAGCAAATGAAAAGGCTTTCGATGCGGGCTATGACGCTGTAGAGGTTATGGTACAGGATTCTTGTGTAAGATAATCTGTCAGCTGATCTTTCTATTCAGACAGGCATTAATTAATTTTTCTCTCCTAATTTGTGGATGCTTTATCTAGTAAAAAAATAAAAGCCCCCTTCAGGCCGGACCGCCATTTCCGGCCTGAAGGGGGTTTTTATTTTTTCCTGTTATTCATAGTCAGTACTGCAGACCACCTATCCCGCATTCTCCGCGGCAAACTGGCTGTTATACAAGGCCGCATAGTAGCCGCCCTTTGCCAGAAGCTCCTTATGGTTTCCTACCTCCTTGATATCTCCATGTTCCATATATACAATCAGTTCCGCGTCCTTAATCGTGGATAAACGGTGGGCGATGACGAAGCTGGTCCGTCCCTCCATCAGTTTGTTCATGGCCTTCTGGATTGCCACCTCAGTCCTTGTATCCACAGATGAGGTTGCCTCATCCAGAATCAGGATCTCCGGGTCAGACAGGAAGGCGCGGGCAATAGTAAGAAGCTGTCGCTGCCCCTGCGCGATATTGGAAGCGCCCTCATGAAGCTGCATCTCATAGCCTCCCGGCATGGACATGATAAATCCATGCGCGTGAGCAGCCCTGGCAGCGGCGATAACCTCCTCGTCGGTTGCCTCCAGTCTTCCGTAGCGTATATTATCTTTTATGGTACCAGCAAAAAGCCATGTATCCTGCAGCACCATGCCAATCATGGACCGAAGGGCCTCACGCTTCATATCCCGCACATCCACTCCGTCGATGGTAATGCTCCCTCCCTTTACATCGTAAAAGCGGAGAATCAGATTGACCAGCGTGGTCTTTCCTGCCCCGGTGGGGCCTACTATCGCAATCTTGTCGCCTGCCTGTACATGCAGATCCAAATCATGAATCAGGGTCTGCCCTTCTGTATAGCCAAACCGTACATGGCTGAAATCCACACAGCCTTCCGGGTTCTGGGGGAATTTAATATCTTCTGCCTCCGGCACCTCCTCCTGTTCATCCAGGAATTCAAAGACCCTTTGAGCTGCAGCCATAGTCGCCTGCATGATGTTGGCAATGTTGGATATCTGGTTGATGGGCTGGGAAAACTGCCGCAGATACTGGATAAAGGACTGAATCATCCCTATGCTTAACCTGCCGTTGATGCAGAGCCAGCCGCTGACCACCGCCACCCCCACATAGCCGATGTTGGTCAGCGCCTGTGTCAAGGGCATGATAATGCTGGAAGAAAACTGCGCTTTCCAGCCATTGTCGTAGAGACGGTTATTGATATCCTCAAAATTTGTAATGATATCTTCCTCTTTTCCGAAAGCGGCAATAACGTTCTGGCCGTTGTACATCTCCTCCACATAGCCGGTGAGATCCCCCAGCGCGGACTGCTGTCCCCGGAAATACCGCTGGGAATGCTTTACTACCTTCATACTCACCAGACCGCAAACCGGGATAACACAAACGCCGATCAGGGTCAGGATCGGGCTGACTACCAGCATCATCACAAAGATGAATACCATGGTACAGACCGCCGTGATAACCTGGCTGATGCTCTGCTGAAGAGAGGTATCTATGGTATCCACATCATTGGTGACGCGGCTCAGCACATCGCCGAACGTATTGCTGTCAAAATAGGCCAGGGGCAGACGGCGGATTTTCTTGTCCACTGCCATACGCAAATCATGCATGGTACGCTCTGCCACCCCTGCCACGATGTATTGGCCGGAATAGTTGAATAGAAAGGCCAGCAGATACACACAGCCCAATTGCAGCAGCACGGTGAGGAATGCCTGAAATCCCTGAAGGACACCTGCATCGTTCACCACCACGGCCACCAGCGCATCCATGGCCCGGCCAAGGGTATATGGTCCCTGGGTGGTAAACACGGCTCCCATGACCAGACAGACCACCATGAGAATGATTCTGATTCGATACGGTTTCATAAAACGGAACAGACGGCCCAAAGTTCCCCTGGTGTTGATTTTTTTATCTGTTTTACTGACAGTTCCCTGTTTCATGCACTCATCTCCTCCTCTGACAACTGGCTTCGGACGATTTCCTGATAGGTCTCACAGGTATTTAAAAGCTCCCTGTGCGTTCCGATTCCCATAACCTTCCCTTCATCCATGACGATAATCCGATCTGCATTCATGATCGTGCTGACACGCTGTGCCACGATTACCACGGTGGCGTTCTCCGTTTCCCTGGCCAAAGCCTGGCGCAGGGCTGAGTCCGTCTTGAAATCCAGCGCGGAAAAGCTGTCATCAAATACGTAAATCTCCGGTTTCCTGACAATGGCCCTGGCGATTGCCAGGCGCTGGCGCTGGCCGCCTGAAACATTGCTTCCGCCCTGAGCTATAAACGAGTCAAATCCCTCCGGTTTATCCTCGATGAAATCCGTGGATTGTGCAATGGCTGCAGCCTCCTTCACCCGCTCATCACTGGCCGAATCATCGCCGAAACGAATGTTTTCCATAATTGTTCCCTTAAACAGCAAGGCTTTCTGAGGTACATAACCAATTTTTTTGCGAAGGGTCTTGCGGTCATAGTCCTTTACATTGACTCCATCCACCAGGACCTCGCCCTCCTGCACATCATAAAAACGGGGAATCAATCCCACCAGAGCAGTCTTGCCGCTGCCCGTACTTCCGATGATGGCAGTTGTCTCTCCCGGCTTTGCCTCAAAACTGACATGGCTGACAGCCGGTTCCTTTGCCCCCGGGAAATAAAAGCTTACATCGCGGAAGGTCAGATAACCTCTCTGCCCCTCTGATGTTTTGGGAGCTTCCGGGTCCCCGATGGAATTTTCTGTATCCAGCACCTCACAGATACGGTCCGCCGAGGCGGCACATCTGGGGTACATAACGAAAATCATGGAAAGCATGGTAACAGACATCATGATCTGCATGACATACTGGATAATAGCCAGAATATCTCCCGGCATCACCGGCTCTGTGCCGGCTCCCTGGCCAGCACGCCACAGAAGTCCCACAACGGTCAGGTTTAATATCAGGATCAGGGATGGACCCATCAGTGACATGGCATGCATCATTTTCATGGCATTGTTCATCAGGTCCTTGTTGGCGCCGTCAAAACGCTTTTCTTCGTAATCCTCTGTCCCGAATGCCCGGATCACGCGGATGCCGGTAAGTTTTTCCCGCATGATCAGGTTGATCCGGTCAATCCTGGTCTGCATCTTTCTGGAAAGAGGCATCGCCCTCCTGCCTATCAGGCTGATGATCAGCACCATCACCGGCATGGATACCACAAGGATACTGGACATTTTCGGATTTTTGCTGTAAGCCAGTATGATGCCCATCACGCACATGATGGGAGCGGTCAGGATCACGCGCAGAAACATGACCATAAAATTCTGTACCTGGGTAATGTCATTGTTGGTACGGGTAATCAAAGACGCGGTTGAAAATGTGTCAATTTCTGCCTGGGAAAAGTATTCCACCTTGGAAAAAATCCGGCTCCTCACATTCCGCCCTAATCCCAGCGCAATTCTGGATGCAAAAAATCCTGTGGTGATATTGCATACCATACCCAGAATGGCAATTCCCAGCATGATGATGCCGGTGTGAAGAATATAATTCATATCCTTGTCCGCGATTCCCCTGTTAATGATGTCTGACAGATAGGTAGGAAGCCCCAGCGTGGCCCCTACTCCGGCTGCTACACTGACCAGCACGCACAGGAGTTCCAGCCGGAATGCTTTCAGTTCTGCAAATATTTTCTTCATGTTTTACCTCCTTGTTATTGCAAATAAAAATATCCGGAAAAGTGATCAGCTCTGCAAATACTTTTCCAGACATTTTAATCCCTTTAAAATAGTCTCCAGATCTTCCCTGCTCATGGTATCCTTCTCAGAATGGCTCCCCATCTGTTCCATCATGCTCTGAACCAGTGCCCGGCCTTTTTCGGTAAGAACCACATCTATAAAGCGGGCGTCCTTCTCATTCCTGGTCATTGTTATATGACCGGCCCGTTCCAGACGGCGGCAGAACATGGAGCAGTTTCCTTTCGTCACATGCAGACTCCGGCTCAGCTGGGTCAGATTCACCTGCCCATCTGCCAAAAAGAGATGATTGAGAACCCGTCCCTGCTCCGGGGTAATGCCAAATGGTCTGCACTTCTCCTCCACGCCTTCCCGGACAAGCCAGTTTACCTTGCGCAGCTCCTGAAACCACTGATCCTTAAAATTAATAAACGGCATATGGCCCCTTCCTCCTGATTCTTTCTTTTTATTCAGCCGGATATAGTTTATATGTAAACTATTATAGGATACCATTCCTGCTACAAAAAATATAGGGTGTGTTTATTAAATAAATATAAAAATTTAATAAATTTGCGCCGCTCACCTTACCTCTTCTGATCCCGGTTCCGGTTCTTCATCATACCGTTCACGGACAGTCGGCCTTCAAAAGCCGCTTATAGGTCCGTTCCATGCCAAACGCCCCTAACGGCGCAGTGATCAGAATCGCAAGCACAGCCACCGTAAGAACAATCTTTCCGCAGCCGAGCCCCATCGCCAGCGGCACTCCGCCGATAGCTGCCTGAACCGTCGCCTTCGGCATATATGCAATCATGCAGAAAAAACGTTCCTTCCGGTTCAGTTCCGTCTTCAGCAGACAACAGAATACGCCCGCCATACGGAAAATCAGCACGCCGAATATCAGGATCACGGCAGCCGCGCCTGCTTCCCATGCGTAACGGATATCCACGGTGGCACCCACCAAAACAAACAGAAGCACCTCAGCCGCTACCCACAGCTTGGAGTATTTGACCGAAAGACGCGCCGCCGCCTCATGCCGTTTTCTCTGCAGGGCAATTCCGATGCTCATAACAGCCAGCAGCCCTGAAAATGGCAGGCAGCCCTTCAGCCGGTTTTCCAGATCAATCATCAGGAACGAAATGCTTAAGAGAATTACTACCTTTGCAGAATCCCGGATATGGATCTTTTGAAAGAATCGCGCGAGTAAAACTCCGGTCACGCCTCCGACCGCAATTCCCGTTCCGATAGAAACCGGGATGGAGAGAACGCTGCCCGCAGAGAACCTTCCGCCCTGTGCCAGACCGGTAAATGCCGTAAACATGACAATGACAAATACGTCATCCACCGATGCACCTGCAAGAATCATCTGTGGAATACTCTTCCTGACTCCGTACCCCTTCTCCATCAGATTCAGCATCTTCGGAACAATCACGGCCGGGGACACTGCTCCTACCACCGCTCCCATAACAGCCGCATCCAGCATGGAGATTCCCAGAAGGCGGGGTGCCAAAAGAACCATCCCCACAATTTCAAAGCAGGCCGGAACAAAGCACATCAGTATGGCCGGCCGCCCTACTTTTTTTAAGTCCTGAATGTCCAGGGACAGACCTGCGCGCGTCAGGATAATGATCAGCGCAATCTGACGCAAATCCGCGGAAATTCCTAAAATAGAAGCATCCAGCATGTTTAAGGCATACGGCCCCAAAATCATGCCCGTCAGCAGCATTCCCAGCAGCCCGGGAAGTCTGATTTTCTGAAACGCCTGGCTCAGCAGCATCCCCAGAAGAAAAACCAGTGACAAACTTGTAAGCATAACAATATAACCTCCAAATCCCTTATTTTTATTTGCAGGACAGAACCGCGCTTTTGTAATACAAAAAGCTGATAACTCCTGCACAATGCAGAAGCCATCAGCTGTAATAAGCGGTTCTGGTAACATGTTCACTACCACGGGAGACCTCATTCCCGGGATATAGTATATCAAAGGGATGGCGGAAATGCAAGTATAAAATCCTGGCTAGCCTTCCACTGCAAAGGATTCTCCTGCCTCCTCTCCAAAACGGATCAGCCGTTCCTTCAGCCCTCTCCTGATCTCCTCATAATCCCTGTCATTGACAAGATTCACCGTTTCCAGCGGGTCACTGGCCAGATCAAAAAGATACTTTTCCTTATAAACCGTACTTCCGCTCTCCTTCCACGGATCACAGTCAGGAGCGTGAACCACGTATTTATACCGGTTTGTGCGCAGTGCGCGGCCCACAAAGCTCTCGCTGATCTGAATATAGACAGCCTCCTCCCAGTCGGGCTCTTCCGTCTCTGAGAGCGGCCGTCCCTGAAGCCCCAAAGGCGCCGTATCGTATCCGGCGGCGGACAGAATCGTCTTCGGCAAGTCTATCAGGCTCACCACCTTCTCCTCCCGCTTCCCTTTTTCAAATCCGTTCCCTTTAATCAGCAGCGGGACGTGTATGGTTCCCTCGAAGCTGTTGCGTTTATAGTCATCGTATCCACCTTTTTCGACCTCATCCGCGTGGGTGCGGAAATGGCAGCCATGGTCACTGCCGTAAATCACCATGGTATCCTCATAGATGCCCCGCGCTTTCAGCGCATCTACGACACGGCCGAAATTCCAGTCCAGGGCGTGGCAGCACCCCAGATAATCAGGGTAGAATTGCTCCCAGTCTCCCTTCCCCGGCGTTAAATCAGGAGGCGGAACAAAACCGGCGAACTGTTCTCTGCTGCCGTCCGGCCCCTCATAATCCCCCCTGTCATTCTGATGGTGCGGTTCAATATGGGAAATCATCAGAAAAAACGGTTTCTCATCTTCATATTCCTCGATATAACGCACCGCATAATCGGTCAGACAGTCGGTCCGGTAGCCGGTAAAATCCAGCTTATTCCCGTCCTTGTCAAAGATGTATCCGCCATACCCGTGGGAAGTGAATTCCAGCACATCGGCCGCCATCCAGTAGTCGTCGTAACCACCGCGCCTCTCGGCCGGAACCGCAATCGTCTCATAATGGTTCTCCTCTTCATCGGAAGCCAGATGCCATTTTCCTACGTAAGCCACCCGGTACCCCGCCTCCCGCAGATACCTTGCCAGAGTCTTCTGGTTCAGGGGCAGGGAAACCGCATTGCGGTAGCAGCCGGTCTGTGTGGGGTACAGTCCGGTCTGAAGCATGGCTCTGGCCGGCCCGCATACCGGCTGGGGTGTAAATGCACTTGCAAAATTCACCGCATCCTCACAGGCAAACCGGTCCAGTCTCGGCGTTACCGGAAGAGGCTGGCCGTTGCAGCCCAGCGTATCCGCCCGCTGCTGGTCCGAAAAGAAAAATACGATATTCTGTCTCTGTTTCATACACTGCCTCCTATTCTTTTACCGCACCGGCCGTCAGACCGGCAATCATATACTTCTGAAGAAAAATAAAGATAATGAGGATCGGAACTGCTGCCCCCACGGCAGCAGCCATCACACGGCCCCAGTCGTAGTTATACTCGCCTAAATACGTCATGGCGATACCGGAAGCCAGCGTCCTCATCTCCGTCTTATTCACAAGGGTTAAACCCCACAGGAAATCTTCCCAGGAAATCAGGAAGGAATAAAGGCCCACAGCCAGAATTCCGGGTTTGACCAGCGGAAGAATCACCTGTACCAGGGTTCTTCCCTTGGAACAGCCGTCAATGTAGGCCGCTTCCTCCAGAGACTTGGAAATCGTATCAAAAAAGCCTTTCAGGATCCACACCGACATGGGCAGCGCATTGGTAGAGCAGGCCAGAACCAGCGCCGTATACGTATTTAACAGCCCCAGGCGGAAATACATGTTGTAAAGAGCAATTAAAAGCGTCATGGCCGGAAACATCTGTGTGGAGAGAAACAGCATCATCACGAACTTGTCGCCCTTAAACCGGTACCGGGAAAATGCATAGGCTGCCAGCACTGCCAGCGTCAGCGTCACCAGCGTGGTGATGCCCGAGACGATAATATTATTCTTATAAAAAATCAGGAATTTTCCATCAGTCAGGATTCCTTTATAATTGGCCAGAGTCGCATTTACCGGCAGAAACTGAGGCGGCAGGCGCAAAATCGCCTCATTGGGTTTTAAGGATGTGAGAAGCATCCAGTAAATGGGAAATACGAAGCAGAGCGTGGCGGCCAGAATCGCCGCGTACATAAGAATTTTCCGATAAGTTTTCTTCTTCATTCGCCCACCTCCTAATATTCCACTTCTTTGGAAGAAAGAACCCTGTTATAAATGGTAGAAAAAATCACCAGGAACACAAGCCAGCAGACTCCGATGGCCGCGCCTTTTCCCAGATTGAAGCCCGAGAACGCCGTCTCATACGTATACAGCGGCAGTGTGGTGGTCGCGCGGACCGGACCGCCTCCCGTCATGGTAAAGAACAAGACGAACATCTGGAAATTGGAGACAATGGAGGTCAGCGTCACGGTCTTCACCACCGGCATGATGCACGGAACCGTAATACACCAGAATTTCTGTACTCCTGTGGCACCGTCGATCTCCGCAGCCTCCTTTAAATCTTCCGGTACGGTCTGAAGCCCTGAGAGAAGCATGATCATCATCAGGGGCATCTGTTTCCACACTGCGGAAATGATAACGCCCAGCATGGCCGTCTTCGGGCTTCCCAGGACACTGTAGTCTCCCAGCCCCAGTAAGTAATTGACAATGCCGTACTGCGGCTGGAAGATGAACATCCAGGTAACCGCCACCACCAGCGACGGGATCGTCCACGGAAGGAACAAAAGGCTCCGGAACACCTTTCTCCCCTTTAAGCTTCCGCTGTTTAACAGCAGAGCCACCCCCAGACCTATAAAAAACTGGGCAAATACCGTACCGCACACATAGACCAGCGTTCTTCCAAAGGTCCGTATAAACTCAGCATCGGAAAAGACCGCTTTGTAATTTGAAAAATGATTCCATTTAATATTGCCCATATCCAGCAGATTGTAATGAAAGAAGCTCATTCCAACCACGACAAAGACCGGGATGATGATGGTGACTGTCAGCATGGCCAGGGCGGGCACTAAAAGCATCACCATAAACCAGTTTATTTTTTTCTTTTTCCTCGTATTTTCACCCATATTGCAACCTCCAATAGATACAAAGGGAGCGGATGCAGGATGATCTGCAGCCGCTCCTGATTATCACGGTGACTCGTGCGCAGAGCGTGCGAGTGATCGTTCAGACTGATGAGTTCTGTTCCATTCTTATTGTCCGTACATTTCTTTGATCGTCTTATTGGTCTCTTCCAGCACGGTCTTAATATCTTCATTATTGACAACGATTCGCTCAATCGCCTTTGTCACTTCATTCATGGCATTGTCAAACATCGCGTTGGTAGCCGGAAGCGGGCTGGCAGTCTCAGACTGTTTGTTGAACACTTCCATGAAGGAATCCTCGTTCATCTCCGGAAGAGTCGCAATGGATTTTCTTGCAGACAGAACTGCATTGGATTTATGGTATTTCACCATGGCATCCTTGCTGATTAAGTATTCGACCAGACGGACAGCCGCTTCTTTATGCTCTGATTTTGCAAATACGCCAAGCTGGTGCTCCGTATAAACGGTCTCACTGCGTCCGGTCTTTCCCGTCGGAATTACAGCGATTCCCATCTTTTTATCAAATTCCTCGCCCAGTCCGCTGCTGCTTCTGAAAGCGCCGCGTCCCATGTCGCCGTCGAAGATGATACCGATCTGGCCTGATGCAAATAAACCTCTTAAATCCTTAATTTCCAGACCTGCCGGAATCACTTTTTCATCTACCAGCTGTTTGGTCCAGGTAAGCGCCTCCACATTGCCCTCGTTATTCAAATCAACGTTTTTGTTCTCATCAACGAAGTGACCGCCGTACGTATAGAAAATACCGTTAAATACGGTACCGGTATGGGCTACCTTGCCGGTTGGAATTCCCAGGCCGTAGAGCGTGTTGCCCGCTTCGTCCTTTCCGAGTTTGGCAATGGCTCTCGCCGCCTCCGTCATCTCATCCCACGTTGCAGGTGCCTTCTCCGGATCTAAACCGGCTTTCGTAAATAAGTCCTTATTGTAATACATGGCAATGGGATGGGGTGCCCAGGACAATGCTTTTACTTTTCCGTCATAGGTCGTTCCTGATAAATAACCAGGGTAAATATCGTCGAGCACTTCCTTCGATGCCAGATCGTCGAGTTCCGCCAGAATTCCCGCTCCGTTAAAGGCGCTCATCATCTGGGAATTTCCCATAATGACATCGGCCGCATTGCCGGAGGTTCCTGCGATCAGGACCTGATCCTTATACTGGTTGAACGGGATTGCCTGAGATTCTACCTTAATATCCGGATTGGCTGCCATAAAATCATCCAGCAGTTCTTTAAAAATAGCGGATGTGGCATCCTCTGCCTCCAGCCAGTTGCTTATGGTGATCGTCACCTGTTCCCCGGCTGGGGCTTCGCCTTTAGTCTCTTCTCCCTTTGTCTCTTCTTTTTTTGTCTCTGCCGGTGCGGCAGTCGTCTCCTTCGGCGCGGCGGTTGTGACTGATGCACTGTTTCCTCCGCATCCACTTAAAGCTAATCCACTGACCATAACGGCCGACAGTACAACAGCAAGCGTTTTTTTCATATTAAATCCTCCTTTTTTCTATTTCGGTCTGTTTCATTCCGCTTAACTTTTATACTCTCATTATAACAGAGGCTGATCAAAAGAGAAGGGACCCAAATTTTTGTTTTAGTGCTGTTTTTATAGTTTTTCATTATATCTCACGTATTTATTGTGCACATTATCTTTCTCCATTGGGTGTGACTCCGTATTTCTCCTTATAGATTCGTGCAAAATGCTTCGTACTGCTGTATCCTACCATCTCTGCGATATTCACTATTTTTAAATCCGTATTGAGAATCAGCTTTCTCGCCTTTTCCATGCGTAAGTCCGTTACGTAATCAATGTACTTCTTACCCGTCTGCTTCTTAAACAGCGTGGAAAAATAGGCGGTATTCATATGAACCACCTGACTGACCTCCTCCAGACTGATGTTGCGGTAAAAATTATTTTCGATATACTGAACTGCCCTGCCGATGCTTCCGCTCTCCTCCGGCGACGTTTTCTTCTCTTCCTCTACCTCCTCCGGCTCCTTAATGCCCAGGAGGCGCGACACGCAGTCTGTCAGTTCAAAACGGTTCACCGGCTTTAGAATGTATTCCCGGACTCCGCACCGGATTGCTGTCCTGGCATACTCAAAATCCCGGTAAGCGCTGATCACCACATACTGTGCCGTGATTCCGTCGGCCTGGGCCTTCTCAATCATGGCCAGCCCATCTAACACCGGCATGCGGATATCCGTGATTACCGCGTCCGGATTCCACACCGCCATGGTCTTATACCCCTCCATACCGTCACTGCATTCCCGTATCTCCATATCCCTGTAACAGGTTTCCAGAATTTTTCTGATTCCCTGCCGTATGATGGCCTCGTCGTCACAAATCAAAATCTTTCTCATCGTTCTCTTCCCCCTCTTTTCGCAGTGGAATTCTCAATGAAACAATCGTTCCAATGCCTTTCCCCGAGCGCAGCGTCACCCGGCTGTTTTCCCCAAACAGAAGCTTAAGACGCCTGCTTAAATTCCTGAGAGCAAAACAATCCAGCGTCTCCTCCTGGTTATCCGGCATCAGCAGCTCCCGTATTCTGGCAATTCGCTCCGCCGGAACCGCCATACCATCGTTAAATATTCTGATAACGAGAAATCCCCGCCGTTTCAGAACAGAAACCAGGAGACGCTTGTGCTCCGGCGTGTCCTCGAATCCATGCTTAAATGCATTTTCCACCAGCGGCTGCATGGTCAGCCTCGGTATCTTTTCCGCCATACACTCCTCATCGATGGAGTACTCCACCAGAAAACGGTCCGGGAAACGGATTTTCTGTATGGTCACAAAATTCCGCACATTCTCGACCTCTTCTCTGACCGCCACAAGAGTGGACGGCTCCATGGAATACCGCATCATCAGGGAAAATGCCTGTGCCATATCTACAATCTCATAATGATCCCGAATCAGGGCCAGCATGGAGATGCTCTCCAGCGTATTGTAGATAAAATGAGGGTTAATCTGACTCTGAAGCGCCCTTAAGGTGGCCTGCTGGCTCTCGATTTTAACCAGATATTCGCTTTCAATCAGACGCTTCATATCCTTTACCATAGTATTTAAGCTCTGCACCAGTTCCCCGATCTCATCGGGATGATCATCACAGACAACCACGTCTAAATTCCCCTTGGCGATCTCCCTCGTCGCATCACGCAGCGTGATGATTCTCCTGGAAAACCAGTCTGCCAGCAGCTTGTCAATGAGATAGATCAGGATAATAAGTACCACCATACCGATCAGAAAGTAAACCAGGGCTGCGCCATAGCCTCTCTGCAGCTCCTTTAACTGCAGTCTGAACTCCACATTCTGCCCCAGCGCCGTGGAAAAAGAGTACAGCGGAACAAAATGGCCGCCCTCCCTGTAGGCATCAGATACAATCTCCTGTCCATTACAGATGATCTCATCTCCGCTGCCCTCCACCAGATTGTAAAACGGCTGAATCATCTTCTTTTTATCCAGCTCCACATAGACCAGCCCCTGGACCTCTCCGTTTTTGACGCTGACAATATTGGACGCCAGAATCCAGACGGGCCGCCCGTCCTGCAGGGAGTTCCCATCCTCGCGGACAAAGGACGCCTCCCCTGACAGCAGCGCTTCAAACCAGGGAGCACCGGAGCAGGCCAGCCCTAAATCCTGATCGGAAAAGTCTCTGGAAAAGGTCTGATTGGCATCCTTGATATAAATGGATATCGTACCCGTTCGTCTGCCCACCGTACTCATATTGGTCAGGCGGTTTCTGATAAAATCCCTTAAATCCAGTTTTTCCTTATAGGTCCCGGTCACGTAATTATCGATGGCATTCTGTACATTAATATCCGTCACCATCAAATTCATGCCTTCCTGCGCCTGCGCGAAATACGAATCCAGTTCCTCCACCGTCTTATCTAAAAGCATCTGTGACTGGCGTTTTGAATTCTCCACACTGACATTTGTGAACACGAAAAAAACAATGGCAAATATAATCATAATCGGTATAATTGCCACCACCCATGTCGACAGCGTAAGTTTTTTCTGAATGGACGCGTCACGATAGCGCCCCATTTTCCAGATCTTTTTCATAAAATTTCGGCTCATTTCTTTCATGGTTTCTATTATATCATCTCGGGCTGGAAAAGACAATTTACCCGGTGTATCACGGCCGTGAAGCTGAAAAGAGCCGGGTATCCTGAATACAGCATACCCGGCTCCTGTAAAGTTCCATATTCTATTTTTTCTTC